>JAHBXN010000005.1:0-300000 GCA_019636475.1 Phycisphaerae bacterium
CTTCGGCACCTTGAGTCCCGCCTGACGCCAGAGTCGTTCGATCCGCTTGCGGTTCACACACCAGCCTTCGTGCCGCAGCAACGCCGTGATCCTGCGGTAACCATAACGGCCGTACACGCCGGCCAGTTCGATCATCCGTTGAACCAGCCGCGGCTCATCATCGCGAATGCGCACCCGATGACGCTGTGTCGCCCTGGCCTGATGGAGTACCCGACACGCCCGACGCTCTGACACGTCCGGAAGCACTTCCCGAACGTGATCGATCGTCAGCCGTCGACGAGCCGGGCTCAGAAGTTTGGGTTGGCGGCCTCTTTCAAGATCGCATTGTCCAGCGACAGGTCGGCCACCACCTTCTTCAGCCGGCTGTTCTCACGCTCGAGTTCCTTCAGGCGTTTCGCCTGATCCATCTTCAGCGCGCCGTACTCCTTGCGCCATCGATAGTACGTCTGGTCCGTAACCCCGATCTGCTTGCAGACCTCCGCCACCGTCCGGCCCTTGGCCAACTCCACCTCCGCCTCACGCAGCTTGTGAATGATCTGCTCCGTCGAAAATCGATTCCGTGAACTCATCAACCTGTCCTCCATTCCAGGGTCCAAGACCATGAGTTTACCACTCAACACATGGACCGGGTTATGGGGGGCAGGTCACTAGCCCATGCAACCCATGAGGATCAAGGCGGCGAACTGGATGTGCGACCGGGCCTGCGAGAAATTTCTCATGGGCCGTATGTCGATACCGCGCCTCTACGGTGAACTTTTGGGCTTTCGCGAATACCGCCGCATGGCCTCAAGCGTCCGCGGACTGAGGTGGTGTTCGATACCCTCCGCGTCGATTTCCGCATCGGCGCGGGGCACACCCAGTGCAATGAGGAAGTCCAGCACCGTTCGGTGTCGTTCACGGGTGAAGTCCGCGAGAGCCTTGCCTTCGTTCGTAAGAAAAATGGAGCGATACGGCTTTGAAGTCACCAGCCCTTCACGCTTCAGGCGATTGATAGTCTTGGTCACTGTGACCTGGGTAACGCCAAGATGCGTGGCCACATCAACCGCCCGAGCCTCGCCCCGCTCCCGAATGAGGTCGTCGATCAACTCCACATAGTCCTCTGCGATCTCGCGGGCGTGGTCGGATCGCGTTCGGCGATGCCCATCCACCGTGGAGAGTGCCGAACGAGTGGGTGCTGTGGATTTCTTGCGACGTAAGGTCGTGGGCATTTTCGATTTTCACTCGGACGGGCCATCGGCGCCCACTTCAGACGCCCTGTGCCGGATCGGACCGCACACCGGACTGACTTCGACCGCATTTAGCGTAACCGTCCGGACAACATGGTTCAAGGCGATTTGTTCGTTGAGCGATGATAAATTGCGTGGGCTCTTCATTTTTTGACTTGACCGAATGTATAGCCTCTGCTAAATTCTGACGCCATCGCAAGCCCGCTTTCGCGCGCCGGAGTTGTGTGGAGGAGTCTGACTGCATGTCCCGCCCCTGCCGTTGCTGTATCGTCGCCTCGTGCCTGACGGCCATCGCCCTGATCGGTTGTCGCGAAGAGAACCCGGCACTCGGGGGCGACGCCAACAAGAACCGAAACGCTTCGACTGAAGATTTGCATCGAACGCCGCCGGCCGCCAGATTCAAGATCACCTGCACCACTGGCATGATCACAGACACCGTCCGCCGAATTGCGTCGGACCGGGCGGACGTCCTGGGCATCATCGGGGAAGGTGTCGATCCACATCTGTACCAAGCCACGCGATCGGATGTCCTTGCACTGACGTCGGCGGATGTCGTCTATTACAACGGCCTCCTGCTTGAGGGCCGGATGACCGATACCTTTATTAAGGTTGCCCGACAGAGGCCGGTGTATGCCGTAACCGATCTCATCGACGAGAGCATACTGATCGTGCCGGCCGCCCTCGGCGGGCATCCGGATCCTCACGTCTGGATGGACCCCTCGCTGTGGTCGATCTGTGCCAAGCAGGTCGCCATCACACTGGGCAATCTCGATCCACCGCGGCGAGAGACCTTTGTGGCCAATCACGCCAAATTTGCCGAAGAACTCACGCAGCTCGACGCCTACGCGCGAAAATGCCTGGATTCCGTCCCGGAGCGTAGCCGCGTACTCGTAACCGCCCACGATGCGTTCCGATATTTTGCACGTGCCTACGGCATGGAAGTTCACGGCATTCAAGGCATCAGTACCGAATCTGAAGCCGGCATCGCGGACATCAACCGTCTCGTCGATTTACTGGTGACCCGTGAGGTCAAAGCGGTTTTCATCGAATCGTCGGTCTCCGATAAGAACATTCGTGCGCTCATCGAAGGCGCGGCTGCTCGCGGACATACAGTCACAATCGGCGGAACGCTTTACTCCGACGCCATGGGAAAACCGGGCACCTACGAGGGCACCTATGTCGGAATGATCGATCACAATGTGACCACGATCACCCGATCGCTCGGCGGAGACGCCCCGATCCGGGGCTTGCACGGCAAGCTGTCTTTCGAAAAATGAGCCGGAAAATGTCTGAACAAAAACCCCACACCCCGCCGGCGAGAAATTCCCTGACAAGAAAGACGATCGCTCCGCACGAAGATCACGATCTCGCGGCCCCGGTTTCGATTCATGACATGACTGTGGCATATCATCGCAAACCGGTGCTATGGGACATCGATTACGCCGCTCCACGGGGCCAGCTCATCGGCATCGTCGGTCCAAACGGTGCGGGAAAAAGTACGCTCATTCGTGCGTGCCTCGATCTCATTCCGAAAACATCCGGAAGTGTCTTATTCTACGGCAGCCAATATCGGCGGGCGCGGCACACGTTAGGCTACGTCCCGCAAAGAGAAAGCATCGATTGGGATTTTCCTGCCAGCGCGCTGGATATCGTGACCATGGGCCGCTACGGCCGAATTCCATGGTGTATGCCGCCGCGAAGGAGGGACAGGGAAATCGCACTGCATGCGCTTGAACAGGTGGGAATGGCCGATTTCGCGCGACGCCAGATCAGCAAACTCTCCGGCGGACAGCAACAGCGTGTCTTCCTGGCAAGGGCACTCGCGCAGGATGCGGAGACCTACTTTATGGATGAGCCATTCGCGGGAGTGGATGCCGCGACGGAGTCCGCAATTGTCGGCATCCTCCGGGAACTCAAGTCCCGCGGCCGAACCGTCATCGCCGTTCATCATGATCTTCATACCGTCCCCGAGTATTTCGATCATGTGATGTTCCTCAACATGCGCATTGTCGCCTGCGGTCCGACGAGCGAGGTTTTCACGCAGGAGAATCTGCAGAAAACCTATGGCGGGCGGCTGACTTTGCTTGTCGAAGCGGCGGAAGCGGTTGCCCGTGGCGGCAAGGTCAAGTGAGGCTGCTGGCGTGATCGGACCTGTAATACGGCCAATCCGAAACACCCGACCGGGCACCCTGTTGGCCGGAGCGGTCATCACATCCCTGTCTATTGCAGCAAGTATCTCCGCCGCATCGGAACCTGACCACGGCCACCAATCACGCAGCGCGACGAACGACCGCCCGGCGTCCGTTTCCAACTCTCGCTGGCCGACGTGGCCTGACTATCTCCGGGCCCTGACACTCCAGGATTACAACACGCGGATTGTTGTCATCGGCACGACACTGCTCGGCGCTGCCGCAGGTGTGATCGGCACCTTCGCTTACCTTCGCAAACGAGCCATGGTTGGTGACGCACTCAGCCATTCCACTTTGCCGGGCATTGCCGTTGCCTTCCTCATCACCGAGTCTAAGTCGCTCGGCGCCCTGCTGCTCGGAGCAGCCGTAAGCGGCGCCCTCGGTGTCTTCTGCGTGATTGGTCTTGGCCGTTTTCGCCGAATCAAGGTCGATGCGGCGATTGGCATCGTCCTGAGCGTCTTCTTCGGCATGGGCATGGTCCTGATGACAATCATCCAGAAGATGCAGACCGGCAACCAGGCCGGTCTTGACCGGTTCATATACGGAAAGTCCGCAGGCATGATTCTCAGCGACGCGCTCCTGATCGGCGCCGCGGCCGTCGGCGTCGCGCTCGGTAGCGTCCTGTTCTTTAAGGAATTCAGACTAGTCTGCTTCGATGCCGACTTCGGCGCATCGCTCGGCCGATCCCCGCTTGTGATCGATGCGTTGATGATGACACTTGTGGTCGTCACGACTGTTGTCGGCCTTCAAGCCGTCGGACTGATACTCGTCGTCGCCCTGCTCATTATTCCCGCCGCCTCGGCCCGATTCTGGACGGACAATCTGCGGCGAATGACCGTCCTGGCGGCGCTTTTCGGCGCGGTCAGCTGCTGGATCGGAGCGACCTTCAGCGCCCTGGTTTCAAACGTGCCGACCGGTGCGGTCATCGTTGTTTGCGCAGGCTTCGTGTTCTTCCTGAGCATGTTATTCGCGCCGCTCCGCGGCCTCGCTGCCGAACTCTTTCGACAAGCCACGCTTCGGCGAAGAATCGCCTACCAGAATCTCATGCGTGCGATGGCAGAACGAGAGGAACAGGACGGCACGGGCGCGGCATCCACATTCAATGAACTCTTGCTCAAACGCAGTTGGACCGCGTCCACGCTGAAAAGCCTGCTTCGCCGCGGCCAACGGCTTCAGGAAGTCGCGAAACTGTCTTTCGACCGATACGCCCTGACCAGGCCCGGGCGGCTCAAGGCTGACCGCGTACTCCGAAATCACCGACTCTGGGAAGCCTACCTCATACGTCACGCAGACATCGCGCCGTCACATGTCGATCGCGACGCAGACATGATTGAGCATATTCTCTCGCCGGAATTGGTGCGAGAACTCGAGAGCACTCTATCCGCCGGTGGTGAGATTCCGCCGTCTCCGCATGGAGAGGTCGTGCGCCAGCCATGAACAGTTGGAACTGGACCAGCGACGGTTGGGTCATGGCGGTGGCAGTCATGAGCGCCGTATCCTGCGCGCTGCCCGGGTGCTACCTTGTTCTGCGGCGCATGTCCCTCATGGGCGATGCAATCTCACACGCTGTCCTGCCCGGACTCGCGATTGCGTTTCTCTGGTCGCAAAGCCGCTCGCCCCTGCCGATGTTCATTGGAGCAGTCTTGGTCGGAACGCTCACCGCCCTGCTCACTCAGGCGGTCAGTCGATCAGGCAAGGTTGAAGAAGGCGCGGCCATGGGCGTCATTTTCAGCGTGTTCTTTGCTCTCGGTCTCATCCTCATCAGGCAGGCGGCAGACCAGGTCGATCTCGACCCTTCCTGCGTGCTCTACGGCAACATTGAGAACATCGGATTGGAGGCGACCGTATTCGGCGCACCGATTGCCGCACGCAACCTCGCGATCGTCTTGACGATGAATGTGCTTTTTATCGCGCTTTTTTACAAGGAACTGAGAATCTGTGCCTTCGATCCCGCACTGGCAACGACGCTCGGTATCAACGCAAACATCATGCATTACGCGCTGATGATCCTTGTCGCCCTAACAACCGTCGCAAACTTTGAATCGGTCGGTTCGATACTTGTCATCGCCATGCTGATCATTCCACCGGTGTGCGCCCACCTGCTCACTGATCGACTGGGACTCATGATCGTGCTCAGCGTGGTGATTGCCGGCGCAACCGGCATACTGGGTCGTGTTTTTGTTGTGTTCGGCCCCGGATGGATCGGCGCCGACTTTGATACGAATACCGCCGCCTTGATGGCGGTGATCGCCGGTGGATTCCTTTTGCTCGCTCTGCTTTTTGCGCCGGAGCATGGCCTGATCGCAGCCACGGCCCATCGATATGCCGTCGAGCGCCAGATCATCCGCGAGGACATTCTCGGGCTTCTGTTCCGATGGAACGAGATGGGCAACCGCGACGATCAGCCGATGAGCACGCCGAACGTGCTTGATGCGATCGGACGCTCTGGCGCGACTCGAAAAGCAATCGGGTCCCTGCTTCGGCGAGGCGACATTGAACGCACAACTCTGGCGCCGAACGCCGCCGGCGCGATCCATGAAGGTCTTCGACTGACGCCACGCGGACTGGAGCGCGCAACGCAGCTCATTCGCGGCCATCGACTGTGGGAAGCCTACCTTGAAAAGCACTTCGAATTGCCCAGGGATCATCTCCACATGCCCGCGGAGCGCGTTGAGCATTACCTCACACCAATGATGCGAGATCAGCTTGCAGAGGATCTCACCGCGCCGGATAAAGATCCTCACGGACGCGAAATCCCGGACTGACCACCGCCGCGCCGCGAGGCGCTGCCTGTCGCCCGCTTGTCTCTCACTGAATAGACCGGTCTAATGTCGATTGACTCAGGACGCCATGGCTCAACCAATCGACCCTGGACGGGAATCATTGATGAAGAAACTTCAACTTGTGCAATTCGCCTCGAATCGCGCCTCAATCACAAACTGGATCGCGGTCACTGCCATGGTGGTGACGCTTGCGGCGACACGGCCGGCTCACGCTGGCGGTTACATTTGCGCCGAGGGGGGCGGCGGACTTGACAAAGGGCGATGGGCCGACGACGTATTCGCGTGGATGCTCGGACATGGTGGAGAACGCCGCGTCGTCGTGGTCGGGTATCATGCCGATGCCGACGAAACCGTCGAACGCGTGTTCCTGAAGCACGGAGCCACAAGCGTCCGACATCTCACTATCCCGAGCCGTGAGGTCGCGGACTTAAAGGATACCGCCGAAGCAATTCTCTCATCGGACATCATCTGGCTTCGCGGCGGCGACCAATCAAGATATGTCTTCAACTGGCGCGGCACCGCAACCGAACGCGCAATCCGAACCGTTTACGATCGGGGCGGAGTCATTGGCGGCACCAGTGCCGGCGCAGCCGTACTCGGCGAAGCCATCTTCGATGCGCTGAATGGATCGCTTGCGTCACACGAAGCGCTGAGCGATCCGTTTCATCCGCTCGTGACTTTGACGACCGGTTTCCTAAGCCTCACGCCCGGAGTGCTATTCGACACGCACT
This sequence comes from Phycisphaerae bacterium, assembly GCA_019636475.1. NCBI lineage: Bacteria > Pseudomonadati > Planctomycetota > Phycisphaerae > Phycisphaerae bacterium. Next base: position 6,930 of record JAHBXN010000005.1, read on the forward strand.
TCACCGAACGCGGGCGAATCGGGCGACTGGCAGTCATGCTGGCGCGGCGATTTGAAGATGCCCAGCAGGACCTCATTGGCGTCGGGCTCGACTATCGAACTGCCTTTTGCGTTTACCCCGACCTGACGGCTGAAGTGCTCGGCGAGGGGGCTGTGACGATTCTGCATCGGACCGGCGAATCCCGGCAACTCATCCTGCGCAGGCGTCCGCCGATCATCACCGATCTGTCGTGGTCCTCGCTGATTCACCGCCAGCGATACGACCTGCGAACACGCCGGATCATTCAGGAGAACGATACCACACCGGAAAACCCACCCACGGAGCAAGCGCCGGCGGCGCGATCCGCATTCTCAGTCTGCACGCTGGACGGCGGCACCGAAGAGGACGCAGGCAAGGGCAAATGGATCGTCCAGGACGGCGGGAACAAGCGCGCCCTCTTCGAGGGTTCCGTGAAAGCGGCGAGCGGAACCGGAGAGATCGGCGATTCGGTGATCGTGACCCGGACATGGCGAGGCGACGGACATATCGAAAACCGTGCCGGCGGCGCCGTGTGGATCTTGGCGGATAAGAAAGCCCATCTTGCATTGCTCATCGGTGATGGAATGCAGGTCGATGCGGATCCGACCGGCATCCTCGCCTTTCGGACAACGCGCGATGACGCGCCGTCAGCCATACTGCACTGCACACGGGACGCGCGGGCCACCGCATCGACCACCGCCCGATCACGACAGGTCGCCGCGATCTCCGATGGTCGCTTGCATATTCTCGGTAATGAGACGTTTTACAATCACGCAAAGCATCGAGTGGTCATCGGTCGGCGATTGGCCGACCTGAATGCCGACGATGAGTTGGACCGCGCAGACCTCGAACTGTTTGCCGACATTGTTTCCGGCGCCCCCTGCGCGCAGTGGCAGCGCCAGTCCATTGACGCCAATGGCGACCATCGGGTCGATGTGAATGACGTCGCCCCCTTTATCGATCAGCTGTTGAAAATCTTCGAGGTTTGGTAAATCCGCATTCCGACCGCGTTTTCACCACGCTGAGTTGTCGCCGATCGCCGGCGTCCAGTGCTTCAGCATACGCGGGCTCTGCGCCGTTCGCTCGATCAGGTCGAGTCGCGTCACATCCGGCGGCCGGCGGTCGATCAGATTCTGAAGCTTGACCCATGCCGTGGTCGCCCGATCTGCGAACTCGCTCCGCAGGTGCTTTCCGCGATAGAAAATCTGGATCTCATATGGCGATGCAGAGGCGTCGCCCTGTCCCACGGATGCCGCGAGCGAATGATCATCCGCGTCGGCTCGTTCTCGGAATGCCGCGCGTTGCTCGGCGTCGAGCGCGGCATATGCGATGTATGCCGTACGAACTTCCGCCGATTTCCAGCGCATTGCCTTCCATCGCCTGATGATTGCGGCCACCTCTTCACTCGCAGGCATCCCACCGAACCGTGCCGTAAGAAAGGCCCGAACCGCACTGTCACGTGGGCGAATGCCTGCCGACGCCAGTTCACGACATGCGTCGATCACCCGCGGCTCCCACTCGTCGGTCGCGCGGTCAAAATGTGCGTCCGCCGTTTCAGCCGGCGGAATCATCGCGTTCAAATCTTCATGGCCGGCCGTCTCCGGCGTCATGCCCCGGGCCATCGCACTCAGCGCCGCCGCAATGGCCGAATCTTGTTCCGAAAGGGGTACACCGTCGCTCATCTCTCACCTCGTGGACTGTAATGCGGCAGCGAAGTTCGCGCCGAAATAGCCAGACACAAATTCAGGAATGCTGACGATTGACGAGGGGAGAACCGAGACAGGCGCCGGCGGGCGTCGCTTGAATCATTCGATTATACGGCCGATCGGGCGGATGCGACAAGTCCTGCACCATCGCGATCTCGAACCGTTTCGGGTTCTCGTTAGTCAAAATTCGTGGAAAACCGCTCCGGCCGAGCCTAAGCTACCCGCAACATCGTCACAAACCAAAGTGAAACTTCTGATTGGAGATACGCTTATGAAACTGCTGGCCGCTCTGATGGTGGGAACGATGACTGTCACCGGGCTTGCGTTCACCACGAACGCCAACAATGCCGAGCCTGAAAACTACAAGATCGACAATTCGCACTCCTCCGTCCACTTTCGAATCAAGCACCTGGGTGTCAGTTACTGCTATGGCCGTTTCAATGAAATCGACGGCAGGCTGACGATGTCCGGCGACGATAAAAACGCGCTCGAAATCACCATCAAGGCCGACTCCATCGATAGCAACGACAAGAAGCGCGACGACCACCTTCGCGGGCCGGACTTTTTCAACGTCAAGCAGTTTCCCGTCATCAGCTTCAAGAGCAGCGAGTTCAAGAAAAGCGGGACCGACCAGTTCAAGGTAACCGGCGATCTCACAATGCACGGCGTCACGAAATCCGTCACGGTCACGCTCGATCACATCGGATCGGGCAAGGATCCCTGGGGCGGACAGCGCACCGGCTTCGAAGGCACCTTCGAAGTCAAGCGAAGCGACTTTGGCATCAGCTACATGCCGGGCGGGCTTGGAGAAGATGTCCGGATCATTGTTGCTCTCGAAGCAATCAAACAGTGATTCGATAATCAATGACGCGGGCATCGCCGCGTTGACCGGCTTGAGGCATCACGACGCGGCGGTCCATTCATGTTTGACACGCAGGCGATCATCGACATCCTCGTGCTGCCCGTCGCAGCCGCGATCGTCATCGGCGGAATCCTCTTCCTCATGACGCGCGGCCGCGACGAGCGGGCATGGCCGAATCGACTGGGCGGACTCGTCATCTTCGCGACATATGCCGTTGGACAGTTCGCCCGATTTCAGCAGCCGAACTGGAGCAACCCCCAGTCGGTCGATGCGTGGCGATGGATCCTGCCGTGCGCCCTGGCCGCAACACTTGTTCTGATGCTGGATGCGTGGCTTAATCGCGCCTGGATACGCTGGACGCTCCGGCCGCTGCTTATCGCCGCGCTCGCTGCGACCACGCTCCAGCCGTTCATCCGTCACACCTGGGATCCCAATGAGACCGCAACGTGGATGATCGGGATCACCATCGTGGGCACAATATGGTGGGCGTTGGTCGAGGCGGCCGGCACGAAAATCCGTGGCAACTGGTTCGCCGGGCACTGGCTTCTCGTCACCTTCGGCGGCGGTGCGATCCTCGTGCTTTCCGGAAGCCAGACCTATCTTGAACTGATGATAATGCTCGGGGCCGGTGTCGGCGTCTGCATGATCCTTCAAATGCTCGGCAAACGCGCGCTCGCCGCCGGACTATTCTCCGTCGCACCGCTCATCGTGGTCGGCGTGTTTCTCAACGGACGGTTTTTTCTAGATATGGCATGGTGGCGCGTCATTACGCCGATTGCTGCGCCGCTCGCCTGCCTTGTGCCGGGTATCCTGCTGAAGTCGGACGCAAGGCCGCTGATTTCAGGAATGCTCCGAACCGCTGCCGTCGGCCTGGCGCTGGCCGGCGCAGTTGTACCCGCCATCATGGCCTACGATCAGAATCCCTACAGCGGCGGATACTAAACCGTTTTCAAGACATCACGGCGCCGACAGCAGCGCATTGACCATCCCGCTGATGTCTCCCAGATCCAGCGTCGAAGAGCCGTTGAAGTCCCCGGCACAGACCTGGCTCGGTGTTCCACCGTTCACCAGCGCACTGCTGAAGACCTGCACATCCAAACCGTTCACAAGGTTGTCATCGTTCAGATCGCCGTCGGCCGGAGGGCAGGACGGTGTGCAGCCGGTCGCACAATTCGTCCCGGGGCCTGCCCAACTCGCGCCGGAGATGATGCCGCACTGGGCCTGGAGCAGCAGGAGGCATCCGCCATTGCTCAGGCAGCACGCTCCGCTTGGTTGCGGACAGTTCGCCGACGCACAGGATACTCCGCTTTGATAGGCGCCTCCCTGGTTCTGACAATCAACGACGGTGCCAAAAGTGCATGCGCCGGTCGGCAGACAGCATGCGCCTTGCGGACACGAAAAACCATTGCAGGTCGATCCGACACCCTGAAACTGTCCGCCCAGTTGCTGCGTGCAATCCGGTTTCGTCACCTCCAGGCAGTTCGTATTTCCGCTGCCGAAACAGCAGCCGCCGACGCACGCCGCAGCCCCGCACTCCGTAAAGGGGCCCTTGAAAGTGCCGCCATACACCGACGTGCAGGTCTGCATATCGACGGAAAGACACGGCACTTCGGAGGTGTTGGTGCAGCACGCGCCTTCAGGTTGCTGGCATTGCACCTGAGCGCATGTGAGATTCTGAAAGAAACTCTCGCCGACACCAAGGCATGAGTTAATAATGACGTTTTCACTGCAGGTGCCATTGATACGGCAGCACGCGCCCATCGGCTGCGGACACTGATTCGGCGTGCAACTGGTCCCTTCGCCGCCCCAGTTACTACCGGCGATCTGGCAATCCGACTCGGTTGTCACCGTGCAGTTTCCGTTCGAAGGATTGCAGCATCGACCGAAGCCGGCGCAAAAGAAGGGTGTGAATGTTGCCCGGAACACCCAATCGCCGCTCGGCATGCCGGTCGAGGTGAAGTTGAACCAGCCGTTCGGAGACAGAGTACACAATCCCGTGGCTCCCGGGCACGCCCGGGCATAAAGCCAGTTGTTCGCGGCCGACGCCAGACCGTCCGTATCCGTCGCTGGAAATGCGTTTGTGGTCGACTGAGGCGGACAACAGACGGCCGGGAGATTTCCAAGCCCGCAGGAACATGTGGCCGTCGGCGGATTGTTGTGATGATCGATTCGAATGCCGATGCTGAACCGGTTCGAGCCGTTGTTACCGACGATGATCTGCTCCGGATCGTTGGGATCAATGCTGACCTGGATATTCAGGCCGGCCGTTCCCGGGCCGATGCGGGCATGCGGCAGTATGAGATCATCCGAAGAAAACTCGAAAATCTGATTGCCGTTGTTCGGTGCGCCCTCCCAGACGATGACGGTGTACTGCGTGACCGTCTGGACCGTGGCGGCCTGCGTACCCAGAATGAATTCCATCGTGTCGATGCGAAGGGGAAAATCGCCCGCAGGCTGTACATAGGTCACCGCACCGATCTCGGTTTCGACCATGCCGCCCTGCAGGTTGTAGGAGCCTCCGGAAAACAGACCCGGATTAGCGTAGGTCCGCTGCTGCTGCGGGCACGTCCCTCTCGGCTCGCCGCCGCCGGAGCCGTCTCCTTCCAGCGGAATCGGCGTCATGACCACGTTGAATTTCGGCACATGGGACAGGTCGATACGCGTTTCAATCGTCTCTCCTGCCAAGGCCGCTCTGCAACATACGGCGACAAGAATGCCGGCTGCATATTGAAGGAAAAACGAACGGGAAGTGCGGCATTTTAACATTCGGGCTCTCCGTGCCTGTCGGGATCAACGATCAGGTTTTCTGGACATCTGGTTCGTCAGGCGTAGGGAAGTGCCGGCGCAAAACCATCGAAGCGACGGCCGCCGACCCGGAAGGCATGACTGGCCCAGAGAATGCGAGTTCTCGGACCTGGACTAACCTATTCCACATCCCTCCTTGAATTATCCCAACCCTAGGCCCGAAATTCAATCTTTCTTTCTGGCAAATTGAGATGGTTCGACATTCCGCCCGGATGATTGTGTGGCCGAGCGTCCTGCAAGATCATGCCCACGTCTGCATTTGAACGATCTGAAAACGCGTCGCGTCGTGACAACAGCCAAATGCGGTCTGTCGCCAATCCTCCGCCGATTCACGATCATCAAAAATCGCGAAGAGCGTGCTTCCGCTACCCGTCATTCGGACGCGGACACCACGCAGACCGTCGAGCGTTTTGTGCAGCGCATTCAGCGCCGGGGACAGTGCGAACGCCGGCGCTTCGAGATCGTTGAACAACTGATCGGCGAGCGCCGCGGCAGTGGATAAGGGCGCGGGCCCCTTCGGCGATAGGCTCCGAGGCGCCGTCGCGCCGGCGGATCCGCACGCCGCCCACGCGCGATAGACGTCCGCGGTCGAAAGCGGAAAAGGAGGCAGAATCAGACAGACCCAGAATGCCTTGTTCATCGTGAGCGCCGATAGTCGTTCGCCGCGCCCCGCCATGAACATCGGCCCGCGATGAAGGAAAAATGGAACGTCCGAACCCAGTGCCGCGCCGAGTTCCGCCAGACGCTCCACTGACCAATTCAGATTCCAGAGTTCATTCAGACCGATCAGTGTGCACGCCGCATCACTGCTGCCGCCACCCAGACCCGCGCCCGCCGGTATGAATTTGGTCAGCTGAATCGCAACCTCGGCAGGCCGATTAGCCGCCTGCGCCATCGCGATGGCCGCTTTGCAGACGAGATTGTCAGGGCCGCCGGGAACGCCGATCGCTGAGTCTGCGCCAGCGCCGCTGATTTCGAGAGTCAGCGCGTCCGACGGCGCCAGCCACAGCCGATCCGTCCAATCGAGCTTGACCACCCACGACTCGATCTCGTGAAAACCGTCGTCCCGTCGACCGCGCACCGCCAGCGCGAGATTGATCTTGGCCGGTGGTGAAAACTCGATGCGGGATGCCGTCATTCAATGCTCCAAACAGCCCCTCGATAGGTTATCATAATCCGCGCGAGCCGACGACGCCCGTGTGCGAACCGCACATGACGCTTGCGGAAGCCGAATCAGGCGTGGAAGATGGATCGTTGCGTTTGAACCGGCGGAGAGGAAGCCGAACCGCTTACTCCACGGTCAGGCCGATGAACCGAAGAAACGACTGGGCGTGTGGCGAAATTGGTATACGCTGGGGACTTAAAATCCCTTGTCCGCAAGGACGTGCGGGTTCGATTCCCGCCACGCCCAATGACACACGAGTGACACCGACTTACCCCGATCTCATTCAATCCGCATTGCATTCGGCGGCATAATCTGCGGGGCCGCAAGCCGATTGTGTCTGCCCCGCGCGTTGACATCATTTCATGCAGGTCCGCAATCGATGACCGCTCGCGCCATCCCCGGGGCGATTCAGCCGTACCTCGGCATCGCCTCGGCTTGCGGGCACGTTCACCCTTCCCAACCACCGCCGCCCGACATGAGCGCCGTGGCAGCCGGAATTGGAAAACCGTTCGGCAAGCCCCGTGAATCGCGACCCGTCGCCCATGGTATCCAAAGAGATACCTAAACATCCCCCTCCACGATTCCCTAACGTAATGGCATCCGGACGCGTGGTGTCAACGTGACCCGCAAGGTCCGGAAGCTGAGCCGGGAGCGGCGATTCAGGGCGCGATGCTTGTGGCATCTCCAGCCCGCGCTTCGCCTGCGTCTGAGCTCGCGGTCGGGAGAAAGCCATGAAGGTCTTGAGCACATCGATCAACAAGTCTCGCCGATTACAACGTTTTTGCACCCTCGCATTGGCAGCATGGACGGTAAGCCTGGGGGGCGGCGTCGCGCTGGCCGCGCCCGGCGCTCGTCCGGTCCTGCCCTCGGGAGGTAATAATCGTATTGTCCCGACCGACGCGATTCCGCGCGCCCTATCGACACAGGACCTCAACTCAGGATTAACGCCGGCGGATCTTGTCACGACTCTGCTCGGCCCCGGCGTGACGGTTTCGAATATCACCTACACCGGTACAGCCAACGCGGCCGGCATATTCAGCGGCGGCACCGGCATCGTGGATTTTCCGAGCGGCATCATCCTGAGCAGTGGCGACATCTCCTTTGTCGTGGGTCCGAACAGCCAGGACAGCACCAGCGGCGTGAATCTGGGTTTCGGCGACCCGAATCTGGACGCACTGATCCCCGGTTACACGACCTATGATGCGTGCAGCCTGGAATTCGATTTCTATTGCACGGGGACGCAGATCATCCAGTTCCAGTATGTATTCTCCTCGGAAGAGTACAACGAATGGGTCAACACGGCCTTCAACGACGTATTCGGATTCTTCCTCAACGGCGTGAATATTGCCCTCATACCGGGAAGCGCGGGAACGCCGGTCAGCATCAACAACCTGAACTGCAACAACCCCTTCAACCCGCCGTCGGGCAGCTTCTGCAACCTCTTCGTCAACAACCGGTGCGCTGACATTCCGCCGGGCCTGTTTCCATGTGTCGGCGTTCGCGACACGGAGATGGACGGACTGACCGTCGTACTCACCGCGACCGGCACGCTCAATCCCGGAATAAACCATATCAAGCTGGCCATCGCCGACGCCGGCGATCAGGTTCTCGACTCCAACGTCTTCATTCAGGGACAAAGCTTCACTTGCGGTACGCCGACAGGCGCCTGCTGTGACACCGCGGCAAACTCCTGTACCGACCTCGTTACGGAAGCGGGTTGCGTGGGGGCGAACAAGGTTTGGAGTGTCGGACTCAGGTGCGATCAACTCGTTCCTCCCTGCACGTCAGCCCCCCCGCCGCTCGGAACAAACTGTGCGAATCCGATTCCCATCACCTCCATCCCCTTCGTTGACACCAACACCACCGCAGACAAGGGCAACGACTACACGAACTCCTGCCTCGGTCAATACGACAACGGCAATGACATTCTTTACAGACTTGAGCTTGGAAGCGCCCAATGTGTCGACATCACCGTGACCGGCGCCCAGGCGGGCGACGATTGGATCGGCGTCGCGCTCGATGATGTCTGCCCGCCGAACGGCACATGTATTGCGCAGGCAACCAGTCAGGGCAACGTCGCAACCATCACGGGACTAAACCTCGCCTCGGGTGTGTACTACCTGATGATTGACCGGTGGCCACTGGCGAGCGAAAGCCTCAATTTCACATTGACGGTCACAACGTGCGGAGGTGCGGCAACCGGCGCCTGCTGCGACTCGTCGACTCAGGTCTGCACCAATAACGTCCTGGAGGCCAACTGCCAGGGGCCAACCCAGTCGTGGACCGTCGGCGTCCAGTGCGGCCAGTTGATCCCGCCCTGTTCCCCCGAGGCGGACGTCGTTGGTCAGGATTGCGAATTTCCGATTATCGTGAATTCCCTGCCATACGACGATATCAACACCACAACCGACAAGAAGGAAGACTATTCCAACACCTGCCTTGGCGTTTACGACGACGGCGATGACGTCATGTATAAGATCAACCTGACGACTGAGCGTTGTGTCGATATCACCGTGGCGGGAGCCACGGCGGCTGACAACTCGATCGGAGTGGTGCTGGACAATGTGTGCCCGCCGGGTGCCTCTTGCATGGCACAGTCGACCACGCCGGGAACGCTCGTCTCCATCAACAACCTGATGTTGTCCCCTGGTGTCTATTACCTCATGATCGATCGCAAGCCCGGGCCCGGAGGCGCCGAGACGCTGAATTACCGCTTGACGATCGCGGATTGCCCGGCGACGTTGGGCGCCTGCTGCCTGCAGGATGGCACTTGCGCACAGTTGATCGAAGCGGACTGCTTTAACGCCAGTGGCATGTCGTGGACCATTGATTCGGCATGTTCGCCCAACCCCTGCGCCTACTACGCCAAGGGCGATGTGAATTGCGACCACGCCGTTGACCTGGCCGACATCCCATACTTCGTCGATGCGCTGATCGGCGATTACACCGGATGCGACATCACCCTGGCGGACATGAACGATTCCGGCACGGCCGATGGCGAGGACATCCAGTTGTTTGTCTCCGACGCACTGCTCGGCCCGTGAGCGGCCCGGCGGGACCGCGATAACAGCCGAATTGCCGCGATCGGATCGATCCAGTTCACGGGGTTCCGGTCGCGGCGTTCTTTGCAGGCGACAGACTGCCTGCGTAATCAGATTTCGAAATCAGATACGCGCTCTGCGCGACGGCCGCAGGAATGCCACAACAGCAGGACCAGTTCGGTCTTGTCAGCCGTGTCGGTTTTGCGATGAAGATTCCGAAGGTGCCGCCGAACGGCGGGAACGGAGATATTGAGCGTCGACGCAATGACGGAATTCTTGTGGGCAAAGCAACAGAGGTTGAGAACCTGCTGTTCGCGCGGCGTCAGGTCGCATGCGCCGGTCAGCGACGCAATCGCATCGCCGGCCATCGGCGGCAACTCCCGGGTCATGCGCAGGAGTTGAATCGTCGGATTCGGTTCCTCCAGTCGGCTGGCAGACGCGGACAGCTTCTTCGCCCGAGCGCCATCTGGCGACCGATGTTCGCCCTGTCGCGGCCGGCCATGGAATAGAAGACGTGAAACGGCAACCATGTAGAGAACCTCCCTTTGTGTCACGTTCGCGGTAGGACTTTCGGCAAGGAAAATGCCAACTGCATAATTTGCACAGCGCCTTACGCAGCGCGCGAGCCTCTTTTGCGCCGCGAAAAGCGGGCTTTTCAATTATCAGGACGCCTCTTCAGGGGCCGGTGAGTTGAAATCAGACAGACGGGAATTACAGCGCGTGCGTTTCGATACAAAGCCGCGTGTATAATGGCACATGGCGCGTATCGTGGGGAGTGTGAAATGACGCTCGGGCGACGTCTGACGGGAACAACAGCCGTGTTCATTTGCGGCATTGTGCTGTTGGGCGCGGCGTCGACCTCGGGTTTAAGCGGCTTGCGCGAGCACGCAAGAATTGCACGCGATGAGTTCCTCGAACTCCGCATGATTCAGCGCGCAGAGGCATTCGCCGAGGACGTGCATGGCCGATCTCGTACGGCCGACTACGACCGATCCAAGGCGCGCGACGAACTCGACTCTGCGATCTCGATTATTGATGAATTCCTTGCATTCCAGGATTTGCAGGTTGGCGCAGACCCTGCGCATCAGGAGGCTGAACGGCGAGGGGCGACACGCGCCAGGGCCAGTCTCGTGGTGCTGCGCGACGGCGCGCAACGCACCGCCGACATCGCTGAAGATCGCAAAGAGATCGAATCCGCTCTGGGTGAACTGAACCAGTTGATTCAATCGATGGACCGGCTGATTGCCATTAACCACGCATCCGCGGCGACAAAGCTGTACGAATCGATCCTTTTCATCTCAATTCTGGCGGTCTCGCTGGCGATTGGCGCCGTAATACTGGGATTCTTCCACCACCGCTCGATCATGCGGCCGATCCGCCGGATGCAGGCGGCCGTGCGCCGTATCGCGTCGGGCGCGCTGGCCGAACGTGTCGCAATCTGCGGTGACGCCGAGTTGGTAGCGCTTTCAGAGGACCTGAATCGGATGGCGCAGGAACTGCAGGCCGTCTATCGCGATCTCGAGGAAAAAGTGCGCGTAAAAAGCCACGAGTTGGTTCGTTCTGAGCGGTTGGCGAGCGTCGGCTTTCTCGCGGCGGGCGTGGCGCACGAGATCAACAATCCGTTGAATATCATGTCCGGTTTTGCGGAGCTGTCGCTCTCACGGCTGCGAAAGGCATCCAGCCCCGATGCCGTGGCCGAAGCGCGTGAGTCGCTTCAAATTATCCGCGACGAGGCGTTTCGGTGTCGGGATATTTTGCAGCGACTTTTGTCGCTGGCGAAGATGGGAGACGACCTCCGCGCTCCGGTGTCGATGTCGCGGATCATCGACGAAATCGTGCATATGATCCGGGCCGTCAGCGCCAATCGCCACCGGGACGTGTCGGCGGAAATTCCACAGGACGACGGACTGGTGATCAACGGCAACGAATCGGAGATGAAACAGGTCTTATTGAACCTCGTCATCAACGCCTTGAACGCCGTGAAGCCCGTCGTCGGTCGCGTTAAAATCACAGGCCGGCGCGAAGGGCCGCGCGTTGTCGTGGATGTAACCGACAACGGCTGCGGCATGTCACCCCAGACAATCGAACAGGTTTTTGAGCCATTCTTTACACTCGACACCGGCGCAGCCGTACACGGAGCAGGACTCGGCCTATCGATATCTCACGCCATTGTCGAAGCGCACGGCGGTTCGGTCACCGCACAAAGCGATGGCTTGGGATGTGGAAGCCGATTCACCGTCTCCCTACCGGCTGAAGCCAGATCGGAGGCCAGTGGACAAGCTGCTTGAAGACCAACCAGCAAGCGATCGGGTGCTTGTCGTGGACGATGAGGCGCGCCTTCGAGAATTGTGGAGGCGGGCATTGCGCGACATGGGCTTGTGCGGCGCGGGCGCTCGCAACGCCGAAGAGGCTGTCGCGCTGGCCCGCGAGGTGGAATTTGGCGTCGCCATGCTGGATTTGAATCTTCCGGGCTGCAACGGACTCGACCTGCTGGATCAACTTCGTGCTCTTCAGCCCGACATTGCGGCCGTGATCGTGACGGGTTACGGCACGCTCGACGCGGCAAGGCGCGCCATTCACCTTGATGTGGTCGAGTTTCTCACGAAGCCATGCAGCCTTGGAGAATTGGAGGCGGCCGTCGATCGCGCCCGCAACAGATTCCGCTTACGCCGGACTGCGGAAAAATCCGCGCCCATTGAGCAATTTTCGCCATCAGCCGCTCCGACTGCCACAACCATGTCCGAGGTCGAACGAAAAGCGATTCTTGAATCACTTGAGCGCAATGGCGGCAATCGCATCGCGACGGCCCGCGAACTTGGCATCAGCGTCCGCACGTTGTATTACCGGCTTTCGCAATATCAGCGTGCGGGATTTGTCGCGTGAGCCGTTGCCGCGAGAAGGCGGCAGGCATTCGTGATCATGCGCCGGCGAAAGTCTGATCAAAACACGTCCAGGCGCGTTGAACTGCAAAATTTGCAAAATAGGGAACTACTCATCTCTCGCACGTATAGTTAAAGGAGCTTTTTCCAACAGCGAGGATTGAGATGGAACCATCCACCTTGAACGTTACGAAACCAAGCGGTCGCGGACAACTCAGCATGGAAGGCGTCATTACGGACATCAAAGCCAGTGCGTGCTTTCAAACTGAATCCGCATGGCTTGCTCGCGGCGGGTTTCCCGTTGCGCCACGTCCCAGACTCTACAAAGTGCTTGAAAAAGACATGGTCCGCGTGATTTTTCCCACCCTGGTTACGACGGTGGACGAAGGCACGGCCGTCGGGCTGATCTGTCTTTATTCACTTCAGGACCGGTCGACGATCTACGCGCATGCGGTCTTTGCCGGGCCCACCGCCAACGCTTCGCTGCGCAGCATTTTCAATCCGCCGACGCAGGCCAAGCCCCAGCCGGGACTTGACGGCAATCTGGCGATTCTGAAATTCGTCGCATGGAAAGCCGCGGGGTGGAGCAAATTCCTGAATGACGAACTGGCGATGGGAACCGATGAAGCGTCGCGAATCTGGATCGAGAATTTCTGGAAAGCGCTCGATCGCATGTACGGCGGAGGAAACCTGATTTCGTGATTCGCCAGCGTCGATTCTTGGCACAGTTCACGTCGGGCCTTGTTTTCGTCACCGCTCTTGTCCTGGCCGGCTGCGTGCCCGCCCAATTTGAAGACGGGCTTGGATGGACGGTCCGCCAATATCGAGCGACGGATGCACGGTACCGCGCGGTGGCGGATATGCCGTTTCTGCGCATCGATGATTACTCGCTCGATCAACTGCGGACACTGTCGGCTTCGGGTGCATCGGACGATTCCCCGGCGAATCTGGTCGAGATTCTGGCGCGATGTCATGAATTGGCCATCACCTCGGTTCAGAACGAGATCGATCACCTGCCGTCCAAAGCGATCGACGAAATCTGGCTACGGTATTTTCAAAATGAACCAGAGCCGAAGGATCGTCGAGCGGCGATTCGAGACCGCTACGTGATGCAGCTCAGGAGCGACTACACGTCGCTTCGCGATCAGGCGACCGCTTCGAGAAATCGCACTGAAGCCACCCGAATCGCGCGATCGATCGTCGACAAAGTCGGCCCATCCGTGAAGGACCAGCGTGGAAGCGGGCTGCTTCTGGAGGCAGTCCAGTCGCAGTATGAACGCGATCGAGCAGCGGGCTTCACAGCGGCCGGACCCTTCGATGTGTATGCACCGCCGTCATCGCCGGAATTCCAGAACGCATTCGCCTCGTGGAGTCCTGACGAATATTCATCGCTCGTGCGCTTTGCTCCGATTCTGCTGCAGGAACGACGGTCCAATGCCAAATATCCTGCGCGAGTCGACGAAATCGGCAAGGTGAACCTCTCGGGTTCGCCCGGCCGCATCGAGGTCCATGTCGAGACTTCGACACCTGTCCTGTATGCCTACACCCGCAAGGCGGTGATTCGCAATCATGCGTATCAGCAGCTTCTTTATTGCTGGTGGTTTCCCGAACACCCTTCGATGACGCAGAATGACCCGGAAGCCGGGCTTGTTGATGGCGCGACGATCTGCATTACGCTCGATTCGCACGGTCAACCGGCCGTTGTTGAGACGATTCAAAACTGCGGATGCCACATTCACTGTTTTGCCAATTCCAATCTGGAGGAGAAAGCGCGGCGGCAATGGAAGGACGCTGCCGGTTCCGCGCTGGAGCCTCTGGAAAAGCCGGCGGACGATCGGCCGCGGCTCACAGTGGCAGGCCACTTTGTCACCGGTGACTCCGGCGATGCAACGCAACTATACGTCATCAGCCGTGCAGGCTATCACGATGTGATTGCCGTTCACGGCGTTGACTTTGACCCGGAAGGCGGACGAACCGTCCTGTCAAAGCGAACCTACGACCTCGTGGCATACGATACGCTTGAGAATCTTCCCACCCAATTCGGGAAGGCCAGCATGTTCGGGCCTGACGGCCTGGTCCACAATGCCGGTCGCCCAGAAGGCTGGCTGCTGGCCCCGACCGGTATGCGCAGCGCGGGTCAACCGCGGCAGCGTGGCACACAGATGGTCTGCTGGGACGCGCTTGACTTCGACGATCCGCACCTGCTGGAGAAGACCCTGCGCCTGCCGAACGACTTCTGATGCGAATTTCTTCATGCCTCTATTCTGGTTCTCCGAACCTGGTAATGCGTTCCACGCCATTCCACGTTCGATTTCCTCAGGCTCTTGAAGAGTGCGGCCCCCAGGATGAGAAGTACCCCGATGCACGAGAGCGGATAGAGCCAGAGATATCGAATTCTGCACCGAGCGATCGAGAAGAAACGCACGCTCGTCGTCATGAGCATCGCAAGATGCAGAACGCCAAGTCCACAAAACACCTGCCAGACAAGCCCGCCGCCATGGAGCACGCGCGACAGACAAATCGGAATCGTGATGAAAGGCGTCAGCGAACCCACGACGATCGACGCCATGCAGAGCGCTATTTGCAATGGTGTGAGTACGCCGATGTAGATGCGCTGCCAGCCGCGGAAAAGTTCGCGAAGCGACGCATACATTCGAACGCAGCAGATGTCGGGTCCGATCGCACTGGCAATGCGGAACCCCGCGGCCCTGAATCGACGCGCGAGGGGGATGTCCTCAATCAGGGCGTCCCGAACCGCGCGATGGCCGTCCACCGAAAAGTAGACCTCTCGCCGAACCAGGAGGAACTGGCCGTTGGCGAAAGCGACGTGATCCTTGTCACGGGCCGATCGGCCATACCAGATGACAATCATGGCGCCGCAGAGCGGCAGCAGGAGCCGTTCCCAGAATCCGACACTGCCGTCCCGCGGCCAGATGCTCAGCATGTCCAGCGTTCCCGTTCCTGCATAATGAACGGCATTGACCAGGCCGCGCGGCAAGACGTGGCAATCGGCATCGACGAACATCAGCCAGTGCGTCGTCGCCTGCTGCGCAGCACACCACATCGCATGAGATTTGCCCATCCATCCCTTCGGCAGAGTTTCAATCCGCTGAACACTCACGCGGGGATCGCCGCCGGCCGCGGCACGAACCATGCCAGCGGTATCGTCGTCCGAACGATCGTCCACCACGACGATTCGAAAATCAGGATAATCCTGACTGAGAAGATGTTGCAGGGTATCTGTTATCCTCGTCGCCTCGTTTCGCGCGGGAACGATGACCGTCAAGGACTCCTGTGCACTGTTTGCGGGATCGTCCTCGACGAACATGCCGTCGCGCCTCGCGCGATTCATGATGACATGCTGCCAAATCCAGACGAAAATCACCGCGACTTGCAGCAAGGCGGCCAGCAACTGGAGCGATAGAATCAACATGGGTGCAAACCGGGATTCAAGCGACCAATTCGAAATGGGCGTAACAAAGGTGATGAAGACTTCGGCTGCAATCAGAAGCGTAATGGATCTCCGAAAACAGGCAAAGGCGGTTGTATTTCTTGTCGCCACATTTCCGTTTGCGTCCAGTTGCTCCGGTCCACTGCCGCTGACGACCGCGATCCTGCCGGAGCACGATTCCGCATACCTCGAACGCCTCAATACCCACCACTTCGACGGACGAACGGCCTACCTGACGTGGAAGGCTGAAGAAACCGGCCGATCGTCTGAGGATCTCGCGAAGGCCGACGAAGCCCTGAGCAGTACGAAGAATCCGTTTGACGCCTACGCCAATGCCGATGCAGTGAGCCGGGGAGCGGTCATATATAAGTACCACTGCGCCCGCTGCCACGGCGACGACGCGCGCGGCCACGGACCTTCCGCCCTGGCGACGCATCCGGCCAACGATTTTCGGGCATTCAGTCAGCGATTTGCCTCGGGTCTTCACCGTGGCGCACCACGCCGATGGTTCAAAAGCATCTCGGAAGGCTTTGGCGATCCCGTTGATTACCCCGATGAACCGCGCGGCCCCGCAATGCCGGCGTTCGGCGACAAACTGACGCGCGAACAAATCTGGCTTGTCATCACGTACCTTCAGACACTCGACGCGCGGGCGCCCCAATCGCATGGACCGACCGCATCGAAGTAGGCGTTTGCACTGAATGTGATCGAGCCGCGCAAGTAGCGGGAATGGAGTTGTGGATGGCGACCATATTCCTCACAGGTGCAACCGGGCTGCTCGGCCATTACACCCTCGCCGCCTTGTTGTCGCGGGAGGGTGTGACGGTTCGGGTCCTGGTTTCGCCGCCAGTCGACGAGAGCATCGCCCGACTGGGACTCCTGCTCAAGGAAATTGGGGTCGATCTGGCGTCCGCGATTGGTTCCGGTCGCGTGTCGATCGTTCCGGGGCGCCTTCCCGATCGACTTGACCCTATGCAAATGGCCGGCGTGGACACCGTGCTTCATGCCGCAGCCTCAACCCGGTTCCACATGGATGCCTCCGGAGAACCGTTCCGGACGAATGTCAACGGGACGGCGGCACTGCTTGGGTTCGCGGCACGCGCGGGCGTGAAGCATTTTGTACTGGTGAGCACCGCGTATGTGGGCGGTCTGTCATCCGGGGTGCTTCCCGAGGACCGGTTGGCGACTTGCAGCCCCAACGCCAATGATTATGAGCGATCCAAATGGGTGGCCGAGCAATCCGTCCTGAAATGGTCAAATCGCGAAAGACGCGGCGTCATTGTTCGGCCTTCGATTCTGATTGGCGATTTGGCGAATGGCCGCTCCACGACGTTTGGCGGCGTCTATATTCTGGCCCGGGCTGTCGAACTCATGGCCCGTGCGATCGAACATGAACCGCTGATTGATCGCAAACGCATTCCGTTGCGCATCATGGGCCGACCCGAGTCTTTCTTGAATATCTCGCCGGTGTGCTGGACCGCCCTTCATTTGTCGGCGATTGCTTCCCATCCACCCGATTCGCCCGAAATCGTCAACCTCGTGAATCCGGCGCCGCCGTCGTGTGATGACGTCAAACGATGGCTTGAGGCGCAGTTTGATCTGGGTGGAGGCCGGTTCACGACCGAGGCATGGCCATGGGCCGATGCGACTGACTTTGAAGAGGTGTTCTATGCTGCGGGTGAAGGTGTGCATGCCTATTTCCGGCGTGACCTGCATATTGAGACGAATTTCCTTTCGGCCCGGGGCGAGTCTGGATCCCTGGTCAACGAAGCCCACTTCCAGAAGTGCATCAACTATGCTCGAGATCGCCGGTGGGGCCGCAGGGCACCGACTCTGACGAGGGCGTCGATCCCGCAGGGCGGAGACATCCATCCCGCGTGGTACTTCGAGCAATTCATGGCCAGCCGGCTTCCGACGTCATCCATCTCGCGCATCAGCGGCTTCACCGCGATCGTGCGATACATCATCGATGGGATCGAAGATGGGGAGTGGGTGTGCCGATTCCAGGCGGGCCGGATGGTCGAACTTCGGCGCGGCCGAAATTCTCTTCACGAAAACTTCGGCTTTCGCGTCGGTCGCGAAACCTTTGTCAGGATTGTGACGGGTAAACAGACCATTCAGTCGGCCTACTTTCAGTCGGAAGCGGAGATTTTCGGCGACACTCTCATGGCGATGAAAATGGTTCCGATCATGGATTCCTTCCTGCTCGAGTGTCCTTTGCCTTCGGGGTAATTCGTTCCATGCGACCTCGCGGCCACATCTCCGAGGAGACGGTTCGCTTCAGATGCGGATCACTGATGCTGAACGGGCAATTGGCCTATCCGGAGTCGGGACGGCCGCATTGGGCGGCCCTCATCGTCGGCGCACATCCTCTGCTGGGAGCCAAGCCCGGCAATAACATCGTGGATGCGCTGCGCAGCTCGCTCGCAATGAACGGTGCCGTAACAATGTCATTCAGCTATCGGGGCACGGGCGCAAGCGACTCGGGCAATCTGGATTGGCAGCGCATGATCTCTGATTTCTGGCGGGACAGTCACGTTGCTGAGGAAAGCACATGGCTGGAGGATGGCCGAAGCGCGTTGGAATTCCTTCGAACGGTTGTTCGCAGTCCCATTGTGCTGGTGGGATACAGCTTCGGTTGTTGGATCGTCTCGTGTTTACATGCGACGCGGAACGCCGCTGCGGCAGTTTTCATCTCTCCCAATCCGACGCAGCACGATCTGAGCGGCATAAACGCCGGGGGCATCCCTTTGCTGGTGATATCGAGTGATAATGATTTTTCATGCCCGGTGGAGATTCTGAGGAGTTGGTTTGATTCTCTGCACAATCCGAAAACTCACGTCCTGATTCCGCAGGGCGAGCATTTCTTCAGAGGCCGTGAGGCCGAAGTTGCGGAAGCGACCAACGCACAACTGGCGGCGTGGGTTATACCGAGGGCGATGGCTTGATTCACACCATGGATGCTCAGGACAAGATCGAGAAACGAATTGCTTCGCTTATTGCTCTCCATTTCGACCCACAGGACGGCACACCTTACTGGATCGAGCGATCGAAACAGCTTTCGTTTGATCCTCGCGATGCCATTCATCAATTGAACGATCTGCACCGCCTGGGCTTTATGGATCAGAATGCGCTGCGCTCCCGCCCCCTTGCTGATTTTGTTCCGCGATCAATCTGGGAACGTCGAAATGACCTGATCATCGCCCAAACCGGCGGCACGCTCGGTGAACCCGTGTGGACGGCCTATACACCCGAGGAATACGAATCGGCGTTCGTCGCGCCATTCGTGGCAGCAGCGGACCACGTCTGCTTCCCACGCGGCGGAACATGGTTGTACGTCGGGCCATCGGGCCCGCACATCATCGGCCGTGCGGCGCGGTCCATCGCGCTGGCAACCGGTGCGCGGGAACCGTTCACCGTCGACTTCGACTCGCGATGGGCGAGGAAACTGCCGTCCGGGTCATTTGCCGCTGACCGTTACCTGATCCATGTCGTTGAGCAGGCACTCGCCATCGTCCGCACACAGCCCATCACGCATCTGTTCACCACGCCGCCGGTGCTGGCGGCGCTCGGCGATCAAATGTCTCAGTCCGAACGGACGCGAATCATCGGCATTCACTACGGCGGGCTGTCGCTGACGCCGGGACAGCTTCAACGCCTTCAGGAGCAGGTCTTCCCCGATGCCGTTCATTTGTCGGGCTACGGCAATACGCTTTTCGGCTGTTGCCTTGAACTGAACGTCCATCGCGGCCGCGATCTTCGGTACTTTCCCTGGGGCGAACGAATCGTGTTCGGCACATGTCCAGACGAGAACGACGCAGCTTCAATCGACTATGCCATGCACGATGTTCGGGGGCGCTGCATCTTCACACGACTGGCCGAGACCGTGCTGCTCGTCAACATGCTCGAACGTGACGAGGTTGCGATCACGCCGCCACCCGATGACGCGCCGGCTGGGTTCACGCTATCCGGAGTCATTGCTCCGACGCCGCGTCAGCAAGTGACTGCTGCGACCGCAGCGTCGCTCTACTGAACGCCGGCAGACCAGATCAGATCGTGGCAGACTTCTGTCTGACTCAAGCAGCGGATCCGGCGATTGGAGAAACCCGAAGCGCCGCGGTGACGTTTCATCGTGCCGACGGGAGGTTGGTCGGTGCTGACTCGGCGCGGCCGTGCTCAGCGTCCGCGGACCGGATGGCGACGACCGCCTCAGCGATCCGATTATCATTGAGAGCGACGGATTTGCAGCGCGCGGGACAAAATTGTTACTATCTCCCTATACGACTGGCGGGATTTCGATTCCCGCCACGCCCCGTGGGCGCAACAATTCCGGCACTGCCGGGAGATCGACAATCGCAGGGTCGCCAAGCCCGGTGGGATTTGCTTCGGCGTGAAACAAAACAAAAGCATAGGGAATCATGGATCGAAACGCTCGCACAATTCGCTTGAGTTCGCTGATCTCACTGGCCACGGCCGTAAACTTCTTCGGCCCGTCTCAACTTCGCGCTGAGACAACGCAGACTCCCGTTTCTCTCGGATCCGCCGCTCAAGGCGTCGGCACAGTCGTGGACATTGAGCAACCCCGGCAACTCGACGCAGATTCGATCGAGGTCACTCTGCCAATTCCGAACGCGGAGAAGCCGATCGTCCTTCATCGCTATTCAATGCGTGCCGCGGGGTTCAAGGTCATCAAGTATCTTGATGCGACGACATCCGTCGACTTCGACGTTTCGCCACCGTGCACGTTCAGGGGTGAAATTCCGACTCTGCCCGGGAGCGATGTCGGACTGAGCCTCACGCCCGACGGCATCAATGGCATGATCTTCGACGGCGCGGGCGGCACGTGGTTTATCGAACCGGAGGCGATCCCGGCAGAGCGCTTAACAATCTCGCACGGCGAATGGCGCCGCGCGCACCGCGTGTATCGAGCGATCGATGTGCCGGCGGTTCCAAACGTTCGATGCGGCGTCTCCCCGGACCTGGACGCGCGATTTTCGCCCGTGCCCAGCATGGCGTCCGGCGAATCGGCCGGAGGTGGATCGCCTCGCGGCGGCGCGACATTGAGCGTGTGTGAGATCGCTCTCGACTCGGACTATCTTTTCTTCCAGCGCGCGGGCGGGACGTCGACAGCGGTCGTTGTCGATGTCGAAGGGCTGATGCTCGCCATACAGATGATCTATGAACGAGACACCAGCATCGCCTATTCGATCACGTCGATCGTGGTTCGCACGACGCCGCCGGCCGACCCTTATAGCAGCACCGATTCGTACACGCTGCTTTGCCAGTTCCGCAACCAATGGAACAATGTCCTCGGAGCGATTCCGCGCGATATCACCCATCTCCTCACCGGTCGGCAGCTCGACGGCAGCATCGTCGGCCTTGCGTGGCTTGGCGTCGTGTGCAACAGCGCGGGGAGTTCAGGCATCCAGGGTTGCACCAATTTTGAAAATCTGGGTTATGGTCTGTCGGAGTCGCTTTTCACCACCAATTATGCCAACCGAATCAATCTGACAGCTCACGAGCTGGGGCACAACTGGAACGCCTGCCACTGCGATCAGGGCGGTTGCACCGGCGGCGGAGCCGATGCGGATTGCGGCATCATGTGGTCTTTCATTACGGGCTCGACCACGTTTGGCAGCCGATCGATCAATGCAATTGTCGATCATCGGAATTCCCGAACATGCCTCGATGTGAGCCCCGTTCCAGAGGACGATGTTTACGAGGAGAACGACAGCCTAGCGCAGTCGGTACCGCTGCCGTTTGGCACGACCAATCTCGTGATGGCGGACGCCGCCGATTACTTTTCGTTCACATTCTGCGAAACCGGTTCGATTACGGTCTCCGCCAGTTACGATTCGCCGCTCAACCTCCGTCTGACGGTCCTCACAAGCGGCGGCATCACCCTGTCGACCGTCACCGGGGCGAACGGATTCGCGACCGTCACGCGCAACCTCGCGCCCGGCGGCTACCGAATTCTCATCCAACGGACCACAGGCCATTACGGGCCGTATGTAATGACGGTGACCGGTCCGGCCGACTGCAACAGCAACTCCCGGCAGGATCGGTGCGATATCCTGAATGCGACGAGCGCAGACTGCAACGCCAACAATATCCCCGATGAGTGCGAAGCGGACTGCAACGAGAACGGCATCCCGGATGATTGCGACATCGCCTCCGCCACGGTCGCCGATTGCAACAACAACGGTATCCCCGATTCATGCGATCTCGCCGCTGCAACCAGTGTCGATTGCAACGAGAATGTCATCCCCGATGAGTGCGAAGCGGACTGCAACGAGAACGGCATCCCGGATGATTGCGACATCGCCTCCGCCACGGTCGCCGATTGCAACAACAACGGCGTTCCCGATGTCTGCGAGAGAGGTGACTTTGACTCGTCCGGAGCCGTTGACCTGGCGGACCTCGCTGATTTTGTCGGGGCGCTTCTCGATCCACTCGCGCCCTGCTCGCCACTTGGCGATCTTAATGGCGATGGCCTGGTCGACAGCATGGACATCCAGCCATTCGTGGATGCACTTCTACTCTCGTAGATCGGTTTGATCATGAGGAACGACTCAACAGAATAACGAGCCGTATTGATCGCATTAGAGGAACATGCCATGGCAAAGATTTCCCGGAAGCTTCCCCCAACACCCGCGAAACGGTCGACGAGCAAACGCGCGGCGAGCGGCAAGACGACGCCCGCCGGGAGCCGAACGGCTGACGTTGACGCGTATATTCAGCGCGCGCAGCCATTTGCCAAACTCATCCTGACCAGGATTCGCGCGGCTTTTTTGAAGGCGTCTCCCGAAATAATGGAAACGATCAAATGGGGTGTGCCGCATTTTGTGTACAACGGCAACCTTGGCGGCATGGCGGCTTTCAAGAACCATGTCAGCTTTGGCTTTTGGAAATCGAAGCTCATGGATGATCCAGCCAACCTATTTCGGGGCGAACCGCGTGGATCGATGTGCGTCTCCCGGTTTGCCTGCGCAGAAGAACTGCCCGCCGAGAAAGTTCTGATCGCCTATGTCAAGGCAGCCATGGCGTTGAACGAGCCGGAAGCCGTCGCGAAGCAGGCGGCTGCGCGCGCTCGCGGGAAAAAAAATCCTCCGAAGCCGGTCGTGGTGCCGCCGGATCTGCACAAGCTTCTCATGCAACCGCGGAACGTGAAGGCCCGCGAGACCTTCGAGGCATTACCACCCAGCCACAAACGCGAGTACATCGAATGGGTGAACGAAGCCAAGCGCGACGAGACGCGGCAGAAGCGACTTGCAACGACGCTGGAATACTTGAACCAGGGAAGGTCGAAGAACTGGAAGTACAAGCACTAAACGCCCGTCAATCCGTCCACTTGTTGCCTCAGCGGCCGCCACTTCAGCAGCACCGGCAGCAACAACAGCGAAACGAACAGGCAACTCAACAATCCGACCGCGAGCAAAAGCCCGAGGCGCGCGTTGGCGGGCACCTGCGACAGCGTCAGGACCAGCATCCCGGCGGAGAGGGCCAGCGCATTGACCGTTACCGGGAAACCCGTGTCAACCAGCGCCTGGCGGACTGCAATCTCCGGCGATGAGGCGATCGCGCGGAACCTGTCGAGAACATGAATTGCGAAATCGACGCCAGCGCCCAGGATCATCGCCGCGAACATGGATGTGGCGACTCCCAACGGAATCCCCATCCAGCCCATTGTCGCAAAGACGATCGGGAGGGACAGCGCACACGGCAGAACGCAATAAAGTCCGTACTGCCACGAGCGCCCCATGATGCAGGTCACCAGGAAAATTCCGACAAGCGAGAATACAAGTGACTTGACCTGCGTCGAAACAATACCGTCGATCAGCGCCTGACTGACAGCCACATCACCGGCGAACTCCAGGGAGATACCCTCCGGCGCGAGTTTCTCGCGTTCGAATGATCGAATCTGCCTCATCAACCGAGCCGTATCCACGAAGTTTGCGTCGCGGAGGTAGATGGTCGAGAGCGCGCGTGCATAACTCGAATCGACCAGTTGCCGACGGCGCTGCGGACCGCGAATAAAGGCGTATTTGCTCCAGAGAGATTCAATTTCGTCGACGCTTTGTGGAATCCTTCGTGAGTCGGGCTCGTCGGGTCGGATCATGTAGCGTGATGTTTCGATGTAGTCCGCCGCATCGAGCACGCCGCCGACAGCGTAGCGTGTCTTCCCCCTCATGAACTCACCCAGAGACCTGACCGCAGCCATGACACTCGGCGAGGTCATCGGGCGGCCGGCGACTTCGATCCGCACCGGCCGCGACTGGTTCCGATCGACCACATAGATCGGAAGACCATCGCTCCGCGGCGTTCGAAAGCATTTCTGCGAGCCGTGGGTTTCGATGGATTCAATCGACGATCGCCAGCTCTGACCTGATCCATCGTTCGGTCGCGAAGTCGAGGCCTCGCCGTGATCCTCCATCGACGAAAGCCAGATTCGATCCCCGATGAACTGTTCAGGCGGCCGCAGCAAGTGCGCGGGGAGTGGATAACAATGGTCCTTGAAGGTGTCTGATTCGGCAGTGTATGCGAACGTCCGCTTCGAGGCATCGACGCAGACCTGCAGTACATGCGTCCCGAAGAACTGCTCGTTGAACGCGGCTGTCGCGTGGCGAAATTCGCTGTGAGGATCGAATCCGTCGATCCAGCTATCCTGCACAACAACTTTCCTAATGCCGAAGATCGATCCGAACAGCAGCAATCCGAAGGCCGGCACAATCAGCGCCCGGCGCCGCATCAACAACTCAGCCAGCCGTGCGAAGGGACCGCCAGGCGCTTTGACGGTGTGATCACCTGAAGCGGCCGATTCCGCACTCAGGACATCGCCCGACGAAATCCGGACCACTCGCCGCGGATTGATGATGGTCAGTATGGCCGGCATCACCGTCAGCGACCACACCATGCAGAAGACAACGCCGAAAGCCGTGACCACGCCGAACATTCGAACCGGTTCGATCGGCGCCCAGATAAACGATGCAAATCCCACTGCGGTTGTCAGCGATGTGCGCATGATCGGGCCTGCCATCTCCCGCATTGTGGCGCGCACCGCCGCGCGATGGCTCTCCGTCTGGTCGATCGCCCCGCCGGCCGCATGAACATGGCGGCGATAACAACTGAGCAGGTGAATCTCATCACACACGCCGGCGGCGGTGAGGATGATCGGCACCACGGCAATCGTTAGGTAAATGGGAATGCCGACAAGCCCCATCAGCCCGAACACGAAGAACAGGCATGCGCCGACCTCCAGCATCGGTATGACGGCTGAGAGCGTCCGCCGAAACCCGGCGGCAAAGACCAGGATCATCAAGAGAATCGCGACCGGCAGAAGGCCAATCCGGCGGGAGATGAACCGTCGCACGGCAAACAGGCGTGCGACGAAGTCAGAATCACTGTCGGAGATTCCATCTGATTCCGTTTCACCGAATGTGCTCGCGCCGAGCAGCTTCGGAGGAATGCCGAGATCCTCGATAATGTGAAGTCCCAGCAGCGCTTCCGCGACTGGCGCGCCGATTACCTGAATTCGATCATTCGCCGGAACCCGCAGTCGTTGTATCGCCTTATGCACATCCGTGAAGAAACGTACACGATCGCATTTTGCAGGCGTGCCGACATAGACGGCCGTGGACTTCTCGTCGAAGGAAACGATCGAGCCCGTGTACAGTCGAATCTTGCGCACATCATCCCGGAGTCTGGCGATATCGGAACCACTCTCGGGCAAAGGATCCAGTAGTGTCGCAAACTTCAGCGAGTTCGGCAGATGCCGGAAACCGACTTCGGTCGCGAGGCTCGTGACCGTTGCGGGCGTCACTCCGTTTACGCTCGACACGGCCAGGGTCACATCGCGTACAAATTGGAGCGTGTCCTGATTGAATATGCCGTCTGGGTGGGTGCTGGAGACGAGCACGACCAACGGGTCAAGAATGCCGAACTCCGCCCGAATCTGCTCGTCGATCCGGAATTCCGGCGCTCCGTGCGGTACCAGGGCATGACCGTCGGTGTGTAGCCGGAGCCTTGGCAATCCGGGCATCGCGGACAAAGTGACAACTGTCGCTATGAGCAAGACCAGGTACGGTCGTCGGATTGAAAAATTGATGATTCTGTTCACTCGAAGGCCGAACCTGTCCCGGTCTCGATAGCGTCTTTCGCTCCACCGCAAGCGGATCGGGCAATCCCTCGCGTCGAACAACCAGCCGATCCTACCACGCGCACCCCGATCGTTCGACTGGAATCTCGGACGTTGACATCTACCTAACGATCGTTCGGAAGCCTGATTGCTCTTGTCGTGGTAACCGCTTGTCCCTCGGCGAATCAGATCGGCCGATGGACAGGGCGAGACGATTTCAACGTCAGCTTGGTACGACATGCAGCGATGGGTATAATTGACCTGTTCTGGACCTGCGCCACTCTGGCGCCGTGGCAAACGGGTGGGAAACATAATTCTTGCCGGACGGCAGTAGCCTCGAACCTCAGGTTCGCCGTCTTCTTCATGGATGGCAACCATGGGTAGCATGATGGGAACACTCCGAACGAGATTGTTCGGAATCTCGCGACGCGAAACAACGTTCGCGCGACGCGGATTTCCCCCCTGCCCCGATGACAATCGCCGACACCTGGAGCGGATTGGACAGGCCTTCGTCGAAGGATATCAAGCGGCACTGACGTGGGATGTGACCCCCGCTCTGATCGAAACGCTAAACGACATGCCGACAGAGTTTGTCGGCTTTGGGTTCGAGGGTGCGGCGATGGCGTTCGCGCTGCTCGATCGAGTCACTCCCTGGCGGCGGGATCGCATAGCGAACTTTCTGGAAGGTCCGGGAGAGCGACATACCTACATGATTCATGTCGGGGTCGGTTTCGCCCTCGCCCGACTTCGACGCCGTGTCGAGTCGACAATGTCGAACCTCGATCCACTGCTCCGCTGGCTGGTTGTGGACGGCTACGGGTTCCATGAGGGATTCTTCCGCTGGCGCGAGACATTCGAGGCGCGAACCGTGCCGGGCCGCATCGCCGGCTACGCTCGACGGGTATTCGATCAGGGTCTCGGGCGTGCGCTTTGGTTTTGTGGCGGCGCACAGGCCGATCGGATCGGAATGATGATCGCCGCATTTCCGCAGTCGCGCCGGCCCGATTTGTGGAGCGGAATCGGCCTTGCCAGCGCATACGCCGGGGGTGTCGGACGAACGACATTGGAACAGCTTCGGGGGATGGCTGCGAGTGATAATTCAGTCGCAGAGTTGAAGCAGGGCGCCGCATTTGCGGCCAAGGCGCGCGAGCGAGCGGGGATTATGTTGCAACATACCGAGATGGCCTGTGAGGTGTATTGCGACCATTCCGCCACACATGCCGCACGCTTGACGGACGAGGCGCTGGCCGGTTTGGATACGTCGCAGGAACAACAGGGTGCAACGGCAACCACGCCAACGTATGAAGTCTGGAGACGCCGCATTCAAGCCGTGTGACAGTCAACATGGGCGGCTGTCGGGGATAGGGACGTGCAGCAGAAGATCAGAAATAACTCGAAACGCATTGCGGCCGTGGCGATTGTCGGGCTCCTCTATTGGCTCACGCGCCTGCCGACGATCAGCGACGCGGAACGCGCTGAACTGGCGGGCCGATTCAGATTCGAACGGACGATGCTACCGGAACTGCCGGGCAGCCCGAAGGTAAAATCGACCCGCGTTGTTCATCGTGATCTGAGCAGCTTTGCATCATGGATTTCGTCGATCGGCGCCGCCGTTGCCCTGAACGATCTCGATGGCGACGGCCTGGACAACGACTTGTTTCATGTCGATCCCCGAACGGATCAGGTGATCGTGTCACCCGCACCGGGCACGGGTAGCCGTTACCCGGCGTTTGAACTCAAACCGCGAGAGCTGCCGTATGACTCCGCCACCATGGCGCCGATGGGCTGCGTCCCGATCGATGCCAATGAAGACGGCCTGCTTGATATCCTGGTTTATTACTGGGGCCGATCGCCCGTCATTTTTCTCCGGAAAGCCGGCGCAGCAGCCGCGCCCTCGGCGGATTCATTCGTCGCCGTCGAGGTCGCGGCGCGCGTCGAGCGCTGGTTTACCAATGCCGCGTCATTCGCAGACATCGATGGCGACACCCACGCCGATCTCATCGTCGGCAACTACTTCCCCGACGGTGCGGATATCCTCAATGCAGACTCCACGGCCCCACAGCATATGCAGGACTCCATGTCGAGGGCGTTCAACGGCGGCCAAACCCATGTATTCCTTTGGAAGTCCGCGACGGCCGGATTAGAGCCCGGCGTCGCTTTTTCCGCCGTCGATGGTGTACTTGAGGATCAAGTGAATCACGGGTGGACGCTCGGCATCGGCGCGGCCGATCTCGATGGCGACGGCCTGCCCGAGCTGTATCTCGCGAACGACTTCGGGCCCGACAGATTGCTGCACAATCGCTCAAGAATCGGCCAACCGGCATTCGCGCTGCTTAGAGGCGTCAAGCACTTCACCACGCCCAATTCAAAGGTCCTAGGGCGCGATTCGTACAAGGGAATGTCCGTGGAATTCGGCGATGTCAATGGTGACGGCATCCTCGATATTTATGTTAGCAATATCGCAAAGGAATTCGCCCTTGAAGAGAGCCATTTTCTATTCCAAAGCACTGGAGAGCCTTCCCTCATGAAGGCCGGGATCGCCCCCTACCGCGATAACAGTGAATCTCTGGGGCTTTCACGTAGCGGCTGGGGATGGGATACACGCCTGGTCGATTTCGATAATGACGGCCAACTGGAAGCTGTTCAGGCCACCGGTTTTCTCAAAGGCAATATCAACCGATGGCCCGAACTCCACGAGCTGGCCATGGCGAACGACTACATGGTGCACGTCCCTTCCGCCTGGGCGCATTACCAACCCGGTGACGACCTCAGCGGACATGAGCACAATCCATTCTTCGTACGCGCTGCCGATGACAGGTTCTACGATATTGCGAATGACATCGGCCTGAGTGCCCCATACGTGACACGCGGCATCGCAACGGCTGACGTTGACGGCGACGGGCGAATCGACTTCGCGATCGCCAATCAGTGGGAACCGTCATTCCTATTTTGGAATGTATCCGACACCGGCCATCGGTCCCTGACGCTTCGGGTGCAATTCCCGATCGATGCCAGCATTCAAAGTGGATCGGACGTCGAAGCCCCCAGACGCACCGCCCCGCTCGGTCGGGCCGCCATCGGCGCGAGCGTCACGCTAACCCTGCCCGATGGGAGTCGGCGCGTTGCGATGGTCGATGGTGGCTCGGGCCATTCCGGCAAGCGCGGCCACGAAGTTCACTTCGGGTTGGGCACGATTCCGGAGGGCGCCCCGCTCATCGTGGATGTAAAATGGCGCGAGCGAGAATCGGTGGCGACGCAGCGATTCGAAGTAACATCCGGACGGCATACACTCTTTCTGAATTCAGCCGGTAAGGTGGGAACTGGTAAATGATCGCAAAAGACCGTTGGTATCAGGCTGATCGTCTTGGCGGGCTGCGCCGCTTCGCCGCCGCCATCACGATTCTTAATCTGCTGGGTCACACCCTGCTTGGGTTCGAGCCGGCGTGGGCGCATCCGTTTGTCGCGGTTGCCACGGCCTATACCCTCGAGTTGATTCTTGAAGTCCTCGATGCCCGGGCCAACAACCGCTCGTTCAGATTTCTCGGAGGCGGGGTGACCGGATTCATCGATTTCTTTCTGTCCGCACATATCTCAGCCATGGCTGTCTCGATGTTGCTCTACGCAAACGAACGCCTCTGGCCAATCTCTTTCGCGGCGGCTGTCGCCATCGCATCAAAGGCAATTCTTCAGGTGCGCTGTGGGGAGCGGGTGCGGCACTTTCTGAACCCATCAAATTTCGGCATCACGGTGACGCTGCTCGCCTTCCCCTGGGTGGGCATCGCACAGCCCTACCAGTTCACTGAGAATCTAGGCCATTACGGTGACTGGATTCTTCCTGCCGTCATTGTCTGCTCAGGCAGCTTCCTCAATTGGCGATTCACGCGTCGCCTTCCGCTGATCGTCGCATGGCTCGGCGGTTTCGCGCTGCAGGCTGTTATTCGGCATCTCATCCTTGGTGCGGCCGTTGTGCCCTCACTCGCCCCGATGACCGGTGTCGCGTTCCTGCTCTTCACGTTCTACATGGTGACCGATCCGCCCACGACGCCCGCATCGCGTCCGGCGCAGATCGCATTCGGGCTGTCGGTCGCGGCAACCTATGGCGTACTCATGTCGCTCCACATTGTTTTCGGGTTCTTCTTCGCCCTGTCGATCGTGACGTTCAGCCGCGGAATCTATCTCTGGCTCGCGTCGCTGGCATCGGAACAGCAGCCAGGGCTTGCCGGACAACTGGCATCCAATGGCACCAACCCGGCAGGTTCAGCCGGCTTCACGCCGGCGCCTGCAACCGCGCTGGTTTCCCATTCGAATGCGCCGTCCGTCGAATTATCGAATGTCGCAGTCGCCGGAGGCACAGATTGATGCGATCTGGCGTTGCGATTGTCGGCATGTCATGCATCTACCCGGATGCAAATTCGCCCGGAGAGTTGTGGGAGAATGTGCTGGCGCAGCGCCGGGCGTTCCGGCGCATTCCACCCTCGCGCCTGCGCCTGGAGGATTACTTCAGCGCCGATCGATCCATCTCTGACGCAATCTATTCGACGCAGGCAGCGCTCATTCGTGACTACGAGTTTGATCGACTGCGTTTCAAAGTCGTCGGCAGCACCTTTCGATCCGCCGATCTGGCTCACTGGCTTGCGCTGGATGTCGCATCTTCGGCGCTCGCCGACGCCGGATTCGCCGACGGCGTCAATCTGCCCAGAGAAGAGACCGCCGTCATCCTCGGCAACACGCTGACGGGCGAATTTTCCCGGGCCAACGTCCTCCGGCTCCGCTGGCCCTACGTGCGTCGAGTCTTCCATGCCGAGCTACTGAAACGCGGATGGACGAATGAGGAATGCCTCGATTTTCTTGCCCAATCCGAGCAGTCGTTCAAAGCGCCGTTTCCCGAACCGGGGGAAGAGTCCCTCGCCGGCGGCCTGTCCAACACGATTGCCGGACGAATCTGCAATCACTTTGATCTCAAAGGCGGTGGGTACACTGTCGACGGAGCCTGCGCGGCGTCGCTCCTGGCCGTGACGAATGCGTGCGCCAGCTTGCGTGATGGCGACGTCTCCGTGGCACTCGCGGGCGGTGTGGATATTTCGCTTGATCCCTTCGAACTCGTCGGTTTTGCCCGCACTGGCGCACTTGCGCCGGAGCAGATGCGCGTTTACGACGCACGTTCCGCCGGTTTCTGGCCGGGGGAAGGCTGTGGCTTCGTCGTGCTCATGCGCGAAGAGGACGCCGTCGCGCAAGGCAAACGGATCTACGCCGTCATTCGTGGCTGGGGCGTATCCTCGGACGGCAGCGGCGGCATTACGCGTCCTGAGGTCGCCGGGCAAAAAATCGCGCTCACCAGAGCCTATCGCCGGGCGGGCTTCGGCGCCGATCGCGTGGGTTACTTTGAAGGCCACGGAACCGGCACCGCTGTGGGCGATGCGACTGAACTGCGCGTATTGAGCGAGTTTCGCCGCGAGTCAATGAAATCCGCTCCATCTGCTGCGATGAATCTTCTTCCAGCCGCGATCGGTTCGATCAAGGCCAACATCGGCCATACCAAGGCCGCCGCCGGCATTGCAGGACTGATCAAAGCCGCGATGGCGGTTCATGCGCGCACCCTACCACCGGCGACCGGTTGCACAAGACCGCACGACGAGTTGACTGCCGCTTCAGCCGCACTTCGCGTCCTCTCGCGGGCTGAGCCCTGGCCCGAACAGACTGCGGTGTGCGCCGCGGTCAGCGCGATGGGCTTTGGCGGCATCAACACCCATGTCGTGATCGATTCGCCGTTGCAGGATGCGCCGCGAACGATCTCATCGCGTCCCGGGCCGGCTGCTCAGTTCCGATCTCAGGACGCGGAGCTTTTCGTGTTCGACGCGCCCGACGCCGTTGCACTTGGCCTGAAACTGGAGCGTCTGTCGTCACTGGGCGCCGGCCTGTCCCTTGCTGAGATGGTTGATGCCGCCGCCCAGCTCGCTCGCGAATCCGGCGACGGTATGATGCGCGCGGCTGTTGTCGCGTCCACACCCACGGAACTGGCCGACCGACTTGGCTTACTCATCGAGGGTGTCCAAAAGATCGACACACTTCAACCGGCGGATTTTGAGTCGCTCCGGGCACGCGGCGTCCACCTCGCACGACGCCGCGCCCAGCCTCGAATCGGCTTCCTTTTCCCGGGTCAAGGCTCACCCTCGCACGTCAACGGCGGCGCGATTCGAGCCCGATTTGACGAGGTGGACGATCTCTACCGCCGCGCCGCCCTCGCGACCGACGTCGACGGTGTGGCAACCGTCGTCGCTCAACCGGCTATCATTGCAGCCTCGCTGGCCGCCCTGCGCACACTCAAATCCCTTGGAATTTGTGCCGAAGCGGCTGTCGGTCATTCGCTCGGCGAACTGGCTGCGCTACATTGGGCCGGCGCGTTTGACGAAGCGGCACTGCTCGATCTTGCAAGGGCACGCGGCAGAGCAATGGGAGAACTCGGCAGTCCCACCGGGGCGATGGCCGGCCTTCGCGCCGCCGAAGACACTGTCCGCAACTTGATACGCGAAGCCGAAGAAAGGTGGCCGAATGCCGCCGCTGAACTCGTTATCGCGGGACTGAATTCGCCCAGGCAGACCGTCGTTTCCGGCCCGGCGATGGTCGTCGATGGCCTAATTGAAATTGCGTCCGGACACGGCATCGGCGCGACGCGACTGTCTGTGTCACATGCGTTTCACTCGCCACTCGTGGCGGCTGCTGCTCCGGCACTGCGCCAGCATCTGGATACGATGAACCTGTCGCCCCCAGAGCCCGGAGTCTATTCGACCATCACGGGGGATTCGCTGCCAAGCGCAATCGACATCCGCGATCTGCTCTGTCGACAGTTGACGAACCCCGTTCGTTTTATCGACGCGGCGAGCCGGGGCCTGTCGAAATGCGATCTCCTGATCGAAGTCGGTCCGGGCAATGTTCTCGCCGGTCTGGTCCGCGATATCCTCAGCGTCCCCGCCGTTTGCACAGACGCCGGAGGAGAATCGCTCACGCAGTTTCTCAATGCAGTTGCAGCGGCGTACGTCTTAGGCGCGACTGTCCAGTTCGAACACTTGTTTGCCGACCGCCTCACTCGACCAATCGACCTCGGCGCGAAGCCGGGCTTCTTTGTAAATCCATGCGAACTCGCGCCGATTCCAGATGGCGGTGACGCATCGTGGCTGGAACTTTCGGCCCGACTAATCGCCGAACGAACAGAGCATCGGCTCGTGACAGGGGATTCGCATGCGAACGATTTCGCTTCGCAAGTCAGTCCACTCGAACTCGTCCGCCGCCTCGTCGCGGAGCGCTCCGAGCTGCCTGCCGAGGCCGTTTCCGAGAATCACCGGTTGCTTAATGACTTGCACCTTAACTCGATCAGCGTTGGGCAACTTGTCGCCGACGCCGCGCGCCTGATGGGCCTGCCTAATCCCGTCTCGCCGACGGCATTTGCCAACGCGACGGTCGCCGAACTGGGTGCGGCGCTGGAGTCCTGGGCCGCGGATGCCCCGCGACAGGCTCCCGTGACGCGACCACCGCGCACGGCAACCGGCGTCGCTCCCTGGATTCGCCCGATGACGGTACGACTGCGCCTCGCGCCGCTTGCACCGGCGCGGCGCGGCCCGGAAGTCTCGACAGGCTGGCGCGTTATTACTGAGAAGGATCACCCGCTTAAGGCCGCGATTGAGAACATTCTCGCCCGAACGGCTGCCGGCGGAGGCGTCGTGCTGTGTCTGCCGGTTCATCCAAATGAACGATTTATCCCACTAATGCATGAGGCGGCTCGCGCAGCCATCGCGGACCCGGGCGCGCGATTCGTCGTCGTCCAGCAGGGTGGCGGCGGCGCGGCACTCGCCAAGACACTTCACCTTGAGCATCCATCCATCGATGTCGCGGTCATCGATGTGCCATTCGACCACCCACGTGCAATCGAGTGGGTTGCCGCCGAAGCCTCAGCCGTGACCGGATTTGTTGAAGCATCCTACGACAATGACGGCATACGCCGCGTTCCGGAACTCCAGCCGCTGAGCCTGCCATCCAGTTCTCCGGCCGAGGACGATAGTACCGGCCTGCCAATCTCTTCGAACGATGTCCTGCTGATCACCGGCGGGGGTAAAGGAATCGCTTCGGAATGCGCGGTATTCCTCGCACGCAGATCCGGAGCAAAAATCGCCCTGCTCGGCCGCTCCGACCCGGCAAGCGACGCCGAACTCAAGAGCACCCTCGACCGGCTCCATGCATCAAAGGCCCAGTACGCCTATTATCAGGCTGATGTCTGTGATGCCGTGTCCGTGGCACGAGCGATCAGGGCAATCGAAGGGTCGCTCGGAGCGGTTACTGCGGTACTGCATGCCGCCGGCGTAAATGAACCCAAGCTCCTCACCGCGCTTGAAATCGTCGATTTCGAGCGAACGATCCGGCCCAAGCTGACCGGCCTCCACAATATTTTGAAGGCCGTGGATTCACGCCAACTCCGGTTGCTTGTGTCCTTCGGATCGATCATCGGCGATGCGGGCATGCCCGGCCAGGCCGATTACGCCGTCGCGAATGACTGGCTCGCGCTGGCGACGTCGCGTGTGGCTTCGGCGCATCCGAACTGCCGTTGCCTGACGATCGATTGGTCCGTCTGGCAGAGCGTTGGCATGGGTCATCGCCTTGGCAAGATCGAATCACTTTCGCAGCAAGGTGTCACGCCGATCCCAACGGATGACGCTCTGTCCTGTCTCGAATCTCTGATTCGCTCAGCCGGACCGAACGATCGCGTGATTGTCGCCGGTCGATTTGGCTCGCCGCCGACGCTCGGAACGCGACACGATCCGCTTCCGTTGCTTCGATTCGTCGAACGACCTGTGATCGATGTTCCCGGAATCGAATTGATCGTCGATGCGACGGTGTCGGACACAACGGACCCCTATGTGCTCGAACACGCACTTCACGGGGATCCGCTCTTCCCGGCGGTCCTCGGCCTGGAAGCCATGGCCCAGGTGGCGGCCTCACTGGCCGGATCCGAGACACCGTCACACATCGAATCGGTCGCGTTGCTGCGACCGGTCGTGGTGCCGGTCGGTCATAGCGTCACAGTGCGGCTCGCCGCGCTAGTAAGGGATGCCGAGGCCGGTACCGTCGATGTGATCCTCCGAAGCAGCGAGAACGACTTCCAGATTGATCATTTCCGCGCCACGTTCCGATTCGGCGCAATGTCCGCCGCCCCCGCTCCGCTTGGCGTCTTTGTGGGCAATAATGGCGTAGGCCATATCCCGCTCGATCGCGATGCCGAAATCTACGGCGACATGCTCTTTCACGAAGGTCGGTTCCGCCGCGTCATGGGATATCGCAGTCTGATGGCTCGACAATGCCTCGCGGAGATTTCGCCCGCCGCATCTGATGGTTGGTTCGCGACCTATCTGCCAGATCGCATGTTGCTCGGAGATCCGGCCGCGCGGGATGCCGCGATTCATGCGATTCAATCGTGCATTCCTCACGCGCGACTGTTGCCTGTCGGCGTGGATGCCATCCAGCGCCACGCCCCGGTCTTGACACCGGCACGATTCATCCGCGCTATCGAGCGATGTCGCAACGGCGACACTTTTACCTATGACATGCAGATGCTCGACGACGAGGGCCGGGTCATCGAATCGTGGATCGGCCTGCGACTCGTCGTCGTCGAAGCAATTCGCCGTACCGCCGGCTGGAATCCTTCGCTGCTCGGCAACTATGTCGAGCGCCGATCGGCCGAAATGCTCGGGGGTGTCCTTATCTCGGTCATCATCGAGCATTCGCCCTGTTCAGAGCGGACCACTCGAAGTGATCACGCCATTGGCCTTGCCGCACTTTCGACTGAGCCGATACGTCGCCGCCCCGACGGCAAACCCGAGTCCGTCAACGGACGACACGTCTCCGCATCGCATGCCGGACCCGTGACGCTTGCCGTCGCCGCCGACGCGCCGGTCGGATGCGATATCGAACCGATCCAGCAGCGAAATGCAGCAGATTGGAAAGACCTGCTGGGCGTCGATGGATTGGCACTCGCTCGTGTCGTCGCCGGCGAGAGCGGAGAAGACGTGAATTCCTCAGCATCGAGAATCTGGGCCGCCCACGAATCCGCAATAAAGGCCGGCCTGCCCGCGGGTTCACAATTTGTGCTGGAAGCCCGAGCGCCTGACGGCTGGATCGTACTTCGCTGCGGCGATTCACTCGCGGCCACCTTCGTCGCTTCGCTGCGCGACGACGCGCGCCCGATGGCCCTCGCAATCCTGTCGACGGCATCACCCAGCGCCGCTGCATGTCCGACTCACGCACGAGCCGGAGATGTTCCGTGAGAGCCTACGAATACACCCACACTGTCGGATTCGCCGAAACCAACTTCATTGGGAACGTCTATTTTGTGAACCACCTTTCATGGCAGGGCCGCTGCCGTGAAATGTTTCTCCGAGACCACGCCCCCGCCATCCTCGATGAACTGCAACGCAACCTGCGCATGGTTACGATTCGGTGCTCATGCGAATATTTTCACGAGTTGGCGCCATTTGACGTGGTCATCGTCCGGATGCGACTTGGCGAGATCGTGCAGAACCGCGTCACAATGCTCTTTGAATACTGGCGACGCGACCATGCGGGCGGTGAAACGCTTGTTGCTCGCGGCGACCAGCAAATCGGCTGCATGCTCCTTGAAGCAGGCCGCCTCGTTCCCACAGCAGTTCCGACGGTCCTGAGAGACGCCCTGAAGCCTTTCGCTTCGCAGTAGCCGCAGCCCGAGAATCGACTTGGCGGCGTCGCGCAACCACTCTATCCACGATTACTACCGAGGAGGAGCGCCCAATAACCAGCGCCCATTCGCGGTCCGGGATGGAATCCCATCCAATTTGATTGACCAGCACTCTTGAATGAAGTAAATTGTTTTACTAAGCCTGCTTCGGAGGTTCCGCAGCAGTCGAAACCATTCTCACAGACGCCGCTCGAACGGCCGGGAAAGACCACCGCTGCATGAGCACTATCCCCAATTCCGACCTGCTTGGCTCCGAAATTCCAGAATTCAGCGGCTGGCGATCCATTGGTCCCGTTACCGGCTACTCTCAGAAATCCAATTCGTTCACGATCGACTGCGGCGAGGCCAAGCTTCGAATCAGCTTTGAACGTCAAGGGATTGTTCGGCTCAGGCTTGCCCAGACGGGCATCTTCGGTCGCGACCATTCCTGGGCGGTGATCGCCGACGACACACCCGCCCCCGCATGGAAGATCGATGATGAGACAAATCAAATCACGCTGATTACGAGCACGCTGCGAGTGGTCATCCAGAAAAATCCCTGCCGCGTCGCCTTTCACACACTCGACGGAAAGCTGATCGCGGGGCACGATCCCGGCAAGGGCATCGCATGGGACGGAGATGAAGTCCGTTGCTCCATGCGTCTGAATGACGACGATCATTTCTTCGGCCTTGGCGAGCGAGGCAGCCCGCTGGACAAGCGCGGACAAGTGCTCGTCGACTGGAACCACGACGCAGCCGAACACGATCCGTGGACCGATCCGCTCTATCAATCCCATCCGTTCGTCATCGTGCTGAACGCCGGGCGCGCGCATGGCATTTTTTTTGACAATACGTTCCGAGCGACCTTTGACCTCGGCAAGACGTCCACTTCCCGGTATTCATTCGGAGCCGACGGCGGTGAGTTGAACTATTACTTCATTCCCGGCCCCACCGTGAAGGACGTCGTTCGGCGATACGGCGCGCTCGTCGGCACCCAGTCGCTCCCACCCCTTTGGGCGCTCGGCTATCAGCAGTGCCGCTGGAGCTACGAATCCGCCAGGCGCGTTCGCGGAATGGCAAAGCGACTGCGAAAGCACCGCGTTCCATGCGACACAATTTATCTCGACATTGACTACATGGATGGCTTCCGTTGCTTCACATGGAACCGCGAAACATTCCCGAATCCATCGAAGCTGCTCCGAGAACTGGCGGACGACGGATTCAAGACCGTCGTCATCATCGATCCGGGGATCAAGAAGGAACAGGGCTACGGCATCTACGATTCCGGCATCGCCGGACACCATTTCTGTAACGACGGCACCGGCCGGCCCTATGTCGGCAAAGTCTGGCCCGGGGAGAGCGTCTATCCCGACTTCACTCGCGCGGCCACCCGAAAATGGTGGGGTGATCTCTATCGGGGTCTGATCAGCGACGGCGTCACAGGGTTCTGGAACGATATGAATGAGCCGGCGGATTTCACATTCTCACACGGCACCGTGCCGCTCACAATGCGCCACGACAATGACGGGTGCCCCACCGACCACCGTGAATGCCACAACATTTACGGAATGCAGATGGCCCGAGCCTCATCCGAAGGATTCGCGCGGCTCAGGGAGAACGAAAGACCCTTTGTCCTGACGCGGGCCGGCTATTCTGGTGTGCAGCGATACGCCGCAGTTTGGACCGGCGACAATCTCTCGAGCTGGGAACATCTGCGCATGAGCATTCCCATGTTGTTGAACATGGGATTATCCGGAATCGTCTTTGCGGGCGCGGATATCGGCGGATTTCGCGGTTACCCATCCCCGGAGCTTTACGCACGATGGCTGCAACTGGGCATCTTCTATCCTCTGTGCCGTACGCACACCTGCGGTGGCCTTACAAAAGACGCCCCGGAGCAGGATCCCACCGCTTTCGGCAAAAAATGGCTCAAAGTCAATCGCTCAGCCATTGAGTTGCGCTATCGACTCCTGCCTTATCTTTACACCCAAGCGAACGAAGCAGAACGCTCCGGGCTACCGGTCATGCGAGCACTTGCACTCGAGTTTCCGGAGATGGAGAAAGTGCATCGTGTAGAGCATGAATTCATGTGGGGCGACCAGATGCTTGTCGCGCCGGTCGTCGAAGAAGGCACGAAGTCGCGCAAACTGCGATTGCCTCCAGGTGAATGGTACGACTTCGAATCCGGAAAACACTTCGAAGGCGGCGCGGAAATTGCAACCCGCGTCCGGATGGACACGATACCGATGTTCGCCCGTTCCGGGGCCATCGTTGCGATGCGTGATGCCGTGCAGTACACCGGAGAAAAGTCACTCAACGAACTGATCCTCGCCATCTTTCCCGGCAACGGTCGCGGATTGTTCTATAACGACGACGGAATTTCGTACAACTATCGCGGCGGCGAATTCGTCCGGGAAACCTACACGATTGCGGCGACTGCGGCAGGCGAGGATTCCACGATCGGCGCGGCACGTAACAGCGACGCCGTGTTCGCGTTCGAGTCGCGCGAAGGCAACGCGTCTTTTCTGCCGGCAACATACCTGCTGGCGTTTTGTGGCCGGCGACGAATTCCCGCCAATGTCGAGACCAGCGAAGGCCCGCTCAAGCATCTGAAAAAGGCCGGTCAGGCCGGGACGGGTGAGTTTGGCTGGTGGCATGATGATGCAACGCGCACCGTGTACGTCCGAATTGCCCGACCCAGCGCCGGCGTGACCGTGACGGTGCGGCAGTAACCTCGCACCTATCGCTTCCCGGCGTGATTTCAAGGTGCCCGGGCGCTGACCGCCGGAATTCATGGGTGCCCCGACCTGCCATTGCGGCGACGCGCCCTCGCGCGTCACAATGGCGTCGGAAGTGACAAATTGTGACGCTGCCGATTGCATCTCACTTCAGATTCGTGCATCGGCACCTCACATTATACGAGCGGCTCTCCGCACGGCGTCCTGTTCGACCGACGGCGGTCACGCAGCGCGGCTCGGTTGAGCGGCTCAATCAGGCAAGGAGACCGCGCCATGTCAGCCGAAGAGTTCATGAAGCAGCAATACCTTACACTACGCGACGAGATTCGTTCGTCCAAGGCCCGCGTCTTTTTTATTCTGGTGATCGGAACACTCTTCGTGCCTTTCGTCGCATTTGCCGCCAAAGCCTATGCAAGCACCTTTGCCAGTGCGAGCCTGCCATTCATCATGCTCGTGCTGATGATTGCGTTCATCATGGAGCAGAACAGCATCGTCCGTGCCGGTAAATATCTGAAAGACCATGTCGAGCCGACATTGCAAGGCCACCCCACCTGGGAGACGTGGCTTGAAGCCAACGCAAAGATGCGAGAAGTGGACAAGAGCTTCTTCGCGAGCTTTCTGATTGTCTTCCTCGTCTTCTACGCCGCATCCGCAGGACTGGCGTTCGAGGCGCTGCTCGAGCAGTTGAGAGACGGCGATGGCTTTCCCAATCAGCAGTGGTTCGCGCTTGGCGGATATCTCGTCGGCGGATTCTGGTTCCTCGTTGTCTGGCTCAGTCATTGGCGGATGTGCACGACGACGAACTGAGCCGGCGGTGCAACTTGTCGCCGAGTGCGTGGAAATCGGCGTGGACCGACAGCAGCGCTTCGGCCGTTCGATCGTCGACCATCAGCAGACCGCCCGGACGGACGGCTTCCGCGACACGGCGCATCCCATCCGCCTGACAAGCCGGGTCGAGCCGGCAAACCACGTTGAACGCAACGACTACGTCCGCCATCCCGGGAATCGGGGTCGTCGAGATGTCCACACAATGCGTGACTGATTCGGGCAGGTCGCGCGCAACGGCCGCCAGGACACGCCGCGATCGGTCGATCACCACCAACCGATGCGGCATGGCGATCGTCCGTGAGAGTTCGACTGGTTCAAGGGATTCGAGCGGGGCAAACGGAAACCGCCGAAACAGTTGATCGGCGTATCGAGCCAGGTCACCGATGATCTTTCGCGATCTGGACAGCGCGCGGGAAGAGTCGTTGAGTAGCGGCGCGAAGAGCCGGGTTACTCCGCCCGGACCGACGATCAGGATTGTCGGATTCACCGCGCCGTCGGCCGCCAGTAACGATCGCAACCGCTGAAACGCGCCGAGATGCCGATTATGCCAGGATGTCGAACCGACTGAATCGAGCCCCCGCATTACGGCACGATCTTGAAGGTGGTCGTCGCGCTGTTCATCTTCCCAGCCAGGATGTCCTCAACCTCGACCTTGACCACATACTCACCCGGGGGTAATTCGCTCGGTATCGTGATGACCTTCGTGCAGAGGTAGAAATCTCGGCGCGGCCGACGAGCAAGTTCCTCGATGTTGTCCGTGGTCTGTACCCAGACTTCCTTGCCGTCCCTCGTCAGGAGCGCCTGCCGTGCCGAGAGCAATGTCCTGTACATTCCCGAATTCGTCGGACGACAACTGAAGTTGTCGATCTCGATATAGATTACGGTACGATTTCGCCTTCCGACCTTGAACTCCGCCGGTTCGATCGGTGTGTAGCGACCGAAGCTCGCGACCTCGGAACATAGCACGATTTTTGATACCACGAGATCCGCTCGTTCACGGACAAGCCGTCTAAGCTCCTCGATTGAATCGAGTTGACGGGTTGCCCACGTCGCTGGATCGCGCCCCGAGACCGACCGCGCCGAAATCAGTGAATCAATCTGGGCAGTGATGATCTGCTGAATATCCGCATCGACGCCGGGTATCTCGGCCCGCGCTTTTTCATCCTGCCCGTCGATCAGGTACATCATGCGAAGTCGATACTGCTGCTCGAGGTTGTTCGGGTCAGCCGCCACAAGCCGTTCCTGAGCCGCAATTCGGTTGTTAAACGAATCATCACTGTCGGTGGCATTGATCGGCTGATTCGCCCGAACCGACGGTTCTGCCGTCTCGCTGATTTCAGCTGGCGCTGCCGACGCCGGAGGTGCAGACGTCACTGAGATATCCTCCAATTCCGGCAGGCCGGAATTAGCGCCGGTTCCGGTCGAGTGATGCGAATCACCCGATGCGCCTGCTTCGCCGTTCGCGGTCGTTCGCGACCCGTTCGAAGCGGTGGGTGCCGACTGTTCGGCACTACTCTTAGAATCGATGACCTTTTGTGAACCATCGGCGGTCTTGGGACCCCGCGCGCCGGTTTTGTGAATCACTGAGCTCCCGGTGGATTCCGGGCCTTTTGACGAATCCGGCGGAGCACGGTGGCCCGGGCGCGAGACCGGCTCTTCCGACTGGACGCTGACGCCGGTGTTCCGTTCGTAACGGTCCATCGCATCTCCATCGGCCGGCTGCGCCGATTGCGAGTCGTCCGCTTTGTCATTCGACGCCGCTTCGTGAATTCGCTTCTGCCGATCGGGATCTTGTTGACGTTGCAGCTTCGTGCTCAGATCGT
This sequence comes from Phycisphaerae bacterium, assembly GCA_019636475.1. Classification (NCBI taxonomy): domain Bacteria; kingdom Pseudomonadati; phylum Planctomycetota; class Phycisphaerae; species Phycisphaerae bacterium. The sequence continues at coordinate 49,116 of JAHBXN010000005.1, forward strand.
TTGGCTGATAATTTGCCGCTCTTGTGCGATTCATGTTGGCGGCGTAGGCCGATACGTCTTCGTCTACGTCATTCCGCTCGGCGTTGTCCGCCTTCGGCAATGGATCTTCGCCGGCTGTCGACGGACCGGACTGCGCCGTCGCCGAATCGCTTTTGTCCGGAGCGGCTGAATCGGATCTGACCTGCGCACTGCCGGAGCTGGGTCTCACGGTACGCTTCGGGCCGCTGTCCACACCCCAGAATTCATTCCAACGCTGCTTCTGAGCGTCGGAACAGCCGGCCAGAATCAACAGAATCAACGCTGCGCCGGCCGATCCGGCATTCAACAAACTCAACTTTCGCATGCTAGGCAATCCCTTACTGCTACAGGCCGCACGGTCGATGTACTTAAGACGCCGCGCACAGTTCCACGATCAACTTTTCCACCGAACTCTGAACCGTTCCGAGCCCGCTCTTTGAGTTCAGGTCAATCCGGAGCAGCCCGGTCAGCATACTTCGCGATTGCGGAAGCGTGAACCGCGAAAGCTGCCGGGGAAGCATGTCCGCCGGATCCCAGATTCTCAACGCCGACTTAATGTCCCTTGCTGAAGCGCCGCGCGAATGCATCCGTTTTGCGTTATAGAGCCGCTCGAACGCGAAACGCAATCCGCCCAGTGCCATGAATTCCGCACCCTTGCCGCCCGCAAGGACCTGATGCCACATCTTCAGCGTGCCGGCCGCATCGCCTATTGTGAGTGCGTCCATCAGCTTGAACACAATTTCCGTTCGTGCCTCGCCGACGAGCAGTTCGATATCCGACGCGCGAATTTCCTTCCTCGGATGTGCATAGTCCGCCAGCTTCGATATCTCCATGTGGAGCAGGCCCGGCGTCTCCCCGACAAGCTCGACCAGGAGAGAAGCCGCTTCACCGGCGAACACGCAACCGAACTCATCACGAGCGTGCTGACGAACCCACGAAACAAACTGTTCGCCCTTCGGCGGATCGCAGTCGATATTTCGCCCGATCCTGTCAACCACCTTGTACAATCGAGTCGTCTTCGGCCAGCTCTTGCATTCAAAAACAAGTATGCCGGTATCGCATGGGTTTTCGAGATACTTCTCAAGTAACTCGCGCGCAGACATCGCCCGCGGCACAGCCGACCGGCCGCGCGCGCTTTTCGCGGCAGTTGACTTGGGCGATGGGGATGCGGAATCATCACCATCCTTCACGAAAAGGTCGTCCGCATCGCGCACACATACAACCCGAATCGGCGAAAACATCGATGGAGTGCGCAGGTCATCGAGAATATCCACCAGCTGCGCGGACGACCCATCAAACAAACCGACGCTCATCGACTCGTCATGTTCGCCCAGTAATTCCTTCATGAGGCGCTTAAGCCGGCGAGAGCGAAGAAACTCGTCCTTCCCGAACACGACATGGACAGGCGGCGGCCGATCATAGGATTGCGACTCTTTTCTCTTCAAGCAGTCAGTACTCCCCGCCGCTATTCGGCCTCGCTGCTCAGCGTAAATCCATCGACCTTGTATATCTCCAGTCGCTTGGCAACGCGCGCCTTCAATTCCTTCGAGGCACCGGCTGAGTCCATGGCCTTCTTCCAGGCATCCCGTGCGGCGGATCGATCGCCCATGAACAACGAAACATCACCGAAGTTCATCCATGCTTCAGCATCCGCCGGGTCCAGCAGTAGCAACTTTTCAAGTGTCGTGTGCGCCGAGCGATAATTCCGCTTTCGAGCTTGAACCAACGCCAGGCCTTTCATTGCGGAGCGATGCCCGGGATCGGCCTGAAGTATCGTGCCGTACTCCGCCTCGGCATCGTCCAATTCCCCCCGAAGGTACAACACTGCCGCCAGGTCGTTGCGAGCCGCGGCAAGGTCAGGGCGCAATCGGAGCGCCTCTCGGTACTTCACCACCGCCACCGCTGTTTCGCCGCGAAGTCGATGCCAGGTCGCGAGATCATACTGGCGTTTGGCTTCTCTTGCAGCGCCGGAATCGTCCAGACGTTCGCCTGAATCCGGATCGGACATCGGTGAAAATGTCGGCGTTTCGCCGGTTGCATCGCCGGATTCCGTTCCGCGACGCTCAGCGGATGCCGCCGAATTCACGGACGACGCTGCCATCTCATCCTGCGATTCGGCAGTCGACCGCATTGCCAGTTCGGCGGCGGCGTCGCTAACCCGCAGGCGGTCGTCCACATGGTCGCCTCGATTGCCGGCCCGATCCGTGGCGGACAGCTTCAACTCGATGCGTCCGAAGTCTCCCTCCGGCACGCTCCATCGCAACAGGCCCTCCGCCGGCAAGCTGTCCTCAATCAAACGAAACGTCTTTGTCCGTTCAGTTCGAAATCGAATGGATACCGGTCGATCCGCCAGATCCGCGTCCTCGGCCCGCCACCGAATCGCCACTTCGCGCGTCAAATCAAAACGTTTGTCCGGCTTCAGGGTGAGTAATTGAACAACCGGAGCCGTGGTGTCCACCCGAACACAACGTTGCGGGCGGGTCCCTTTCGTCGGAGCCGATGAACTCGCTTCAGCGGTATGAAACTGGAGGTAGAAACCGTATGCGCCATCGGCCGGTGCATCCCAAGCGACGGGGCTATCGACTCCCTTGGGTGCCTTCGACTTTTTCCAGGTCTCCCCGTCATCAGTAGTGAAGTACAGATCGATTCCCGTCAGCGGCTTCGCTCCTTCCTTTAAACGGAAATGAAGGAGCACATGAGGTGATGTCACCCGGTCAATCTCCAACTCTTTCTTCGAACTCGGCCTTCGATCCGAAGAGGGAGTTTCCCCCGCGATCGGGGGCGCAGACATCGCCGACGCCGCCAGAAGCGGCATGATCCCCAGAACCGTCAGGGAAGTGATCTGTGCGCTCCGACGCGCCCGAATTCCGGCATGTTCTGGGGATGATCCAAGCCGCATGTTCTAATTATCGGACATTCTATTCGATTTGCAATTCCCCGCCCCCCGAAACCACGCATTTCGCCCGAACCGGCCGCCTGCCGCGGCACCCCTGACTGTGAATCGGCCCCCGTGGGTTGATAAGCAATGGGTCGCTAACGCACAGCTAATGTGGCTGTTACAACCGGTCGATCCGACGAATGATCGAGCTCCGGCATAGGATTTTCAGTGGCCGAAAGGTCGGAGCCGCACGCTGGCGAAACTGAAGCCGGCTGAATACGGACAAAATGGCGACCCTGCACCAAGCGTCGAGGTCGCCCACCCATCGAACGGATTCGAGCAGTCTGAGGGGGAAAAGACGTGATAACGTTCGAGGTGCGCCGTCGCCTTTTCTGGGGACTGGTCTGGAGTTTCCTGCTGTTCGGCGTTGTGGGGTGCCAGACTACACCGCCGCGAACGCACTCCTCCGGCTCATCGTTGACACCTGCCAGCGTGCGAAAATCCGTTCCAATTATCCCGGCCCCGCGCGATTCGAAGCCGACGCGAAAGCCAGCGCGAGCCCACGACGACCGCGTCGTCGATCACGATGCCGCGACTGAAGTGGATCAACCCGCGCACATACCAGCCGGAGTTCCTGTCGAACAGGGCGCGGGTTCAAAAGCCGATCGTGCGCGCAAGCCGATCAGATCCCCTGAAGCCGGAAATCCGAACCAGCCACGGCCCGATCGTAAACGCACGAAGCCGAAAGAGTCCGAGTATGAACGACATCCCTCCAAGTGGAGAGAAAAGCTCAAGGCAAAATACGCCTGATTATTCCGAGTCGATCATGCCAACGGTTTTGACGCAGCGTTGTCGATCTGGCGCGTCTGGAAACCTCTCGTTGTGAGCCATCGCACAGAGCGATAAAACCCCGGCTCGGAACCGGAATATGCCGCCCCATAACGGGCGCAAACATTTCAGCGGCATCGATTGAATCGCGTGCCACCTCGGGAGAATAATACGAAAAGCGTTTGTGGAGAAACGCGCCTCGTACAACATCGCGTGAGGGTCACGCGAACGGGCCAGAACTCCATCGAAATCTGATAGGGGGAGTATACTCTATGCATACTGGTTTTCGCCGCGCCTTCGCGGGCATCGCATGTGTCACCACTGTTGCACTGGCTTCGCAGGCCAACGCAGCCGAATTCCTGTTTCAACTGCGCAATCACCCCGACGGACAGGTGCAGATGCCCCAATACGGCGCCCGCCTCGACGAACTCTTCAACGCCACTTCCGGCACCGACATCTTCACCTTTGATTTCAATCATGCACAGTCTGATATGAAGCTGATCTACGACTCGACCGCCGCGACCATCCGAATCTTCGGCCAGAGCTGGGGCGGACGCGACACCGGTTCATCCTACGCAAACGACATTTACCGCGGCGTATACCAATTTGACTTTCTCTACGCGTTTGGTGTCGGGCAGGTTCCGGGTGATGATGATCTGTGGGCATCGCCGGCGCAGGATTTTCTCAACAAAGGCACCGTCTCTGCTCCCGTATCCGCCGGCGGGCAAACGTTCCATCTCGTCGACAAGGGGCTCGGAATGTTCGGCTACACCTTCCGTTTCGGAGATGAGAACAACGACCTGGGGCATCGCGGATACAACGGCATTTCCGGCTGGGGCTGGATGGAAATCAACGATGCTATGAACGGCAACGCGACACGTGACTGGCTCTTCACTGCGGTACCGGTCCCGGAACCGACAACCGCCATGTTCGCAATGTTCGGAGTTGCCGCTCTGCTGCGACGCCGCTCGCGATAAGCGCGCATACACCGCGTCGCATGTCCAACGTGCAAACTCTCAAAAAGCAAAAGGGCCGGTGCGTCAGAAGCGCATCGGCCCTGCTCTTTTTAGTGGATCAGCTTTCGCACGAGCTGAAAACCAGGTCCTCCGCGAAGGCTGACTACCGGCACACCTCGCGATACATCTCCACATAACGCGGAATCACCACTGGCCAGCAATAGCGTTTGCAAATCAATTCGCGGCCGCGCAGCCCCATCTGCCGGCGCTCCTCATCCGAGATGCCGACCATCTGACGAAGCGCCGAGGCGATGCTGCGGCGCTCCGGTGCGACAACCCGGCCCGCGCCATGCTCCTCGACCTCCGGCATGTTGCATGAATCCGAAATGATAACCGGCAATCCGGCGGCCATCGCTTCGAGAATCGACATGCTCATTCCCTCACTTTTGCTCGGCTGAAGCAGGACCGACGCACGGCCGAGACACGCCCGCACATCTTCCGCCCCGAGCATGCCGGTGAATGTCACGCGCTCACGAAGTCCTTTCCGCATCACCGCCGCCTGAAGCATCGGCGTAATCCCGAATTCATCCGGCCCGACGACGAACAGATGCCAGGACTCGCCCGAAGCCAGCGTGTCGAAACAGGCTCGCAACGCCTCGATAATCCCCTTCTGTTCGGCAACTCGTCCTAGGAACAGGACCCATTTCGCACCCTTCGCGGCCGGAAACCGCTCCTCCAGCGAAGTTGCCGGCGGGAGATTCTGAAACTCGCCCGGGTTCAGCGCATTGGGAATCACCACAACTTTCTGATTGAACCCGAGCGCACGAATGTGCTGCGCCTCCCCTTCCGCAAGGGCGTGCAATCGTGCCGCATGCCGCAGATTGCCGTGCTCAAACAGCCATCCGATCGGACGTTTCTTCCACGCGCTGCGCCGCCACGCCCACGGCATCATCATGCTATGCGGAGTCATGATATAAGGCTTGTTCTGCTTGCGAGCCGCGCGGCCGGTCGACCAATTCTGCGCTGACCACAAACCGTGCAGATGCACCACGTCCGCCCATCCCACGAGCGATCCGATCTCGCGATCGAATGCCGGCGACTTGCCCAGCTTCGACCCAGCCCTGGCCTCGAATGAAATTACTTCAGCACATTCAACCGTCGGAGGTCGACCGAATCGATCCCCACTCAACGTGGCGATTCGACTTGTCTGGCCCGCACGCTCAAGTTCACCAGCCAGAAGCGGAAGCACGCGCGCGATGCCGCCCCAGGATGGGTCAAGGGACTGCGTGATATGCAGAATTTTCATTCAATCTCCAACTCGTGTCGGCCGTGGTTCGGCCACGGACGGCAGCCTAACTGATTGTCGCATTCTGGGGAACGGCCGATCGCACTTGGCCAGTCACGTACTCATGCCTATGATTCGACCCGCATGTGCGGAATTGCAGGATTGATCAGCATCACCGGAGAACCCGACCCGGTACGACTCACCGAGATGACACGGCGACTGTCCCACCGCGGCCCGGATGGTGCGCATCAATGGATCGATCCGCGATTCGGAATCGGGCTGGGACATACAAGACTCAAAGTGCAGGACCTGACCGCTGCGGCCGAGCAACCCATGCGGACAGAGGACGGTGCCTGCACCATTGTCTTCAACGGTGAGATATACAACTTCCAGACCCTCCGTGCTGAATTGGAGGCGGCCGGATCGCGATTTAACTCAACCGGCGACACAGCTGTTCTGCTCGAGTTATGTCGGCGCGACCCGTCTTTGGCTTTCCTGCCGCGACTGAACGGCATGTTTGCATTCGCCTTCTGGCATGAACCAACGCAAACACTCACGTTGGTGCGCGACCGGACGGGAGTGAAGCCGCTCCTGTGGACGGCCATTGCAGGCGGAATTGCGTTCGCTTCCGAGATGCACGCCTTGCGGCCCGCAATCGGCTCGGCGCCGATCGATTCTGCGGCCGTGTATCAGCTCCTTTCGCTCGGTTTTGTCGCCGCGCCCGCAACGATCTTTCGCGGAGTTTCGAAGTTGCGCCCAGGACATCTGCTTCAATTCCGAAACGGCGGAATCGAGGTACGTCCATGGGTGCCGCCGCCTCCGGACTCGACTGACATCACCGGTTTCGAAGCGGCCAAAACCATCGTTCGATCAACAATGATTGAAGCGGTTCGGGAAAGATTGATCGCCGATGTTCCGGTCGGAGTCTTCCTCTCCGGTGGAATCGACTCGGCCATCGTCACGGCCGTCGCTTCTCAGATTTCCACGGAGAAGATTAAGACGTTCTCCGTCTGCTTCCCGGACGAACCATTCTACGACGAAAGCAGATACTCCGATGCCGTGGCAAAAATGCACGGAACCGAACACACTGTGCTTCCCCTGTCACTTGCGGAAATTCAGAACATTATCCCGACGGTCCAGAATCACATTGACGAGCCATTTGCCGACAGTTCCGCCTTGCCGACGTACTTGCTTAGCGGCCTGACACGCAAGCATGTCGTTGTCGCCCTCAGCGGCGACGGAGCGGATGAACTGTTCGCGGGATACAATCGCTACGCTGCGGCGACGCTGAACGCCAGATACGGATGGTTCGCTCGCACGCCGCTCTATCAGCTCTCGCGCGGCCTGATCGAGAAGCTCCCCACCAGGAGAGAAACGCGTGTCGGCGGATTCATCAGCCAGTTGAAACGGGCCGTCCGTTCGATGGATCCGGATCGGATGACACGCTATGCCAACTGGATGCGCACATCCGACGATCGAACGTTCGGACGCCTGTTGGGCGATGCCGGCCGCGCAAAGTCGGCCATGCGAGAAATCGAACAGCTACTGTGGAAATTCCGGGGCGATCCAAAATCCTCGGATGACTTGAACGCCCATCTGCGAACCGAGTGGCAACTCTCGCTGCCGGACGACATGCTAACCAAGATCGACTTGATGTCGATGGCTCACGGGCTGGAGGTCCGTTCACCTTTCCTGGACTGGCGCCTGGTGAACGCGGTATCTCCGTTTGATTGGCGTTGGAAGCTCAATGGAATGCGAAAAAAGCACCTTCTTATTGAAACTTTTCGCGATGTGATGCCGCGGGAGCTGCATAATCGTCCGAAAAAAGGGTTCGAAGTGCCGGTTGGTCCGTGGCTTCGTGGTCCGCTCCGGAAAATGGCCGAGAACCTGATCCTGCGGGACAAGTGTTTCTTCGGCGTCGTGCTGTCCCGCGACGGTGCCCTCGCGACCCTGAACGAGCACGCGCGGGGCACCGCGGATCACAATTTCTGTTTATGGGCGCTCGTGTCGCTCCTGGCATGGCAGCAGACACACGCGAACGACGCGGTCGTCGCACTCGATGTCCCGACACCGGGCTGACAGCTTGAAATCCGTTCCGCGAAAAAACTCTCGAAAAGGATACCGGGTTTGACGAATTAAGGACTCGTCCGAAAAGCGCGTTGTACTAAAATTCTCAGTCGGTAGACTCTGGCCCTCTCGACCAACAATAATGCAATAGGAGGGTTTACTGACAACGTCTTCGCAAATCTTCTGCCCATCATCTCGCGGCACTTGTTGCTAAGCGCATGGCATACAGTTGCGAACGGGGCGCGGATGAAACGGCGGTATCTGTTTGGTGATTCGAGCCAGGTGCGCATCACTTGGAAGAATTTCAAGCGAATCGCGGGTTCGCTATCGGAAACTGGATAATCGATCGGGGGGGGGCGACCTTTGATTCTGAACGGCCGGGCCGTTCGATCAGCGGTCGGGACAAGTACAGAGGGCTGCATGATGATAAACCATACAATTCAAATTCGAAAAACGCTAATAATTCTGGCTGTCGCGATGGTCGCGGCCTTGTTCGAAACGGGGCAGGCTTCTGCAGAACCTGTCTTCTTTTCGACCAGTAACAATGTGCTTTACCGGTACCATCTCACCGGCACGCCTGACACGTTTCTGCTCACCGACGAATTCGCCTCGATGGCTGCGGACCCCAGCGGCACGATCTACATGATCGGCCGAACGGACATCGACGACGACGGATTCGCGGAAATCTATCGTTTGGATGATCCTTGCGGCGCCGAGCCGTCGCTGACCATCGTCGGCGATTATCTGCCCCGCCGCGTCGTATCGATGTCGTTCATCGGTGACACACTCTACATCACCTATCGCGCCGTCGCGGGCGAGAAACACTATCTCGCGACCGTCGACCTCGTCGCCCAGACCTACGCCGTTGTCGGACAAACCGGCGCGACGCTCGCAAACATCAACTCCACCGGCTACGACAACATCACCGGCAAGCTGTACGGTGTCGGAAACGGCGGCACACCGGATCTGCTCCTCATCGACTGGAAACTGGAAAGCGGCGTCGATCCTACTGCGACCGTCATCGGCCCGACCGGACAGAGCAGCTACACGTCCGGCGGCGATTTTCACGACGGCACGTATTATCATGTCGTCTCGGCGACGAATGCGGGCGTCAATGAGATTCTGCTCGGCACCCTCGATCTTGCCACGGGAGCATTCTCACTCTCGCGTGTTGTCGATTCCGGAATGCCCGTCGGTGACATCGGCCTCGCGATCATCGATATTCCGGAAGGCCAATCCTGCCCCAGTGTCGGTGGTTGCTGCTTCAACTCAAAAGGCCAGGGCTGCGAAGTCCTGACGCAGGCCGACTGCAACGCACTCGAGGGCAGTTACCTCGGTCATAACACGACGTGTGAGGACGATTCCGACGCGGACGGAATCACGGATTGCTTCGACGAATGCCCCGACACGCCGGCCGAGACGCCCGTCGATGATTTCGGATGCAGTTGCGCCCAACTTGGCAACGAAACCCCGCCGTCGATCGAGGGCTGCCCTGAAGATTTCGATGTCTTCCCCAAGGGCTGCGACTACACGATCGGCGACTATCGAAACTCCCTTGAAGTGTGGGACGATTGCGACGAGCTCGCGCAACTGACCATCACGCAATCGCCGGAACCGGGGACAGTCGTCGGCGAAGGTCAAACGCTCGTCACCATCACTGTCACCGATACGTCGGAGAACAGTGCCTCCTGCGAGTTCACAATAACGGTCTACATCTTCCCATGTGACTGCGATACGACGCCGCCCGTCATCGAAACATGCGGCGAGCCAGTGACACTTCAGGCCGGTGTCGATTGCACCGCTGAGGTGCCCGATCTGACCGGTGGTGTCATTGCCTACGACGAATGCAGCGAACCAACCGCGGTCGGCGAGCAGGGCAATTACGGATTGACGATAACGCAGAATCCGCCGGCAGGAACTCCGATCGGCATTGGTGACACGGTCGTGACCATTACCATTACGGACATGAGTGACAACTCGATCGACTGCGAAGTCACCGTCACGGTTGAGTTCGGCGAATGCTTCATCGATCCATGTGAGAACGATGAGACGCCGCCTGTCATCGAAGTCTGTCCGGAGCCTGTGACCCTGCAGGCGGATGAAACATGCTCCGCGTCGCTGCCCGATCTTACCGGCGAGGTCATCGCTTTCGATAATTGCCCATATCAGGAAGAACCGCAATCCAAGCCGTGGGACGAAGGTTCGAATGGAAACGAAAACCCCGTTCGAGGTGTCCAACCAGCCCTCACAATCACACAGGACCCGATCGCCGGCACCCCGCTGCCTGTGGGTCAGACGACCGTGACCATCACCGTGACCGACTCGTCGAACAATTCGGCCACGTGCGAAGTGACGGTGACGGTCGAGCAGGGTTCGTGCGTCAACGTTTGCGGTGAAAATGATCAGGAGGATCCGATCATCACAACGTGCGCGACCGACAGGACGCTACTGGCGGATTCGGAATGCAAGGCCATCGTGCCGGATCTGACCGGGGAAATCGTCGCGATCGACAATTGCTCGCCGGGCGAAGGTCTTGTCGTCACGCAGTCTCCAACGGCCGGAACGGTCATCGACGTCGGCGATACGCTCGTGACCATCACGGTCACTGACCAAAACGGAAACTCGTCAGACTGCACGGCGACACTTACGGTCGATGCCAACGGATGCGACCAGCCGATCAACGACAACAACAACAACAACAACAACGATAACAATAACAATAACAACAACAACATCAGCAACAACAATAACGAAGGACCTGGTCCGCAGCCGGTTCCTTGTGATCCGGCAACGGACAATTCGTTCAATATCCTCTTCAGCCTGCTGTTCCATGCACCCGTATGTGCCGTGGGCTGCCCGCTGTCGGTAGCGCTGACGATGTGTGGCTTCCTTGCGATTCGGTCCATGCGGCTCGGATCGCGCCGCCGGACCCGCCGCAGTCGGAAATAAGGGATCGATTCGCTCACCGCTGACAAGTTCACGGTGGCGATCGAACGCACACGACGCTTGTTGAGATGATTTCACGCGACGGGGTCGATTTCGGCCCCGTCGTGTTATTTCTACCCGATCGCAATGACACGCGATGCGGCCATGCGCCATGCTGGAGGGATCGGCGCTCGAGCGGCGCCGCAATTCACGAACGGCAGTGAACGTCGATAAGTGCCGCCCACCTGGCTGCGGACTGCTCCGCGTGCAGCCGTTCATCGAGCAGCGCACGGCCTGACGCACCCATTCGAGAACGAACTTCGCGATCGTCCGCCAGTCGCCGGATCGACTCAATCAGACCATCCACATCACCCTGTCGCACAGCCACTCCGGCGCCGCTCTCGCGCAGCCATTCCGCAATCTCGGAACGCTCGTTTCCGACAAATATCGCAGGCCTGGCCGCTGCGAAGATGCCATACGTCTTGTATGGCAGTGCCTTGTCGTACATCGCTTCGTGTTGAGAAATCAGGCAAATGTCGGCCGCCGTCAGCAGTTCCCCAAGCTGATCTGCGGGCTGATAGTCGATTAGCACCCCATTTGCGGGCAGATGTTCCCGAACGTACTCCCGCTGTGGTCCGCCGCCGATGAATTGGAATTGCAGGCGCGAGTCCCCTGCCAATCGACTGCACGCCGCCATAATTGTCTCGAACGGATGGGACAAGCCCATGTTCCCGGCGTACTGAATCACAACTTGGCCATTTGGATTGTGCCGCCGACGAAAATCGTTGTCAGACTGCACCTCCGAACTCGATGCTGCAAAATTTGCCAGTCCCAGAATCGCCGGATCGAATCCGTCATGAATCGTCTCGATATGTTCCGCGCCAAAACCGCGCGTCTCGATAATGCGTTTCGAGATGTCGCGCGAAATGCAAACCACACGCCGCGCATCACGCATCCAGCGACGATCAAAGTTCATCCACGTTCGATATACCGGAGACCATGACGACATCCGCTCCAGTGAAAGCGCAAGATCAGGATACAAGTCGAGCACGGTATATACATAAGGGCACCCGGCCGCCCGCGCAATCTTCCGAGCGATCCCCGCTCCGTGCGGAGGCGCCGTCGTCCCGATGACCAGGTCAATCGCCCCCAGTCCGGACGCGGCAATCGCCGCGTTGCGACCGAACGCAAGAAATCCCAGCCCCCGGCGCATGACACCCCTTGCCCCGATCGGCGGACGCTGCACGCGGACGATTCGAACACCTTCGTGCATCTCTTCATCCGGATATATACGCTGCGGATCGTCCCATGCCCGATTCCCCGCGATTACCGTCAATCGATCGTGCGAAAGCAGGCGTCGCAGGCGCGGAAGCCGGTCGCTCAGCACAGCGGCACTGGCACAAATATCCGGATGATAGAATTCGTTCAGAAAAACGATGTGTCGCTGTCGACTCATTGCAGACGCTCGCCGATCTCTCGCGCAAGTTCCTCGATCAACTGCGAGCGCTCTTCGTTCAACCTTGTCGATGGATCAAACGTCATGACAAGCATCGCCCCGTCATCAACTGGAAGCTCAACCACCGCGCCCTCGACAGACGGGCCCAGACCCTCCGATACCCTGCCAAGCTCGCCGACCGGCGTAATCACCCCGTCCACCGCCCACGGCCCGGTTTCAGACGCCTTTTTGTCGCCAAAACCTGACGCCACATCCGTCCGGGCCGCCTCGCTCCAGACCACCACGCCATTTTCCCGGCGCAGCTCGATCCGACGGCAACCCATCTCGCGCAATGCGATTGACAGTGCGTGCAGAATCTGCGTCTGATCGGCCGCCGAACGGATCTTGAGCTTCGCCAGCGCAGCCGCCGCGTGCAGAATCCGGGTCTCCTCGCGGCCGGACCAGCGGGCTGCCCAGCCGCCCCATTCCAGATATCCGAGCACGCGCGTGCCGAAGATCGCCAGAATCGCCACCGCCGCCATCGCCAGCCCCACCACCAGGTGATTCGCCGCAGCAGCCAGAATACAAGCCACCGACAATAGGAAGCTCACGGCGTAAATCTGAATCGCCGCCCGCGAGGGTGAGCGACTGCGATCCAGCAACCGATGATGAATATGATCCCGATCGCCCGCAAACAGCGGTTGCCCACGAAAAAGCCGTCGGGCGATCGTCAACAATGTGTCAAAGATCGGGTACCCCAATGCGAACAGCGGAACGAGGATCAACACGGCGGTGTGCGATTTCTGCGCCGACTGAAGCGATGCCAGCGCCAGGTACATTCCCAGCGCCAGCGATCCGGTATCTCCCAGAAACACACGCGCCGGATGAAAGTTGTACCGAAGAAAGCCGAGCAGCGCCCCGGCCAGCAGCAGCATCATCACCGACATGTAGTAATTGCCCAGCCAGATCGCAACAACCGCGTTCACTGTCGAGGCTAGAAAGCAGATGCCCGCTGCAAGTCCGTCTAATCCGTCCGTCAGATTCACGGCATTCGTCACGCCCACAATCCAGATCAGCGACAGCAGGTAGCCCACCGCCACCGGAAGCGGCACTGAATCAACGAACGGCATGGTCACCGCTTCGATCCGAAAACCGAGCGACACCGCAGCAATTGCAACCACCGACTGCACCATCAGCTTGATGTGCGGACGGACTGTGTGCCGGTCGTCAACGATTCCCAGCAGCAGCATCGCCAGCGTGCAGATCAGCAAACCGTAGACCTGCACTTCATACTCGCGCAGCATCTGCCCGACCCGGTTATCCAGCCGCAGCGCGACAAATGCCCCGACGAAGACAATCGCAAAAATCACCACGCCCCCGAGCGTCGCCGTCGCTCGTTCGTGGCGCTTTCGACCCCACGGCTGATCCACCCAGCCGAATCGCTGGGCCAGCAGAATGTAGGCCGGCGTGGCGATTGTCGTGGCCAGCGCTGCCGCGACGAAAAGAATCAGGTATGATTTGAACCCGCTCAGGGCGAGGACCCAATCGGGCCAGCGGGACGGAACAATGGCATCGGCAAGTGGCAAAATTCAATTCCTCGCGAAGCAATCGTCAGAATGCATTCTAATCGAATTGGACCGCGCGAGAACAAGGCGATCGGACCACGTGCTCTGCCGACCTTGACCGTCGACCCGAGTCACGAAAACAAACGGCATTCCCCTCGTGGCGGAGCCTGGCGCAACGACGCCGCCGAAAATGTCCAGATTGACGCAGTCCACCTGACGGCCGGAGAAACCACAGCGTGAGCCTGAGGCTGATTACAGGACGAGCCGGCAGCGGCAAGACACACTGGTGCCAGCAGGAAATCGTTCGGGAACTCACCCGCGAACTCATTGACGGGCCGCCAGTCATCATGCTCGTCCCGGAGCAAGCCGCCCTGCAAATGGAGCGCGGCCTGCTCGCCCTGCTCGAAACCCACAACACCAAAACCCTCGGCCGCTGCGAAGTCACCAGCTTCCGGCGGTTCGCCAATCGAATTCTCGCCGAATCAAGAGGACCCGCGCCCGTCCCGCTCACGCCGCTCGGACGTCAGATGGCGGTACGTCTGCTCATCAGCCGTCACCGCAAGGATCTTAAGGAGTTCGCAAAGATTGCCGATCGAGGCGGTTTCATCCGCCATATCTCGCACGGCATCGCTGAATTGATGCAGGAAGGCGTGTCGATCGACCAACTCGACGAGGCCGCCCGCCATGCCGAAGAAACAGCCGAACCGATGGCAGCCCGTCTGCACGACGCCGCGCTGCTGTATGGTGCCTATATGGACTATCTCGGCGATGCCCGCGTGGATCCCGAAGGCGTCCTCGACCTTGCACGCGCAAGGCTTGCCGGAACGACTCGGCTTCACGGCGCACGGATTCTCCTCGACGGTTTTGCCGGCTTCACCCGGCAGCAGGCTCGCATGATCCTCGATTTTTCGGCGTGCGCCTCGCAGGTCGATATTGCGATCCTCCTCGACGGGGCATCGTCGCCAGAGGACTCATGGCTCGCGCTGGATGAATCTCTCGATTCGAAACTCGACCTGTTCGCTCGAACGCGCAGCATGTGGCATTCACTTCGCCGAATGCTGATCGATCGCGCGATCATGATCGATTCACCGATTCACTTGCCGGGAAGGTCTCTTCGCTTCGATAAATCCGATGCGCTGCGCACGCTGGAATCGAGCCTCTTCAAAAACGCACCGGCTGCTTCAATCGAGAATCGTGTTCGCGAGCCTGGTTCGAACCCCGGCGCGACGCGCGCTGCCGAAGCAACACAAGCCGGCGCAATCGAGCAGAATTCAGTTCGCATCGTCCAAGCCCGCGACCGCCGATCGGAGGTGGCCTCCGCGGTGCGCGAAATCATCGATCTCACCCGGCGTGACAGCGACCCCATGCGCTACCGCGACATCGCAATCATCGTCCGCGATCTCGGACCCTACCACGACATTCTCTCTGCCGAGTTGGCAGCGCATGGAATTCCCTTCTTCATTGACCGGCGACGGTCGACCCACCACCACCCCCTTGTACAACTCGTCCGCGGATTGCTTCAACTCGCCGACAGCCGCGGCCCCATCGATGAGGCCATGATTCGAATTCTCAAATGCGGTCTTGTCGGCCTGCCGGATGCAACGACCGACGCAATCGAAAACCATGTCATCGCATTCAATCTTGCCTTTCCCTCGCAGTGGGAACGCCCGTGGCGAATACCTGCACCGACCGATCGAAATCCATCCGCCCGCACCGAGCCCGACGCCGATTTCCATGCAATCGAAGCGGCTCGATCCCGACTTGTGAACATGCTTGAGCCGATCTGGCCCAGAGCGTCCGCCGCGGGCGCACATCCAAAGTGTGGTACATGGCTTCGCCGTCTCTTAGCCGTGCTTCAATCGATGAACGTCGCGCAGACGCTCGATGCCTGCCGACGATCGGCCTTGACCAACGACGCCCTCGACGAAGCGGCGGAACACGAGCGGGTCTGGCTCGATCTTGTCAGATTGCTGGAGGAGATGGATGAATCTCTCGGTGAGGAGTTGATGACTGCACGGCAGCTTCGAGAAGTGCTCGAGTCCGGATTGTCAGACTTTTCACTCGGCCTGGTTCCGCCGACGCTCGATCAGGTCCTGGTCAGCTCAATAGAAAGAAGTCGCCACCCGCCCATACGTGCCGCGTTCATACTGGGGTTCAACGAGGGTCAGTTTCCGGCCCGTATCACCGAGGACACGATTTTCGGCGATGCCGAGCGCCGGTACCTCGCCTCGCAAGGGGCGAATCTCGGTCGCACTCGCGATGAATGCCAACTCGACGAGCGCACACTCGCCTACATTGCCCTGACACGTGCCGGGGAACTGCTCCGTATCAGCTACAGCGCCGCCGACGGTGCGAACCGTGTGCTCGAGCCATCGTCCTATCTTGTGTACGTTCTCGGAGCATTGCCCGAATTATGCATTGAACGGATTGAAGATGATTCCGTCGCGATCAGCACGCGCTCGCAGCTTGCACGCCGTCTCGCGCTGTCGATTCGACGCTGGGCGACCGACCAGTCTTCCACCGATGATGCCGCGACCTGGCTTTCGATCTACGAATGGGCTCGCACCGGCGCGGAGCCGCGAACCCGGGCCGCTGTTGCGGCAGCAATGCGGGCGCTCCAGCCGATCGAACCAATCAGACTCAGTACGCAAGCCGCCGCAGCGCTCTGGCCGCCGCCCTACCTAACCAGCATCACCCAGTTGGAGAAAATGGCGGCTTGCCCGTTCCAGCATTTCGCGGCATACGGACTGCGTCTCTCGGAACGTGCCCGACATGAGGTCTCACAGCAGCATCTCGGTAACCTGTACCACGCCGTGCTCGAACAGTTCGTCAACGAATTGATGGAAACCGGCAGGCAGCTCGGAGAGTTGACGGACCAGGAGATTGTAGACACATGTAACCGTCTCTGTGCACAGGCCCTGAATCTGTACGCCGACGCATTGGGTCTGTCAGAAGACGAGATTTGCAAAACCAGATGGCGGTTCGGCCGTGAACTGCCGTTTGCGTTGCGCGCACATCGCGAATTGCTCGGGAAAACATCCATCAAGCCCGCCATGACGGAAAAATGGTTCGGCGTGAACGATGGCGATCTGCCCGCAATCGAACTCACGCTGAAGAACAACATTGTTCATGTACGTGGAAAAATCGACCGAGTGGATTTTGTACAGACGAGCGACCGAAGGCTCGCCGTCGTTTTTGACTACAAACGCACGACGGAACGCCGGCTGAAGCTCGACATGGTCTACCACGGCCTGGCGTTGCAATTGCTCGCATATTTGCTCGTCCTGCGCGATGCGGATGCCCGGACCGCGAACCGATCCGGCGGCAGCGCCCGCATCGTCCCGGGCGGAGCCTTCTTCCTGCCCCTCCTCGGCCAGCTTGCAAAGGTCGATCATCCGGACGATGCGTCCGAACTATGCGATGAGATCATCAGCGCGCTGCGCCCGCGCGGCATCGTCGATTTCGATGCAATCGATGAACTCGACCCGGAAGCCGGTGATGGCAAATCGAAGGCTTTCGCGGTGCAGAAGCGAAAAACCGACCGGAAAATCAGCAATCTGGACAAATCCGATGCGGTGCCCGGGCCGGCACTGCCGTTAATCATCGATCATGTCCGGAGCCGAATGACAGAACTGGCGGAGTCCTGGATCGCCGGTGATGTGCGCGTATTGCCCTATCGATACGGGACCGAAATGCCCTGCACCCACTGCCTCTACCGCGCCGTCTGCCGCTTCGAGCATGCCACTCACCCGACTCGCCGGCTGGAGCCGATGTCGCGGACCGAGGTGATAAGCCGGTTCATTCCGATCAACGATTCCGGGGCAACAGACAGGAAACGGGACACGTACCTTGAGTGACATCGAGTGGACATCATCACAGAAAGAAGCGATCCACACCTTCGATCGCAGCCTGCTCGTCTCGGCCGGTGCGGGCAGCGGAAAGACCGCGGTGCTGGCCGAGCGCTGCGCAAAGCTCGTCCTCGATGCCGATCCGCCATGCGAGATTGATCAGCTGCTCGTCGTCACCTTCACTGAGGCGGCAGCCGCCGAAATGCGCGAGCGGATCGGCCGTTCTCTGCGCAAGCGACAGGCGGCCAATCCGAGCGACAGCCGCTTGAAGCGCCAGTTGTTTTTCCTCGATACCGCGCAGATCTCTACGATTCACTCTTTCTGCCGCACGATTCTCAATCGGTATTTCGCCCAGGCCGACATTGATCCCCAATCGCCGATCCTCGATCCGAATGAGGCAGCCATCATGAAGCGCGAAGCGGTCAGAGGTGTCTTCGACTCCTCCGCCGCGCGCCGAGACGCCGGGGGCGCGCAGTTCCTTGAGTTTCTTGCCGCCTATGGCTCATCGGAAAAGTACCTGCAGGACATCGTGCTTCGGCTCTGCGAGTTCCTTGCTTCACTGCCCGATCCCGAAGCCTGGCTGGACACGTCCTATCTGCGCCTGATGCACGCCAACAAGTGCGAACCATCCGAATTCTGGCTTGATTCTCTGGGAATACTGCTGATCGAGGAGTGCGCCGCGCGGAAGGAGATGGTAATCCACGAGCGTGCTCGACTGATGGCATTCTGCCCGGATGTCGACGAGGCCCGGCAGGCGCTTCGACCGTTCCTAGAAAGTCTCGACCAGATCGAGTCATCGCTCGAAGGATGGCGATCATCGCTCGAACGTGATCGATCCGCTGCCACAATCAATGAAGTTTGCCTCAAAGGCATTGCCGGGTTTCAATTTCCTGCCCTGCCGCGCAGACGCGCCAGTGCGAACGCCGACGAGTTGCTTTCCGTTTCCGCGACCGTGGTCAATCAGGGCCGGAGCGCGCTGGAGAAAATCCGCGACTCATTTCAAAAAGACCTTCAGGAACGCTGGAGCCGTTTCGATGTCGCCGGATGGACCGCCGGACTCGATCAAACCCTGCCCCACATGCTACAGCTGCTGGGCGTCGTCCGCGCCACGCGCGATGCCTACCAGAATGCCAAGCGCGAGCTGGGCGTGATCGATTTCAGCGATCTCGAAAGGATGACCTACGACCTGCTCCTCGATGAATCCAATGGCGTTGCAGCGCGTCTCCGCGACGAAATTCGTCACGTCCTCGTCGACGAGTACCAGGACGTAAGTCCGATTCAGGCCGAGATTCTCCGTCTCGTCAGCCGCGACGACGATCCGAACCGTGAAGGCAATCTCTTCACCGTCGGTGACGTCAAACAGAGTATCTATCGCTTCCGATTGGCGGAGCCCGCGCTGTTCCTGGCGCGACAACGCCGATTTATGGAAAACCCGACAGACAAGAAATTGTCCGAAACGTCCCCCGGCCAGGCGCCCTCGAAACCACCCGGACGCGCGATCGACCTGGTCAGCAATTTTCGAAGCGATTCGAAAATCATCGATGCAATCAATGCCGTCTTCGAGAAACTCATGGCGGCCGACCTTGGAGGAATCAACTACGACCGGCACGCCCGTCTGGTTTACGGCCCCAAGGCTGACGATTCATCGAGCGCAACGCCTATGGCATCTGGCGCGCCGCCAATCGAGTTGCACATACTCGAGACATTCAAACGGGCCGCTGCTGCGAAGGCGTCCGATGACAACGGCGACATGGACCGAATCGAGCTTGAGGCCTACGCAATCGCTGAGCGGATCAAGGCTCTCGTTGCAGAAGGACGCCAGTACGGCGAAATCGCCATTCTGATGCGATCCATGAAGCCGCGAGCCGAGATCGTCGCACGCACGCTCAACCTCCTCGGCGTTCCCGTCCACGTCCAGACCGCCGGCGGCCTATTTGATACACTCGAATCGCGAGATATCCTGTCGCTGCTCGCCGTGCTCGACAATGCACGGCAGGACATCCCCCTCGCGGCGGTCCTGGCATCGCCGCTGCTCGGTGATCCACTGGACGCGACAACGCTCGCCGGTGTCCGCGCATCGCTGGGACCGGACGGCCGATCTCTTCCTTTTCACGTGGCGGCATCAACCCTTGCCGCGGGCAACGATTCGTCTGAAATCGCCACGGCCCTGCGCAGCCGCTTCAGGATCCTCAACGATTGGCGTCGTCGCATTCACCGCCGGCCCGTCGCGGAAGTGCTCTGGGAAATCTACGAGGAATCAGGCTATCTCGCCTATGTGTGCGGACTGCGCGATGGTGAACAGCGCTATGCCAACCTTGTGGCATTGCACGAACAGGCCCGCAGATTCGGCGAATTCCAGCGGCAAGGCCTGAATCGCTTCCTGCAGTTTATCGATGCGATGCAAGACTCGGATCAGGACCTCGATGCCGGCGCCGTTTCAGTTCCGACCGGCAACGTCGTGAAAATCATGAGTATCCACCGCAGCAAAGGCCTCGAATTCCCGATCGTCATTCTGGCGGAGATCGGCAAAAAATTTAACACACAGGACGCCAGCGGCCCGATTCTCTACGATCGGCGGCTCGGAATCGCGATGAAAGCGGTCGACGCGGAAAAGCGAATCATCTATCCGACGCTCTCGCACAACCTCGTGCGGCAGGCCAACCTCACGGAGATGCTCGCCGAGGAGCTGCGCGTCCTCTATGTGGGCCTCACGCGCGCCAAGCATCGCCTTATTCTCGTCGGCACGGGCCAGGCCCACATGCTTCTCGGCGTCGAGAAATTCGAAGCCGGCCCGCTGTCAATTCTCACTCGCCGCAGTGCAACATCCTTTCTCGATTGGGTTGTCAGCGCCATCGGCGCCCAGCCGCGTAAACTCATCACTACACTCGATTCGCGCCCCGTAATCGGCCCGCTCTTCGCCACGCAATGCTACACCCTGGATCAGATGTCATCCTGGACCATTGAACCCAAGCCGCCCACAAAAGTGATCGAGAGGCTCCGCGCCGCAGCTGCAACCCTGCCGCTCGATGCACCTACTCCGTCGGCCGTCAGACCCGCCGCCGCCAAGTCCACTGGCGATGCGTTCAATCCGATTTCCATGATCGAACGCCGCCTCACCGTCCCTTATCCAGCCGAGGCGCTCACCCATGTCCCGGGCGTCGTGGCCGCCAGCATCTTGAAACGCACATGGAACACAATTTCCGACGACGATCAGCCAGTCGGCGCGATGCCCGCCGGACGGTCGCCCGGCATGCGAGCCGCAAATATCTCTCCCGCCGATTTTCGTCTGCCCGCATTCGCCACCTCCGAAACCGCTCCCGCCGGTCCAAGGCTTGGCACCCTCACGCACGAATTCCTGCAGCAGATTGACCTGACGCGCCCTTGCGATGAACAAGACCTGAAAGCACAACTCGCAGAATTCACGAGCCTCGGCTGCATCGGCGCATCCGAAGCGGCCGCAATCGATATCGAAGCCCTCGCATGGTTTTTCCAAACTGAGCCCGGGAAACTCCTGCGAAAGCCGGGCACGCGCGTGCTTCGCGAACAGCCGTTCGTGCTCAGCGTCGATCCAACAAAGTACGATCCGCGCGCAGTCGCCGGCAGCCCCGACGATATCATGCTCGTGCGCGGAATCATTGACTGCCTCTTCGACGCGGGCGATGGTTGGGAGGTCGTTGACTACAAGACCGATCGCGTCAGCGGGCCGGCCGTCGACGAGCGAGCCGCCATTTATGATGGACAACTCAAAATCTACGCGGCGGCCATCGAGGCATTATGGCGCAGCCGACCGTGTCGATCATGGCTGGCGTTTCTGCACCCGCGCCGGATGGTGCGGGTCGGTTGACCCAACGCGACGTCGCGAGCGATCCACCGACCCGTTATCATGAATCCGCACGCAGCGAAATAGCCGAACACCCGAATCAAGACCTCGACCGGCCAACCCGGCTCCCAAGAGCCTGCCTCGGACGAAACGGAGACTTCACCGCATGACCGGACCCGATCCCAGATGGCACAATGTCACGATCATTCGCCATCCTGTCGTACAGGAGCGACTGACCGTCGCAAGAGACAAACGCACAAACGTCGAGCAATTTCGAAGACTCGTCGGCCATATTGCTCGGCTGATGGCGTTCGAACTCACACGCGACTACGCCACGATTCCCGTCGAGATTGAAACTCCGATGGGACCGTGCACCGGCTGCAAACTCGCTCGCGAACTGACCCTCGTCCCGATTCTACGAGCCGGACTTGGCATGGCCGAGGGCGTTCATCAGCTCTTCCCCGGCGCCAGAATGGGTCACCTCGGTATCTTCCGGGACGAGCGAACGCTTGAGCCGGTCGTCTATTATGCCAAGCTTCCACCCAACATCGCCGCAACCGACGTCATCATCATCGATCCGATGCTCGCCACTGCCGGATCACTCAATACCGCGATCGATGCGGTCAAGAAAACCGGCGCGACCAGCATCAAGGTGCTCTGCCTCGTCACTGCGCCAGAAGGCATCGAACGACTCAACGCCCGACATCCGGATACGCAGGTGTACACCGCCGCGGTTGACGAACGGCTGAACGAACGCGGCTACATCATCCCCGGCCTCGGAGATGCCGGCGATCGCCTCTTCGGAACGGCCTGACCCATGGCAAGCGCGAAGGCGAACCGCCATGACCTCGCCTATGGTCTTCGCCCGCGCACGCCGGCCTTTTCGACCCATCCTTCGTTTCGGAGGAATTGGAAATACCAGTCACCTTCTGACGTTATGCTCTTCGACGCATCAATTTCAGAGGGCCCCGGCAAATGAGAACAGATCGATTGAACCGGCTTATCATTTCAATATCGTGGCTGGCTGGCGTCCATTTGGCTTGCGGCGCGCTGGCCGGTACGGAGGGCATTCCCACAACGGCGCCGACATCAAAGAAAGTCCGCATTCGGGGTTTCGAGCTCGAATCACGCCATCTGCTCGTCGATGGAATTGATCGAGAGTACCTGCTCTTTGTCCCCTCAGAAAGGCCGAACGCCAGTGACGCTCCGCCCATGCCGCTCGTCATGATGCTGCACGGCGGCGGCGGCAATGCAAGGCAGGCCGCCGACGAACTCACAGAGGGCCGCTGGATGGAATTGGCCGAACGCGACCGTTTCTCCGTCGCTTTCCCACAGGGCGTCGGCAATCATTGGAATGACTGCCGCAGTGACGACACTCGCGTGACCGGTGCGATCGCCAACGATACGAAGTTCCTGCTTAAAATGATTGACGACATCGCCGGTGCGCTCCCAATCAACTCAAAACAAATCTATGCCGCGGGCGTATCCAACGGTGGCATGATGTCTTTCCGGCTGGCGATTGAACTGCCCGAGCGTTTGGCCGCGGTTTGCTCCTGCGTCGGCTCCGTCGCGGCCAACTCCGAGTGCCGGACTCCGACAACGCCAGTCCCCATACTCTACATGGTCGGCACAAATGATCCGCTGATGCCCTACGGCGGTGGTCCCATTGCTCCCTCAGCGCGCAATCCGCTTGGACGCGGCACGGTCCTGTCTGCCATGCAAACTCTCGACTTCTGGCGCACCGTCAATCATGCCGACGCAACGCCAACGATCGAACACCTGCCCGATTCGAACAAGGACGACGACAGCTATGTTGTCATAACAGCATGGCGGCCCGATCTCAGTGATGCCGATCCGGCGCGGACTGGCGGCACGGCATCAGGCGAGACCGGCTCGCACACCCGTCGCACCCAGAAAAACGCGGATGCCTCAGGCGTAACCGCGGAAGTGGTCTACTACGAAATGATCGGCGGCGGCCACGGCTGGCCCGGCGGAAGGCAGCATGGACTCCTTTATCAGCGGATCGTCGGCAGGAAAAACCTCGATTTCAACGCGACTGACGAAACCTGGAAGTTCTTCTCCCGCCACGCGAAGCAGTAACCCCACGCCGGATTCGACCGGCAAATCGCATCATCCGAGCTGTCCGGTCAGTCGTTCACATGCCACAGCCACGGCATCACCAATCTTCGAAACGTCCGGGCCGCCGCCCTGTGCCATATCTGGACGGCCGCCCCCCTTGCCGCCGACGACCGGCGCGATCGCCTTGATCAGATCACCCGCCTTCACGCCCCGGCCCACGACGTCCGGCGTTACCGCCGCCAGCAGTGTCACCTTCCCGCCTTCGTCGCTCGCGAGCAGCACCGCCGCCGATCCGGCCCGCGAACGAAGTGAATCCGCCGCAGCGCGGAGTTGATCCGCCGTCGCGCCGGCCAGCGCGCCGCAGATTATCGAAACGCCGCCGGCTTTTGTCGCGTTCGCCAGCAGTTCATCGACGTGAGACATCACCGAGGCGGTCCCGGCCTTGGCGGCTTCTTTCTGCGCGTGTTTCGCTTTTTCCATCAGGTGGGCGATATCAGCACGCATGCGCATCTTCTCAACGACCGGCACCGCGTTTTCATTGATGAACGCCGTGATCTCCGCGATTCGCTGGGGGAGTGCGGCGGAATCAGCCTGAGCGGCATCCTTCAACAACCGTGCCAGCGCCGTGGCATGTTGTTCCACCCGCCTCGCGTGTTCGCCCGTGACCCCGACGACGCGGCGAATGCCCTTGGAAACTGCCGATTCTTCAATCAGACGGAAACGGCCGATCTCGCCCGTGCGCTTCACATGCGTGCCGCCACAGAATTCGACGGAATATCCCATCCACTTCGCATTCTTCGGATCCTGCAGCATCTCGTCGATCGGCGCGCCGATCGAGACCACGCGCACTTTCTCCGGATATTTCTCGCCAAACACCGCCCGCAGCGTATCAATCTGCCGAGCCTGCGATTGTTCAACCTCATTCTCCGAGTAAACCGGCAGATCGTGATTGATCTGTTCAACGGTGAGAGATTCGATCTTGGCGAGTTCACCCTCCGTTATCGCGGCGTTGTGCGACAGGTCGAAGCGGGTCTTCTCGTCATCAACGAGTGACCCTTTCTGCTGAACATGTTCGCCGAGAACTTCACGCAACGCCCAGTTCATGATGTGCGTCGCTGTGTGGTTCTTCATGATCTGCTGCCGGATCGGATCGACCACCAGCGAGCAGCTCTGCCTCTCCGTCACATGGCCCTTCGTGAGCACACCGAAATGAACGATCGCCGGACCATATCGCTTGACGGTTTTGACCTGAATCTCACCGCTGGCCGTGCTAATGCGGCCGGTGTCCGATACCTGTCCGCCTTGTTCGGCATAGAAGCAGGTCCGCTCCGTCGTCACATGGACGCGGCTGCCAACCGTCGGAGGCTCGCCGTCCAGATAATCGCACGCGGTGATCACACTCTCACATGCCGGGCTGTCGGAATACTTCCCCGAATCATCGCACGCGGAAAGCCCCGACAGGAATTCGGTCCCCGGTTCCTCGAATTGATCGCGCGAACCCTTGCCGCCGGTCCGAGCCCTCTCCCTCGCCGCCTCCATCAACCTCTCATACTCCCCGATGTCGACGGTAAGGCGCTGTTCCTCGGCCATGAGTTCCGTCAGGTCGATCGGAAAGCCGTACGTGTCGTGCAGCTTGAAGGCATCTTCGCCGCCAATGCGGCCGTGGTGATGCTTGCGCGCATACTCGGCGGCCTCGTTGAATAACGCGATGCCGCGATCGAGCGTTCGCCCGAAGGATTCCTCCTCGTCGCGCAGGATGGCCGCGACATGTTCAACGTTCTTGCCGCCGTGGGCTGATTTCAGTTCAGGGAATGCCGCGCCCATCGCCTCGGCCACCGCCGGCACCAGCCGGCACATGAAAGGCTCGCGCGTGCCGAGGTATTGCCGGCCATAACGCACGGCGCGCCGCAGGATGCGCCGCAATACATAGCCGCGCCCTTCGTTGCCCGGCACCGCGCCATCCGTCAACGCAAACGTCAGCGTACGGATGTGATCCGCCACCACGCGATACGCGATATCGCTCATCACCGCGGCGCGTTCGACGTCGCTCCGCGGATCAGCCCCGGCGTCCCTCACTTCCAATCGCCCTGTGTACGCGCCCGAACCGGTGACGGTCTGAATCGCCGCGAAGATCGGAGCGAAAACATCTGTGTCATAGTTGCTGAATTGCCCCAGTCGGCCGGCTTGCATGCCCTGAATCACTGAGCAGATCCGCTCGAAGCCCATGCCCGTATCGACGTGCTTGGAAGGCAGCGGCGTCAGCCTCCCGTCACTTCCGCGGTTGAACTGAATGAACACGAGGTTCCATATTTCCATCACACGGGCGTCGCCGGCATTGACCAGCCGTCCCCCGCTCTTGTCCGGCGTCAGGTCGATGTGAATCTCGCTGCAAGGGCCGCACGGACCGCTGTCACCCATCTCCCAGAAGTTGTCCTTCTTGTTTCCTGGATGCACCCGTTCAGGAGGCAGAATCTTCAGCCACAGTTCGCGGGCCTCGCTGTCAGGCTCAAGTCCCTCGCCCGCGTCGCCCTGAAAGTACGTCGCGTGCAGCCGATCGGCCTCAAGTCCCCACACATTCGTCAGGAGGTCCCATGCCCATGCGATCGCTTCCTTCTTGAAATAATCGCCGAATGACCAGTTGCCAAGCATCTCGAAAAACGTGTGGTGATACGTGTCATGTCCCACGTCGTCCAGATCATTGTGCTTCCCCCCGGCACGAATGCACTTCTGCGTGTTGGCCGCCCGCGTCGGCATGCCCGGCGTCGCGCCGGGCCATTTATCGACATCCGGTTCGCGCTGGCCCAGAAAGATCGGCTTGAACTGATTCATGCCGGCGTTCGCGAACATCAGAGTCGGATCGTCCTGAGGCACGCAGGAAGATGACGGCACGAATGTGTGCGCGCACTTTTGCCGGAAATAGTCAATGAACTCCTGGCGAATCTGAGAAGATGTTCGTTGCTTCATAGCCCGGCGATTATCGCGGGCTGCCCCCTTGTTCACAAGCCGTGCCGGTCGCTCGATCGCCCCCTCAACGTCGCAATGCGCCTCAATGGCCCCCGCCCGACAGATTAAGGCCCACAATCCCCAGGATGATGAGCCCGAGCGAGGTCACCTTGACGGCCGTCACCGGTTCCTTGAAGTAAATGAATCCGGCGATCGCGATCAGAGCCACACCGCTTCCGGCCCAGATGGCGTAACCCACGCCGATCTCCATTCGCTTCGTCGCGAAACTCAGGAAGACGACGCTCGCAAGGTACAGAACGATCGTGACGATTGAAGGTATCGGCTTCGTGAAACCGTTGGACAACTTCATCGCGATAACCCAGCCGGCCTCGCAGACAATGGCGATGATGAGATTTAACGCGATCATGGGCGGAGTATGGTACCGCCGTCCGGACTGGAATGATACAACGAGACACGGCCTCGCCGCCGCGCGAGACCGTGCCTCATGGTTCAGTCCATTGAGCGCCGTGGAGCGATGCTTCAGCCGCGTCTGGATCGCCGGCGCAGACTCCCGACACCGACCAGAAACAGAGGCGCCATCATGGCGGCCCCGCCACCCGCGCCACAAAGTCCCGCGTCGGGTCCATCCATTGGATCGCCGTCGGAGTTGTCATTGGCGTTGCTGTTCGAGTTGCCGTTGGAATTGTTGTTCGAGTTACTGTTTGAGTTACTGTTTGAGTTGCTGTTTGAGTTGCTGTTGCCGTTGTTGTTGTTGTTCTCGTTCGGAAGCGCGCCGGCTTCACAGGCGTCGCCGATGCCGTCGTTGTCCGAGTCTGACTGACTGAAATTCGCGATCATGGGACAATTATCACAGGCGTCTCCCACGCCATCATCATCGGAATCCAGTTGATCGGGATTGGCAATCTGCGGACAGAGGTCGCATGCGTCGCCGATGCCATCCCCGTCCAGGTCTGACTGATCCGTATTGTGAGTCCACCAGCAGTTGTCGCAGGAATCTCCGACGCCGTCGCCGTCGCTGTCTGACTGGTCCGGGTTGACAACCGTCGGACAATTGTCGCAGGCGTCGATGACGCCGTCGCCATCGGTGTCCACCTCACACTCGTCCAGCACGCCGTTCTGATCGCAGTCCTTGCCCGGATCGAGCTGAATCTCGATCGTGTCGGCGACGTTGTTATGGTTGCAGTCGAGCAGATGACCCTCAATGCGGATCAACAAGGCGCGCGTATCATTCAGATTCACGCCGAGGCTCGAAAATGGATACCATGGAAGGCCTAGATTCGAACGATAGTACACTTGCTGCTGCGGAGTGCCCATGCTTCGGTCGGTCGCGATCACGAATTGCTGATTGACCGACGGATTCCATCGCGCGCCGATGTAGAAGTTCCCGGAATCGATGCGAATCTGTGACGCCGAAATATTAAAGCCGTAGTAGTCATAACTATTCATTGCTGACAGGACTTGAACGGCGGGAATCTGCGCCACCAGCGTCCCCGGCAACCCGCCCAATCCGTCAGCCTTGAATACGACAATATCGAATTCCAGGGCGAGGTCAGCCGTTTGTGCCCGCCAGTTGATGCATACTGAATCGAGGATGTACGGATACACCGGCGGCGTGAATCGCTGAACCGCGAACACCTCGTACAGGCTCAAACTTGGATTCAGGCCGTAATCCACCGAGTCATCCGAAAGCCCGAATCCGGACACGCAATTGGGCGACGCGGCAGAAACGGCCTGCGGTCCGGTAATCACGTCCGCCTGAATTCGGGGCGCGCCCGAAAGTAAAACCCCGGCCGAAATCACCGCAATTGCGATTCTGTCCAGGCGGAACGATGAGCAAGTGTATTTGTGCATGGCTATCCGAGACTCCCCAACGAGAGGCGATCAAACTCTGGCCTGGCCACCATGGCCCGCCTTACCCCGTTGTAAACAAGACCCCGTGCCAAACCCCTTCCCGGACCGCCCGCAAACCCAGGATTCCGCGATGATTCCGCGCAGAACCTGCCCGTCCAGATGCCTGCCGTATCTTGCCGATATTAAAGGACATACGTTCGCGGACGACCGCGTCCGTTTCATTCGCAAACCTTGCTGGCTGCGATGCTTAGTACGGCCGGCCCGACGACTCATACGAGGAGCGCTCAGCCTGTGACGCCCGAAGATCGACGTGCCTTGATGTGGAGAAATTGCCGCCTGATCGGCGCATTGGTGTTCTATGCTTTCGCCTGGGTGGCTTTGCTCACATACAGTTCAACCGACTGGCCGAATCCCGCGATCTGGCCGCAATCCGATCCGGTCAGCAACGCCTGCGGCCGAGCCGGCGCCTGGTTTGCATTTCAATTCATGTATTACCTGGGTGTTGGGACGTTTCCGTTGTTTTTCATGCTGACAGTTGCCGCGTTGATGCAACTCATGCGCCGGCGCATCCGCGATATCGCATTGAG
Source organism: Phycisphaerae bacterium (assembly GCA_019636475.1). NCBI lineage: Bacteria > Pseudomonadati > Planctomycetota > Phycisphaerae > Phycisphaerae bacterium. Next base: position 78,222 of record JAHBXN010000005.1, read on the forward strand.
ATGCACCGGATTGATGATGATCGTGTGCATTACGTCGGCTTCCGCGGCGCTGATTGACCCGACGCCGATCGACGGGCTGGTCGAAGGCCGCGGCGGAATCGTGGGTATTGCGATGGCGGAATTTCTCCGCACGAACCTTCAGACTTTTGGCGCGACGCTCGTTGTCGCGTTTGTCTATATCGTTGGCTTCCTGCTTGCGGCCGACGAGGTGCTGATCTTTCTCCCGCGAATCATCCGATGGTCGCGCGAGCGTCTGATCGAGGCTGTGGCGGCGTTTCGTGGCGCGGGGCAGGTGCGTCGGACGCTGACCCCGGTGCTTGCGGGTGCAGGAAACAATGCACCGTCGTTCAGTGCGCCCGGCACGCGCCGCAAAAAAGATACGCCGAAGGACCGAGCCGAGCCGAACGAAACGGACGAAGAAGACATTGTTGAAACGAACGACGACGACGATACCGACTCGATCGAAGATGCCATCGATGAGACACTTCCGAACGAAGCGGACGAGGAGCCGGTCGATGCCGCGGAGGAACCTCCGGACAGTCCGATCAACCGCGACCTGGTCATTCGCATGTTGGGCAAGGATCGGGCCCAGGGCAAGACACCGCCGAGCGCCTGGCCGAAGGAACTCGGAGACTATGTCCTGCCACCGCTGACGCTGCTGGGCGATCCCGAAGTGAAATACAGCGAGACACAGGAAGTCGTCGTCCGCGAGAAAGCGGAGATTCTTGAGCGCACCCTTCAGGATTTCCGAATTGACGTGCGCGTGGTGGAAATCGACACCGGACCGGTCATCACGATGTTTGAATTGGAGCTCTCTGCCGGGACAAAAGTAAGCCAGATCGCATCGCTCTCAAATGACATCGCCCGAGCGCTCAAAGCGCCGGCCGTCCGCGTCGTGGCCCCCATTCCCGGCAAGAACACGGTCGGAATCGAAGTGCCAAACACGGACAAGGAGAAGGTGCGCATCAAGGAACTGATCATGCTCGGCGGCGTGCGACCGACCAAGATGGCGCTGCCTGTGTTCATCGGTAAAGACGCCAGCGGAAACCCGCTGATTCAGGACATCGCGCGCATGCCGCATATGCTCGTCGCCGGCACGACGGGGTCCGGAAAATCCGTCGCGATCAACACGCTCATCATGTCAATTCTCATGACGCAACGACCGGATCATGTGAAGCTGATTCTTGTCGATCCGAAAGTCGTGGAGCTGTCCATCTTCAAGGAGATTCCGCATCTGATGTGTCCCATCGTCACGGACATGCAGAAGGCGTCGATGATACTTGAGTGGGCGACGCAGAAAATGGACGAACGGTACGAACTTCTCGCCGAAGCCGGCGTCCGCGATATCAAGGACTTCAACAATCTCGGCCGCGAAAAGATCTATGATCGATTCCAACCCGCGACCGAAGAAGAGAAGATGCAGATTCCCACCCATCTTCCGTACATCGTGATCGTGATCGACGAATTGGCGGATTTGATGATGACCAGCGGCAAGGAAGTCGAACTTTTCCTGAGTCGCCTGGCCCAGAAGAGCCGAGCCGTCGGTATCCACTTGATCGTCGCGACGCAGCGACCACAAGCCAACGTGGTCACCGGCCTGATCAAGAGCAATCTGCCCTGCCGCATGGCCTTTCGTGTCGCCAGCCGCATGGATTCCCGCATCGTGCTCGATCAGAACGGGGCCGAAGTGCTGATGGGAGAAGGCGACATGCTCTTTCTGCCGCCGGGCTCCTCCAAGCTCGTGCGCGCCCAGGGAACGTATATCGAGGACGACGAACTGCGCGCCGTGCTTGGTGACCTGGCTGAGAAAGCCCGGCCGCAATTCCATCATGAATTGCAGCGACTCACTCCCGGAATGTCGGAAGGCGACGGCGAGCGGGATCCACTATTCGACAAAGCCGTTGACATCGTCGTGGCAAGCAAGCGCGGCAGCGTGAGCCTGCTTCAGCGGCGTCTTGAGATCGGCTATTCGCGAGCCAGCCGGCTTATCGAACAGATGGCGACGGCGGGCATCGTGGGCGACTACAAGGGCAGTCAGGCCCGCGAAGTGGCGATCACCGAAAAAGAATGGGAAGACATCAAACGACAGCGTGACCGTGAAGTGAATGAGGGCAACTTCCGAGCAGACATGGACGCCGATGAAGACGATCTCTACGGCTCCGCCGATCTGATGGACGACGATGATGATGGCGTGCCGGACCTTATCGACGAGGCGGCCGACCTGAGAGACTGAGCGGTCGAACCTGACGCAGCGGAAAAAATTGCCGCCGTCCGCACGATTCGTGCGACTATTTGCAAATTGCCTCGCGCACGTTGGTGAGCGCCTGGTGCATCTGGACTTCGAAATTCGTCCATTCCGGGTCGAACCGCAATTCGCCGTGAATCGCTCTCAGTTGCGCAAAACGAGAAACCGCTTTTCCCAGCATCCGCATGGCCAATTCGATATTCAGCAGGGCTTGATGCAAATCGCCCGCCGTGAGTTCACCCGCTGTGGACGCGCTATCGCGATTCGTATCATTCGCCATGTCTCTCCGCGCTCCTGTCGTATTTGTGGAATGTGACCGGCCGAACCCGGATATTGCGTATCTTAGCTCTCCGGATGTGGAGTCGCAATTCGAGCGTGCTCCGGGCAATCAACCGCCCCGATTCGCTTTGGGGCCATTAATTCACGTCTGTCGAACCAACGGCGGCCTCCACGCGAAGGAAGCCCAGCTTCTTACATGCCGCGGCACAGATGATCGGCAGGAGAACGAATATGATGGCCGCCACCGCTATCGGCAGCATGGCCAGGAAGACACCGAGTAACACGAAACACAGCTCCAGCCCATAGCACATGACGACTGTCGACCGTACTGATCGACCCCGATCTCGCAATTGATCGTAAAAATGACTGCGATCGCCCTTGAACAAGGGCTTCCTGTTCAGACGCCGCCGCCCAACGGCCAACGCGGTATCGAAGATCGGAAAACCGAAAACGATGGTCGAACAAATCAAACCGCGCCAGCCCGCGTGCTCCGCAAAGAGCGCAATCATCGTCGCAATCGAGAATCCCAACAGCAACGAGCCGCTGTCACCCATGAACATTGAGGCTGGATTGAAATTAAAGAAAAGGAATGCGAGGCACGCGCCGATCACGGCGGCGGAAAGCGTCACCACCAGCAACGCTCCTGCCTTTGACATCGCACCACAGCCACCCAGCGGAGCCGCCAAAGTGATAAACCCGACGCATGCAATGGCCGTCACGCCGGCACACAAGCCGTCCATGCCGTCAATCAAATTAGTCGAGTTCGTTGCGCCGGCGATGATGAAAGCGATCAAGGCAAACGCGAGTGACGCGTGGACCGCAGACCATTGGTCCATCGCGGTGTCTCCGATGAGCGGCGCGGCGAGCGACGTCAGCAAGGTGCGTCCGACGCCGCCGTACAGAAGAACGCCCGCCACGGCGGCCTGCATGAACAGTCGAAATATCGGCGGCAAATGTCGAATGTCATCGATGAGGCCGATGAGCATCAGAATCGTCCCGCCGGCGGAGATCCAGAGGACGGCGTGCCCCGTCTGTGAGAATCTCTCGGCACTGAATCCGTCCGGCAGCAGAATGGTGAGAATCAGCGCGGCAAGCCAGCCCAGATAGATGGCGATACCCCCAAGATAGGGAATCGGCCGGTCGTGGGGTTTCAGGCCGCCGTCCGGACGGTCGAAGAAATCCAGCCGAATAGACGCGCGCCTGACAATCGGCCCGAAGATGAGCGCGACAGCCGAAGCTGCGACAAACGGCCAGATGGCGGCAGTGAAAAGCTCGCGCACAGGTGGTTCGCGTGAAAGCTCGCCGCGGCGTCGGCGAGGGCCGGTCTATTCTCCGTAGAACTTTCGAATGGCCTGAGCAATTCGCTCCTGTTGAGCGGGCTTCAACTCCGGATAGATCGGAATCGCCAGGACCTCATCCGCCGCCCGTTCGCAATTCGGCAGATCGCCGCGCTTGCCGCCGAGTTTTGCGAAGCACTCCTGAAGATGGAGCGGCACGGGATAATAGATTTCAGTGCCAATACCCTGCTCCGTGAGATGCTTTCGCAGTTCATCCCTGCGCGGCACGGCTATGACATACTGGTTGTAGATCGAGACGTTTCCATTCAGCACGCTCGGTGTTCGGACGCTGCTGCAGCCGGCGAACAGGCTGTCGTATCGTTCGGCATTGGCTCTTCGGCCGCGTGACCAGGAATCGAGATGGCGGAGCTTGACGCGAACGATGGCGGCCTGGAGCGCATCGAGACGGAAATTCCCTCCGACGATCTTGTGATAGTACTTCGGTTCGGATCCGTGGGTGCGAATGAGGCGGCACATTCGCGCGAGCGCGTCGTCATTTGTGACGATCATGCCGCCATCGCCGAAACAACCGAGGTTCTTGCTGGGAAAAAACGAAAGCGTGCCGCAATCGCCCATGCTACAGGCCGGCTTGCCGTGGTGTGTCGCGCCGATGCTCTGTGCGGAGTCTTCCATCACGGCGATGCCCCGGGCCCGGGCAAGCTTCATGATGGCGGTCATGTCGGCACACTGGCCGAAGAGATGCACGGGCACGATCAGTTTGGTTCGCGGCGTGATCTTTTCGGCGATCAAATCCGCATTGGTGTTGTAGGTGTGAGGATCGCAGTCAACAAAGACCGGCTTGGCATGGAGCCGAGCGACACAACCGCCGGTGGCAAAGAAGGTGAAGCTCGGAACAATGACTTCGTCGCCGTGGCCGATGTTCATCGCCATCATGGCACAGAGCAGCGCGTCCGTGCCGGAGCTCATACCAATGCCGTGTTTGCAGCCGCTATATGCGGCGACATCTTGCTCGCAGGCTTCGACTTCGGGGCCACCGATGAAGTACTGAGCATCGCACACCTTGTCCATCACGGCGCGAATTTCTTCACGCATCGGTGCGTATTGCCCCTTGAGATCAAGCAGCGGGATGGGTTCGTTCCTCGTGGCGGCAGCCGTCGCGGTGTGCATCGGGATCTTACTCCGGGATGAGCGGAACGCGTCGGCATCGCGCCGACCGGACCGTCGAAATTTCGTTAGCGAAGGTCCAGCGTAACGGGGGAATCCGGTTCAACGCAAGTACAGGTGAAATGGAGGTACCACGCTACGGGGGCCGCCCCGCCAAGCACGACGTTGCGGACATGAATCCAGCAACCGATCGCCGTTTTTTCCGCTATTCAACGACCCAGGTGTCACCGGCATTGAGCAGCGTTTCGAGATTGCCGGGGCCCTTGGCCTTGATGGCCTCATCTATCTGATGCTTCATGCCATCGTCAAATCGCGGACGATCGACCGCCCGGAAGACGCCGATCGGCTCGGGAAAGTTCGGATAGTGCATACGCGACAACGCGTAAGCGAGGCTGGGCTCTGACATTTTCTCGTCATGGAAGAGCAGGTCGTCCTCCTTGACCGAGCCTTCCTTAAGCGAAACGATCTCCGGCTCCATCCCGTGCATTCGGATACCCTTGTCGCGCGCGGCGCCGAAGATCAGCGGCTTGCCGTGCTCGAGGACGACCGTGGTTTCGCTCTTGGTATCCTTTTCGGTGGCATATTCCCATGCGGCGTCGTTGAAGATATTGCAGTTCTGGTAGATTTCGACAAACGCCGTGCCGCGGTGGGCGGCCGCTCGCTTGAGCACCTCGGCCATGTGGGCGACGTTTCGATCGATGGTCCTGGCGACGAAGGTCGCTTCGGCACCGATTGCGATTGAAAGCGGATGCAGGGGATTGTCAACGGATCCGAAAGGCGTGGACTTTGTCTTTTTACCGAGTTCGGAAGTGGGTGAATACTGCCCCTTCGTCAAGCCGTAGATGCGGTTGTTGAAGAGCAGGATCTTGATGTCGAGATTCCTGCGGATCGCGTGGATCAGGTGATTTCCGCCGATGGAGAGTCCATCGCCGTCACCCGTCACAACCCAGACCATGAGTTCCGGATTCGCGACCTTGACGCCGGTTGCAATCGCCGGGGCTCGACCGTGAATGGAATGGAATCCGTAGGTGCTGACGTAGTAGGGAAAGCGGCTCGAGCAGCCGATACCTGATACGAAAACCATCTTCTCCCGCGGCACACCAAGATCGGGGAGAATCTTCTTGACGGTCGCAAGGATGGCATAATCGCCGCACCCGGGGCACCAGCGGATGTCCTGATCGCTCGCGAAATCTTTTGCCTGCAACTGGGGAAGCGCTTCCGTAGCCATAATCATCAGATCCTGTAATTCAAACTGCCTGGGGCATACGCCCTTATATTCTAATCAATTCCTCAATGACCACCCGATCCAGACCGTGCTCACTTCGCGAGAAGCTCACCGATCCTGGCTTCCAGTTCGGAGATTAGGAATGGCTTGCCCTGGACCTTGTTCATCGCATAAGCATCGACCAGATACGTCGCCCGCAGAATGAACCGCAACTGCCCCGTGTTCAATTCAGCGACGAGCACTTTCTTGAAGCTCTTGAGCACCTTTTCGAGATTCTTCGGGAAGGGATGCAGATACCTGATGTGGGTGTAGGCGACCGATTTGCCCTCGGCCTGAACCCGCTCCACGGCGCTGCGAATCGCGCCGGCGGTGCCGCCCCAGCCGACAACAAGCAACTCGCCCGACTGTGGGCCATGAACGACCTGGTCGGGAATATCGTTGGCAATGTTCATCACCTTCTGGGCGCGGGTGTGAATCATGTGCTCGTGGTTGTTCGGATCGTAGCTGACGTTGCCTGTTCCGTCGGCTTTTTCGAGTCCGCCGATGCGGTGCTCGAGCCCCTTCGTTCCGGGGACGGCCCAGGGGCGGACCAGATTCGCATCCCGCTTGTAGGGATAAAACGCCGGACCGTCGCCGTTGCCGTTGGGTTCGGTGGCGAATTTGACGTCAATGCGGGGCAGATCCTTTACATCCGGAATGGACCACGGCTCCTCGCCGTTCGCGATGTAACCATCCGTCAGGAGAATGACGGGCGTCATGAACTTCATCGCGATGCGGCAGGCCTCGATGGCCGAATGGAAGCAATCAGACGGCGAACTGGCGGCAATGACACAGACCGGGCACTCTCCGTTGCGACCCAGAACGGCCTGGAAAAGATCCGCCTGCTCGGTCTTGGTGGGCAGACCGGTGCTGGGCCCGCCGCGCTGCACGTCGAGGATGACAAGCGGCAATTCAGTCATCACGCCCAGGCCGATCGCCTCACCCTTGAGCGCGAGACCCGGACCGCTGGTGCCTGTGATCGCGAGATCGCCGGCGAACGCCGCGCCGATGGCGGAAGTGATGGCGGCAATTTCATCCTCCGCCTGGAATGTCTTAACGCGGAAATTCTTGAATCGCGCGAGGTTGTGCAACACATCGCTCGCGGGCGTGATGGGATAGCTGCCGTAGAACAGTTCCTTTCCGCTCAACTGTGACGCCGCAACGAACCCGAGCGAGACTGCCTCATTGCCGCTGATGCGCCGATATTTCCCACGAGTGAGTTTGGCCTTCGGCACCTGATAGGCGTTCTGGAAGTACTCGCAGGTTTCACCGAAGGCATGTCCGGCGATAAAGGTCTTCCGGTTGGCGTCTTCGATGTCGGGGCTCTTGCCGAATTTCTGCTGGATCCACTTGAGGGTAGGCTCAATCGGCCTGCTGTACAGCCAGCAGACCAACCCGAGGGCGAAGAAATTCTTGCAGCGATCGATCTGCTTTTCGCTCAGCCCGGAGTCCTTGAGGGCTTCCTTGGTGAGCTTAGAGACCGGCACGCGGAAGACTTTTCGGCCTCGAATCGAACCATCCTCGAGCGGGTTGTTTTCGTAGCCGGCTTTCTTCAGATCGGTCTTGCCGAAGGAGTCGTCGTTGACAATGACCATTCCGCCTTCCCGAACGTCAGGCAGGTTGATCTTGAGGGCGGCCGGGTTGAACGCGATGAGTGTGTCGACGGTGTCGCCGGGAGTGTGGAGATCGTGGTTGCCGAAGTGCACCTGGAAACCGGAGACACCCGCAACGGTACCGGCTGGAGCGCGAATCTCGGCCGGATAGTCAGGGAAGGTGCTCACGTCGTTGCCGAAAATCGCGGACGTTCGAGTGAATTCCATGCCCGTTAGTTGCATGCCGTCGCCGGAGTCGCCGGCGAATCGGATCGTGACGTCACTCTGCTCTTGAACCGGTTTGTTGTATACTGCTGTGCTCATCGTACTTTATGAAGCCTCACGTCGCGTCCGAATACCTTCGCGGCATTGCGGCGGGTCGAACGCTGAATCTATGTGACTTTCCCATCATCCGAGCCGCGAACAGGCGGCACTCGGATGAATGACACATTCATGGTTATCCTAGTGGACGCTCCCGGCACGTTCCGTGACGTTTCGCGCGCAACAGTACCGGGACGCGCTCCGCACTACGGGCGATCTTCCTAAATGTTCGGCTTTATTCTCGTCGGGAATTGATGAAAGAAGCGACACAATCATCGTCTGGTTTAAGCGGACGTTTTCTTTCCGACCTCAACGGCTGATCGGCTTCTTACCGCCCGTCAGGCTGCCCCTTTCCGCAACCGTCTATCCCGCACCGTCGCGCGAGGCAGACCGCCAAAAAACAGATCTGTAGAATACCCCATGCAACGTCCGCTTTCCAGAGCGAATCCCATCGTTCCTGTTCAAAAACTGCTTGCTTGCCCTAACGCGAACGAGAATATAAACTTCCCCGGCTCGGAGGTGAATCCGACCGTTTCCGGAGTCCGGCGACCTCTCCGGCCTGCGAAATGCGGTCCTTTGGCTCCGAAACCGCGGCCATGGCGGAATTGGCAGACGCGCTAGGTTCAGGTCCTAGTGAGAGCAATCTCGTGGAGGTTCGACTCCTCTTGGCCGCATTTTCCCACCGCCCCGATCGCCCCAAACCGGGTCGCAGGGGGATTCCAGAAGCTGTGCAGCCCGGCCGGCTGGCATGACGCAGCGGACCGGCTCGATCCGGTACCGCAGTCGCATTGTGCCAGACCGAGAACTCTCGTCCTCGACGCGGCCGGGGCCTGTGAAGACTCATCTCGTTTATCCCGAATTCACACGCGGTAGCAGTTGCAATTACCGTGATTCCATGCGGGTTACGAGCCATCATCTCGACGCCGGATCGAGTTTCCGACGCACGGAAAAAGTACGTGGCGGACATAACTTGGGCGTAAGCTTCGACTCGATCGTCTCGCCTCACTGGACTTCCGCCGGTGATGCCACGATCGCGACATTATCCAGCTTGATACCGGAACTCGCCTGACTACCGCCTGATGCAAACCGGCCGCCGACGACAAGCTTTGAATCGTCGGTGAGCAGTGCCCGCACATCGAGGTAACCGGATTGAGCAAGCCCGGCGCCAAACGGCGACCACACGCCCCGGTCCCAGAACGCCAGTCCGTTTGCAGATGTCCCACCGGCCGTGGTGAAATTGCCGCCAATCGTCAGTTTGCCACCAAACGACCGGACAACCAGCACCGCCGGAGTACAGGGATCCCCGGCACAACCGCCAACGCCGTCGCCATATGCTGTCCATTTCGAACCGTTCCAGCGGGCTACACGATTCGCCGGGGTCGCGCCGATTTCCGTGAATGCGCCGCCGGCGACGAGCACATCGCCGATCACCGTCAAATCATGGACGGCCCCATCGGCACCGGCGCCAAACTCCGACCAGGCCGTTCCATCCCAACGAGCGAGGCGCCGGGCGGGTTCGGAGCCGGAAAAACTGAAGCTGCCGCCGGCGATCAGTTCCCCCTTGTACTCAGCCAACGCAAACACGGGGCCGTCGAGACCCTCACCCATCGCATGCCAGACTTGGCCGTCCCAACGAGCGATTCGCGAAATGGGTGTCTGCCCGCTTGCGTTGAAGAGCCCGCCGGCAATCAACTCACCGTTGAACTGGCCGATCGTGAGGACCGCCGCATCGAGTCCATCACCCATGGCATGCCAATCCGTGCCGTCGAATCGGGCGATGTTCTCCGTACCGACGATCCCCGCCTGGGTGAAGACGCCGCCGACAATCAAGTCAGCACCGAGAATACCCATGTCATTGATCGGCCCGGTGGTGCCTCCCGACTGAACCTTCCAGACGGACGGACTGACGGAGTCATCGAGCCACGAGAGAAAATTCGGTCCGCCGGCAGCGAGCAATTTCCCGCGATAAATCACAAACGCATTGACCGGACCGGTCAGTCCGTTCGCGACAGCCTGCCATGTGAATTGTGCCCGAGCGTTGTCGGGCTGGTTGCCGTCCGATGGCAACCCGATGCGAAGCGTTTCGCAGGCGCCCAGCGCGAGAACAATGGAAGGCAGTGCCCATCGCGCGCAAGACAAACGGCGTTTGCGAGGCCAGCCATTCGGTAAGACTCTACCTGATGCGATAAGAGACGCCGGATGCAGTTTGATAAGGCAGGAAGCGATCATCGAGTCATCCCCGTTCTGCGAGAGCGAGCATGATACCGCGGGCCCGGCGAATGCAATACGAGCCCGGCCGGCCCGCCAATTAAACGGGGAGAGCCATGAGTCGCCTATTCGATTCTCCGATCGCTCTGTTGCCTGAGCGCCGCGTAGTCGACCGGGCGTTTCTCGACGAACGCCCGCATTCCTTCGGCGACCTCGGCGGACCGATTGTGAATGCTCAACCAGTCCCGGGCGTGTCCGATCGTTGTATGCCAGGACAGGTCGCGCCAGAAATTGAGCTGCTGCTTGGCATAACGGATGCACTCGGGCATCTTGTCAATCAGCTTTGCCGACATGACATCCACCGCGGCATCGAGCCCGCTGCGCGGAACGATCTGGTTGACCAGCCCCCATTCCAGCGCTCGCTTCGCCGGGATTTCCTCGCAGAGAAACAGAATCTCCCTGGCTCGCCGGTCTCCGACAATCAGCGGCAGAAACTGGGTCGCCCCCGCCGCAGCGACACTGCCTCTCGCAGCACCGACCTGTCGGATGATGATATCGTCCGCCGCAATCGCCAGATCGCACGACATGTTAAACTCGTTTCCCCCGCCAACGACCATGCCGTTGAGCCGCGCGATGGTCGGTTTGCCGATATTGCGCAGGCGTTCATGGCATTCAATGAACAGGCCCATCCATTTCCAGTATCTGTCCGGCTGGTTCACGAATTCGTCGTTCTGCTCCTTGACGTCTGCGCCTGTGCAGAAGGCGCGGTCGCCTTCGCCGGTGAGAACGAGCACGCGGACATCATCATCCCACGACGCGTCCTGAAACGCGGCGTTTAACTCCAGCAGCATCGGGCCGTTTACCGCATTGAGTACTTCCGGCCGATTGAAGGTCACCGTCGCGCGATGATTGTGCTTTTCGTAGTGGATAAGCTTGAAGCCGAATGAGTCGGCCGGCCGACCGGCGTAGTTCATCTGAACCTCTCCTTGAAGCGTTCGCTCCGTCGCTCCCGACATTTTACGTTGGAACAGGGCATTGGCGCCAGCATAGTGTACCAATGTGGCGTGGCTTTGTGCGAGGCATTACGATCCGAGACGATGGCCGGGGCCGGGGCTTTGACACCCGGCGTCTGCGAGTCACATCACGGGGAGCCGGCGGATGGTTTCGGACAACGTGGCCACCGAAGTATGCAGGAAGTACCTGCGATTGCATCTGTGCGACGGCATCGGCGCGGTGCGCTTCGGCGCGCTCCTGCGGGAGTTCGGCGACATTGACCGCGTACTGGGCGCAAGTGTCCGCGAGATGGCACGCGTCCGAAGCATCAGTGACCGAATCGCGGAGCGCGTCGCCCGGGAACGCGGCGAAGTCGATGTCGATCGGGAGATAGACCTCGCGGGCAGCCGCGGCGTGCGCATCGTCTGCATGGCGGATGCTGACTACCCGGCGCCGCTGCGCATGATGGATGATCCGCCCCCATGCCTCTATTACCGCGGCACGTTGCAGCGCGAGGATGCCGTTTCCATGGCAGTCGTGGGTTCGCGCCAGTGCTCACGCTACGGCGCGGAACAGGCGGACCGGTTCGGCTCGCTGCTGGCTGGCGCGGGATTGACGGTCGTATCCGGCATGGCTCGGGGTATCGACTCGGCGGCGCATCGCGGCGCGCTTTCGGCCGGCGGAAGGACGCTTGCCGTCATCGGATGCGGACTATCTTATTTGTATCCACCGGAGGCGACCGAACTCGCGGAGCGGATCGCGGCGTCGGGCGCGATCCTGAGCGAACTGCCGATGAGCGTCGCGCCGGATTCAAAGAACTTCCCGCCGCGCAACCGGATCATCGCGGGCTTGTCTCTTGGCGTGCTCGTGGTCGAGGCGGCCCGGCGCAGCGGCGCGCTCATCAGTGCGAAGCTGGCATGCGAATACAATCGCGAGGTGTTCGCGATACCGGGCCGAATCGACGTCGCCAGCGCCGACGGATGCAATGAACTGATCAAATCGGGGGCGGCCAAGCTCGTGATGAAGCTGGAAGACATCATGCACGAACTGGGACCGACTGGCGAACTGCTCATGTCTGGGAGCGCCGCGTCAAAGCACCCTATCGACAATCAGACCACAACGGCCGAATCGAGCACGCTTTTCAATTCGACGGCCGATGAATCGATTGCGACCCGGAGCGGCGCGCCCGTGCAGAACCTGCCGCGACCCGGAGTGTCTCTGACCACACAGGAAAAGCACACGCTGGAACTGCTTGCAACCGGATCGATGCCGATCGAGACGCTGTGCGACGTAAGCGATCTGCCTCCGGCCCAGGTTGCGGCCGCCCTGACAAGCCTGCAATTAAAAGGTCTGATTCGCCGCAAGGCGGGCGATGATTTTGAGCGCATCGGCTGATCCGCCGTTCAGAAACTCCGCGCCGCGACATGCTCGGGCATCGATGCGGACGCTCAGTCCTCGTCCTTTAACCGTCGGCTCATCAACTCGCTCAGCGTCGCGATGACTTCCTTGCCCTCGAAGAGCACAGCATGAACCGCTTCGGTGATGGGCATTTCGACGCCGCATCGGGCTGCCAATTGGACCACGCTCCGCGTGGTCGGGATGCCCTCGATCACGGAAGGTGTCGATTTCATGACATCTTCAGGCTTGTTCCCTTTTCCGATCAGTTCACCGGCCGATCGATTGCGGCCCATCGGCGAGATACAGGTCGTCACCAGATCGCCCAGGCCGGCCAATCCGGCGAAGGTTTCCGGTCGGGCCCCCATCGCGACGCCCAGTCGCTGAATCTCGACCAGGCCGCGCGTAAGCAGCGCCGCTTTCGCGTTGTCGCCGGCCTTCAGTCCGTCCACGACTCCGGCGGCCAGGGCGATGACGTTCTTCATAGCGCCTGCGAGTTCGACTCCCAGCAGGTCGGTGTTGGTATATACGCGGAACCATTGCGACGAGAATGTCTGCTGCACAAGCCGGGCGACCTCGCGATTCTCGCTGGCCGCCACGACGGTCGCTGGCAGGCAATTCGCGAGTTCCGCCGCGATGCTCGGCCCGCTAAGGGCAACCACCGGCACGTCGCCCAGCACATCCTGTACGATCTGCGTCGGCCGAAGCAGGGTGTCATTCTCGATTCCCTTCGACACGCTCGCGACCGGAACGCCGACGGGATAATGTTCACGGATGGATGTCCAGATCGCGCGCATGTACTGGCACGGCACGGCGGTCAAAATCAACTCCGCGCCGCTGAAGACCGCCCGCGCATCGTGCGTGAAGGATACGCGATTGGGAATTTTCAGACCGGGAAGGTAACGCCGATTCTCGCGCGTCACCTTCAACGCTTCGATGTGTTCTCTCGAACGCCCCCACATGCGCACATGGATGCCGCGGTCGGCGAGCATCACGCCGCAAACCGTTGCCATTTGCCCGTCGCCGATAATGGCCACCTGTTCGATCATGGCGGCCTATTAAAACGAGGCACGCCGGTGGCGGCAACCGTGGCGACGAAGCACTTAGGACCCGTTATGCTCGCCGTGGAATACGACCTTATGCCGATTTGCCCATTCAGTCGTCGAGATCAAGGTCATCGAGCGTCAGTACACTCACATCCGCATCATCCGGGCCGACGGCCGTCCCGACGCCAATCGTTCCCATGCCCCATTGCCTGGCCAGGCGCAGATTAGCGGGCGAATCCTCGATGACCACACAGCGTGGCGGCGATTCGCCCAAGCCCTCGGCCGCAACGAGGAACCGATGCACGATGGCTCGGTCGGAGGACGTACTCAAAGCCGCCGGGCTGCCATCATCCGCCCGCATCGATTGCTCGCAGGATTCCACGACTATTTGTTCAAACCAGTCGGCAACGCCGAGCCGATCGAGAACACTGCGAGCGTTGCGACTGGCTGACACGGCCGCCAAGCCGATGCCGTCAGCACGCAGCGATTCCACCAATCTGGATACACCCGGCAGCACATCGGCAGGGCTCAGGCGAGACAAGGAAGCGACGTAGAACTCGTTCTTTCGCGACATGATGGAGTCCAGCCGCGACGGCTCCACCGACGATGGATCAATCGATGAAGCACAGAGAATCAGCTCCAGCGAACCGCGCCTCGAAACGCCCCGTAGCGCATCGCACACGGATTCGGGAAACGGCAAACCGGCCTCGCGAATCGCATCACGCCAAGCATTGAGATGAAGCGACGCTGTGTCGGCAATGACGCCGTCCACGTCAAACAGGGCGGCGCGAACCTGATGTCGATTCGAGAGAAACGGACGGCCCCCGTGCACCAGCGTTGGAATTTGAGAAGTCATACTATCGTTATCGACGATCACGGTGAATCGTCTCAAACCGATGTGCTTGACTCCCGCAACCCCGACGGCTGAAATCGGCGCCGCATGAACGCCGTACCCGGTAGGCCGACTATTCCCGATTCAACGCTCCGAGCGGTCCTGGTGTTTATCGCCATCGGTCTGTACTTCGGGCCGCCGTCTTTCCGCCGTACGATTCCGCCGCGCGGTCAATTCGTCGCGCTGGCCGAGTCCTTCCTGCGAGGCGAAACAAGCTTCACGATCGAGCCCGGATCGACACTCCGCGTCGGCGAGCTAATCGCCGCGCCAACGCCGAACCACTTTTATTGTGCGTACCCTCCCCTGCCGGCGCTGCTATTGATGCCGTTCGTGTGGCTATTCGGAACGGCGGTGACCATCGAGGGATTCACGAGGTCAATCAGTGTCGTCGTGGTTCTGTTGATTGATATGGTGCTCGCGCGCCTGCCGCAGCGCATGGGGCTTGCGCCATTGCCACAATCGACTCGCATCATGCTCACCGCGGGATTGGCTTTTGGTACGACGATCTGGACCAATGCCGACATCGGCATGGACTGGCATCTGGCGCACGTTGTCGCGCTGGCGGCCATGTTGATCGCACTGTGGGAATATGCCGGTGCGAATCGGCCTTGGCTGGTCGGAGCATGCATCGGTCTTTCCGCACTCTCACGGCCGACAACGATGTTCACCTGCCTCTTCTTCGCGATTGAGGCGATTCGCCGGCGAGAGTTTTCGAAACTGATCGGGCTGTCGATCGGACCGCTGGCCGCGATCGGCCTTCTGGCGGCTTACAACCAGGCTCGATTCGACTCTCCGTGGGATTTTGCGTATGACCGCATGTTGCTGACGGGCGAGGGCGCCCGGCTGATGGCAATGCATGGGCAATTCTCGATGGCTTACATCGGGCGAAATCTGTTCTGGTTTTTCGCGGCTCCACCGTGGCTGATCGAACCTCACAGATTTCCATGGATTGGATTCGATCCGCGCGGCATGTGCATGTTCATTGCGTCGCCAATCTTGTTGCCGGCGCTTTACGCGGCGATTCTTAATTGGCGTGACCCGGTGGTTCGGTCTGCGACGATTGCCGCGCTCCTGGCGCTCATTCCGTTGCTTCTCTACTTCAACACCGGCTACTGGCAGTTTGGACATCGGTTCAGCATGGACTACTGGCCGATGCTCATGATACTGACACTTTTCGGTTTCCGAGCGATTGGTCGGACGGCGGGGTTCACCCTGGCAGTGGCGTCCATCGCATTTCATGGCGTTGGCGTATTCCTGGCGCCGGTGGCTCACTTGCCGATTGATTGAGGTACCGAGTGCCACGGTTGTGCCGGCGAGCAATGGTCCCGGAAAAATAAATTCACCGGCATTTTATTTGGCACTTTATTAGACGTGGTGTATAATTGCGGAAAGAGCAGCGCAGGTGGATGCCGCTGTGATGATCAAGGCCGTTGGATCACGCGACTGTCAATCATACCCTGCATTATCATCATTATCAGTTTACTCCTGATGGTCGCGGTTCAGTTCATTGCATTCAATTGAGCCTTCCGGATTCATCACACCAGGCAGCAAACCTACCCTGTTCGTGACATTCTGATCTTTCTCTCACTGTGCGCAGGCATCGGCGCGGATTGTGGATTCCGCGCCATGCGTCAATTGCCATGAGCTTGACACTGCCCTGCTCACAGAGGCCGGAGAAGGTTCGCGCCCATTCCGCGCGCTCGCTCGATCTCGCATCGTAAACTGGTGGGACGGTCGGCGGCGCGTGGCGGGCGGTTTCGGCAGGTCCGTCACAGCGCCCGATCAACCCTCGATGCGTTGGACGCCGCCGAGCGCGCAGAACTCGGCAGGGCAGGTCCGCGCATTCGACGCGACCGCCGGTTCGAACGGAGCTTCCGACGACCAGCCAGTCGTCTTTTCGCTCGCTTTGCGGTGGTGACAGAACATTCCGTGAAGCCAGCAGAAAAGGAGGTGAAGGGAGAACCGATTGCGAATTCCGGCGGCGGTTCGCGGCGGCGGACCGCCGCTGCTTCTTACAAATCGCCGCCTGCGCGCGACCTCGGCTATTCGATGTCGTCGTTCGCCGCGGCGTTGTCGTTCATGCGGAGCGGCCTTGAGGAACTTTCCGAATTCGCGTCTGTATATTCGGCCATTTCAACAGCCTCGGCCGTAGCGTCCGCAATTTCGGCCGCGGCCGAGCCAGGTTGTTGCACGTCGCCAGAGTAGCCCGCGCCTTTCGGTGCGAGCTTCAGTGCCTCGACCTGGGGCAGGTCTTCCAATGATGGCAACCCGAACACTTCGAGGAACCGCTTCGTGGTGCCGTAGAGAATCGGGCGGCCCAGATCCTCCGCACGACCGACAATCTTCACGAGATTCATTTCGCGGAGCTTGTTGAGCATGTCGCCCGCCGCCACACCGCGCACCGATTCGACCTCGGCGCGGGTACAAGGCTGCTTGTAGGCGACGATTGACAGCGTCTCCATTGCGGCAGCCGTCAGCTTCGTCTCCTGCCGCACACGCAGGAGCTTGACCAGCCAGGTGTTGAATTGCGGCAAGGTGAGAATCTGGTATCCACCGGCAATTTCCTCGATTCGAAAGGAACTGCCTCGCGACCTGTATTCCTCATTCAACGCGTCGATGTGTCGCCGAACGTCCTTCGACGATCCGCTGCCCATGATCGACGCAATCCTGGCGGCCGACATCTGGGTATCCGAGGACAGCAAAATCGCCTCGACGATGCGATTGGGAGCGGGTTCGCCGGCTGCCGCCGTGTCCGAAGGCGTTGTCTGCTCAGTTGGAATTTCTTCAGACCGCGCGGCGTCTGATTCAGGAGAGAACTCCTCGGGAGCGTCGGCGTGCGTGGGGGTTTCCATGATCGAAGGTGCGCCGTCCATGGCGAAGACTCCTCAAAGCGTGGGTTCACGTTGCAGGCTCATATTGTAATGGATACAGGCCTTCAGGATCAAATCGTCGATGCAAAGCGTGTCCGCGATTGGCATGCGCGGCATGTGGTTCGCCGCCTCGATGCTCGATTTGAAAGAAGCATCCGTTGAAAAGCGGGATTGGGTTTGACGTTTTCTTTGAGTATGGGCCATACTGCCGACATGGAATGGAGCTTACTTTCAGGTCGCGCCGGTCTCGGGCTGCTGGTGCTGACTGTCGGCTTTCTCGGCTTCCTGGGGCAAGCCCGCGCAGAGCCGGATGAGCCGCGTTCTGTGGAGCAGCTCGTTGGGCGGCTCCGGACCGGCAATCCGGATGAGCGATCCGGCGCTGCGTACGCCCTCGGCGAAATTCACGAGAACGCCGAAGTCGTCATTCCGGCACTAATAATGGCCCTCTCTGATGAGAGTCCGCGCGTGCGATGGCACGCCGTCACTGCCATCGGAAAATTCCAGGAAAGCGGCATTTCGGCCGAAGCTCCCTTGCGCGAATTGCTCAAGCAGGGAGACCGGACGTTGCTTTTGGAAACGAGTGTCACGCTGGGGCGCATCGGCGCCAAGTCGGCGGAGACCGCCGATGCACTGCTTGCTCTGCTGGTCGAGCCGGATGCGGATATCCGACGCCAGGTGCTGGGCACGCTTGGAGCGATGGGCCCGCTCTCGGAGGCGAATGCTGAGCGAATTGTCCCCCTCTTCACTGACGATGACTGGAATGTTCGCACGGAAGCCGCAATCGCGTCGAGAAAAATCGGCGTTTGCACACCTGCGATCATAAAGGCCCTGGCCGGCGCGCTCGATGATCGAAACATTTATGTCCGGATCGCCACGGCCGAAACCCTCGGTTCGTTCGGCAAGCGTAGCAAGGTCACATCGCCGCGACTGCTGCATTTGATAAGCGAGGACAAAGACACGCGTGTGCGCCGCGCCGCATTGCTTGCAGTGGGATCGATGCGGGCGGACGATGAGGAAACACTGCACGCGCTCTCAGAGATTCTCATCGATCGGACCCATCCGCTGCGCCGAGAAGCGGTGGAGGTTCTCGGACAGATTGGCGAGCCGGCAGCCGCACAAATCGTCAGCGTCATCGCTGACGATGACAAGAACATTCGACGGCGGGCGATCGAGGCGATTCGGGAGATCGGTACGGGGGCGGTTCCACCGTTGTCCGCACTGTTGAGATCGACGGACCCGGGAATCCGCAAGCGCGCGGCGGAGGTGCTGGAGGAACTGGGCAAGTCCGCCGAAGCCGCAGTTCCGGCCCTCGGCGACGCCATGGAAGATCCCGACGATCTGGTACGCACCGCGGCAGTTCAATCGCTGGCTGCGATTGGCAAGACCAGTCTGCCGACTCTCATTCGAGGACTCAAATCCGAGCGCCTGTCGGTTCGAGAGGAGTGTGCCAGGGCTTTGCAGCGACTCGGTCGCAAGGCTGCGCCTGCGGTCCCGGCGCTTGTTGATGCGCTGTCAGACCCGGATGTGTCCGTGCGGGCGGGCGCGGCGCGGACGCTCGGAGCGATTGGCAAGGCCGCGAACTCTGCGGCCGGAGCCCTGATTAAGGCGATGGACGATCCTGACGACGGGGTGGCGTTGCGTGCGGCCGTGGCGCTGGGCAAGACTTGTGCGGAATCCGAGGAGACGGTCGCCCCACTGATCAACGCGCTGCTTCGGGGACGACCACGCGATCGGCGGGCGACGGTGTACGCACTGTCAAAAATGGGAGAGAAAGCGGTCGATTCACTGATCGAACTGCTGAAAAACGAGGACTCTGAGGTTCGCTGGCATGCAATCGACGCGATCGGCCGGATCGGTGCGGCAGCGCACGAGGCCGAGCCGGCACTGCGGGCACTGCTCGAGGACGAGGACGAGTCGGTCAGGAAAAACGCGGCATGGGCGCTGGTTCAGATCAGCCCCTGATGCCCGCCGCCGTGAACGAATCGCTGATTGAGATAACGTCGTTCTGACGATATCATTACGAAGCGACGGAACGCTCTTCCATCAGATGACGCCGGCAGGGATGCGCAGATGGCAAACGACGATCGGTGTATTGCGGTATTCGACTCAGGCATCGGCGGCTTGACGGTCGTTCGCGAATTGCAGCGCCGCCTTCCCAATGAAGAAATCGTCTATTTCGGCGATACGGCCCGGGTGCCTTACGGCATCAAGAGCGGCGAAACGGTCACGCGCTTCGCGAAGGAGAATTGCGAATTCCTGCTGCGCTTCGATCCCAAGATGATCGTCGTGGCGTGCAACACGGCGAGCGCCGCGGCGCTGCCGGCGCTCTCGGAGTGGCTTCCCATTCCGGTCAGCGGCGTGGTTGAGCCGGGCGCGCGTGCTGCGGTTCTTCAGGGTGAAGGTCGGACAATCGCGGTGATCGCAACCGAGGCGACGATTAACTCGGATGCGTATCGTCGCGCGATGAAGCGATTCCAGCCGGACGTGCGGGTGATTCAGAAGCCATGCCCGCTTTTTGTGCCGCTTGCGGAAGAGGGTCGTCGATGTGACGATCCGATCACCCGTGCGGTCGTGCGCGATTATCTCCAGCCGATTGTCCGGCTCGATCCTCGCGTGATCGTGCTGGGTTGTACGCACTATCCCCTTCTGCGGGATGCCATCGCCGAAGTCGCCGGACCGAAGATCGTCCTGCTGGACTCCGGCGAGCAGACGGCCAAGGCGGTCGTGCAACAGTTACAATCGTCCGATTCGCTTTCCTCGCGGCGCGGCCCGGGAAAACTAACCTGTTATGTCAGTGACAACCCGCAACGATTTCGGGAACTGGGTCAGCGTTTTCTCGATCATCCGGTCCTGGATGTCACGTGGATCTCGCCCGAGCAGTTCTTTGCCCATGACGTCAACGCCGCAGTCTGAAATCACGCTGATCGAGGCTCCGGCTCGATGCAGACCCTCACGGCGGCTTGCCCTGATCGTCCTGTCGCTGGGCACAATCTGTGTCGTCACTCCGGCATGCGAACGAACAGGTCGTGGCAAACTATTCGAAAGCCGGAAATCCAGCCGGGATTATCTCGATCTGGCGCTCGAGTCGCAAAACGCGGACGAACGCCGCCGTGGCGTCGTCGGTCTCGCAAAAGGGGCCGATGGCCAGCGAGACTGGGCCGTCAAAGTATACGATACGCTGGCGCGGACTGATCCGGACGCGATGGTTCGCTGCGCCGCGCTTCGAGCTCTTGTGCCGTGCGAGCATTCGCCTCGCGTCGATACCTGCATCAAGCTGTTGCGAAGCGCCAGTGGACCGATCGAGGGCGTTCGAGAGGCGCCGGCAACGGTTCGATGGCGGGCCGCCCTGCTGCTGGGCCACGCGGTGCGAAGCGGCGCCTTTTCAGACGAGGAACGCGGACGCATCGTCGAGGTGTTGATCGATCGGGGCGCAAAAGAGCCGGATCAGAACGCGCGCCTGGCGATGATTGAAACGCTTGGCTACTTCCCCGAGCGCCGGGTGATTGAAATGCTCATCGGCACGCTGGAGTCAGACAATTTCACGCTGCAGCACGCCGCCGAAATGTCGCTGGCGATGCTCACGGGGGTGACGCACAATCACGATCCGGATGCCTGGGCCGCCTGGTACAAGTCAGTCGCTGATCCGTTCGAGCGTGCCGGCACCATGCCGCCGGCCGCGCTGTCGAAGCGCGGCGCGAAGTCCCATTGGGATTGGCTGGGCTGGTGGGAGTAGTGAGCCAGCGTCTTGAAGTCACACGCCGGCGGCCGCGGGCGACATGGCGTCGTCCAGCATCGCGCAGAACTTCCGGTCACGGCGGCCTTCCCAGCTCTTGCTGTGATACGCGGCGGACGCAATGATCGGAAATGCGATCGTCGCTTCGCTGAACACCATTTGCTCGAAAGCTGTATCGACCTTGCCCCAGCTTGAGGCTTCCTTAAGCGTGCTGCTGGACAACGCCCCATCACGAACGTCGGCAATGGTGATTTGAATCGCGTATTTGTGCATTTCCGGATTGGCGCCCAGGATATCGGCCGCAACAACGATATCCTGCGTGAAATTCTTGGGCACGCCGCCACCGATCATGAAGAGACCTGTGACGGGATTCTTCACTTTGATCTGCGTCAATTCGTAGAAATCCTGCATGCTGTCAATTGTCATGCGGGGTGAGCCCATTCGCGTGCGAATGTACTCCACCAGCCCAAGACCGGCGGAGCAATCGTTGAACGCCGGCGCGAAGATCGGCACCTGCTTCTCAAAGGCGGTCTGCACGATCGAATCGACGCCCGCGCCATGCTCCTTCGCGTAGCGGCCCATCTCAAAGATGAACTCTCGCGAAGAATACGGCCTCGCATCCAGCCGCTCGGCGATCTTGAGGCAGGTTTCGTCGCAAACCCGCAGATCGTCTTCATCAATGAATGTGTCGTAGATGCGGTCGATGTGAAGGTCGCGCAGCTCGTTATCATTGAGTCCGGCTTTGTAAACTTCGGGCGCGATGTAGTGCCGGAATCCGAGCGCTTCGAAGAAGTCCTGATCGACGATGTTGGCCCCGGTGCTTACAACGGCATCAACCATGTTGTGCCGCATCATGTCGATAATGACCTTCTTGAGCCCCGCGCTGATGAGCGAACCCGCAAGACAAAGGATCACGGCGCATTCCTTGTCCCGCAGCATCTTCTCATAAATCTCTGCGGCGCGGGACATATCGCGAGCACTGAACGCCATCCGGCTCATTGCATTGATGAGCGGCCGCGTGTCAATCTGGGTGATGTCGATGTGCTCGATCGTCCTGGACAGCAGTTCCTTCTTGGTCGCCATACGAATCTCCGTCGGTAAGCGGGTCCGAAACCGGCGTGCCATCTTAATCGGACGGGCCCCAAGTCTCAACGCACCGTCAACCCCACATGAAAAAGCCCACGAGCGGTGGCTCATGGGCTCTTTGATTTCAGGTTTCAGGCAATCTGAATCCGCCGACTCTCTCGTCAGAAAGCGCTCGCGGTTTCGCCGGACCGGCGATTTCGCACCGAACCCAGCTTTCGCGCGGACTCCCACCGATCCGACTGGAGCACCGGATCGACACTTCGGCGATGATCCGAGAGCGTGTCGATCGGATCAAAAATCTCAAGACCCGGATCGCAGCACTGAATAAACCGCAAGCCCAGGCGAGCAATGCCGCGCTCCGGGCGACCGACGTTCATGACGACGGCCGTCTCATGCCGAATGCGTCGCGGTTCGCCGTCTTCATTGTTACCCGGGGTTTCAAACTGAAGATCGAGATAATCACCCATCCCGGGCGCGTTGAACGCCGTCATCACGACAGCAGCGCCGCCCGATGACAGGTCAACCAGATGTGCCGGAGCCTTCTCGGCCGCGCCATCCACGCGGATCATGATCGGAAGATTGGCCTGGGTTCGAGGGTCTCGTCGTCGTTCAAGCGGATCACGGACCATGATTTCGCCTCACAAGGGGTGAATCATCACAGACGCCCCTTCATTACATTTCGAGCGTCCGCCAAACAGCTTGCTCATCGGGCCGCGCCGACCACGCGTTAAGCTATTTTCGTTCCCGGACGACGCCGACAGGCGTGGAACTCGACAATATTGACAGAACTTCGATCCGCCCGACGCATCCAGGGAATACTTGTTTACCGCCTTTTTTCCGATTGCGGAGCACAATCGATCCCGAAGCGCCGATAAAATGGCCGTGAGGTCGGCTGGCGGACAGGCGAAGGGCGCGCGATTGATTCAAGGATCCCTCGCGGCAGTCCGGACTGATCAAGCAAAATTTCCCCAGATAGCCGCACTTGAAATGCCGCCCGTCTGCGGTCCTAATGTGCGATTTTCAATATTGAACGGTCCACCAACCAGAGGGCTGCCCGATGCGCTGGTCGCAATTCTTCATCGTCACCACCAAGGAAACTCCGAAGGACGCGACCGCGCCGTCGCATCAGCTCATGCTGCGTACCGGGATGATTCGCCAGTTGGCGGCCGGAATCTACAGCTATCTGCCGCTCGGCTATCGCAGTCTTCGCAAGGTTGAAGAGATCGTCCGCGAGGAAATGAACCGCGCGGGAGCGATCGAATTGCACATGCCGGTGCTGCATCCGATCGAACTGTGGGAAGAAACAAATCGAGTAGCCGCGATGGGCGAAGTCCTGCTGCGACTCGGTGGGCCCGAGGGCGATTGGCGTTCGCAGACCGTGCTCGGACCGACGCACGAGGAAGTGATCACCGAGATCGCCCGCGCGTATCTCGGCAGTTACAAGCAGTTGCCCATCAACCTCTATCAGATCCAGGTGAAGTTCCGTGGCGAGGCGCGGCCCAAATCCGGCGTGCTGCGGACCCGCGAGTTCCTGATGAAGGACGCGTACAGCTTCCACGACACCGCTGAAAGCCTCGATGAAGGCTACAGGAAGATGTACGACGCATACTGCCGGATATTCTCGCGCTGCGGCCTGCCCTATGTCGCGGTCGAAGCGGAGAGCGGTCCGATAGGCGGTGACGCTTCGCACGAATTCATGGTGCTCACCGATGCCGGCGAAGACTATGTCGCGCTGACCGAGAACAACGACTACGCGGCGAACACAGAGCGCGCCGTCTGCGCGGCTTTGGCACAACAGACCGAGGAGATGAAACCGCTAGAGGAAGTGCATACGCCGGATCAGCGAACGATTGACGAGGTCTCGGCATTTCTCGAGACGACGCCCGCTCGAATGATCAAGACCCTGATCTATGAATGTGCAACGGTTCGTGGTGATGACAGCGGAAAAGGAAAAACGCCGCCCGAACAGCTGGTGACCGTGGTCCTCGTTCGCGGCGATCACGACGTGAACGAAAACAAGCTATACCGCGTCACCAAAGCGCGACTCGAATTGGCCAGCCCCACCACGATTCAAAGGCTCACCGGCGCCGATGTCGGTTTTGCCGGGCCGCACAATCTCGATCGATCGGGCGTATCTTATCGGCTGATTGTCGATCAGGCCGTCAGCGTCATGCGCAATGGCGCCAGCGGCGCGAACAAAACGGATTATCATGCAGTCAACATCAATCCGGGCCGCGACTTCGCACTGGAAGGGCCGAATGTCGTGGTGGCGGACGTCCGCAACGTCGTTGACGGCGATCTGTCTCCGAAGGGAAGCGGTTCCCCGATCCGCCTGCGCAAAGCGATTGAAGTCGGCCATGTCTTCAAGCTGGGCACCAAGTACAGTGTCGCCATGAAGGCACACTATCTTGACAAGAACGGAAAGGCCCAGCCGCATATCATGGGATGTTACGGCATCGGTCTGACGCGCACGCTCGCGGCCGCGCTCGAAGCCCATCACGACGAAAACGGGGCGATCTGGCCGATGAGCATCGCGCCCTTCCAGGTGCTCATCATCGCGCTCGATCCGCGTGACGAGGAAGTCATGACCCTGGCGAGCAGGCTCCACGACGATTTGACCGCTGCGAATGTGGATGTGTTGTTTGACGACCGCGACGAGCGGGCCGGCTTCAAATTCAAGGACGCCGATCTGGTCGGCATTCCTCTGCGTGTGGTGATCGGCAAACGAGCCCTGGCGGAAGGCGTGGTGGAGTTCTCACACCGCCGCACTCCGAAGGATGTCCGCAAAATCCCTCCGGCCGACGTGCACCAGGCGGTGCTCGACGCCATCGAGAATTGACCGCGGTAGTCCGCGCCGACACGGTCGGTTGCGCCTCCCGGCGGCTTGCGAGAACGGCCGATTTCGCCTATCAATGGGAGCATGATCGATCGCCGTCACGCCCGAACGCTCGCCATGCAGGCTCTTTGTGTTTTCGACCATCTTGGGGACGAATTCGCCGGCGACCTGGATGCCTTTCTCGGCGATGAAAATCCTCCCGCGGAAGTGAGGAAGTATGCCCGCAGCCTCGTGGACGACTACCGAATCGATCGATCCGCGATCGATGAGTGCATCCAGTCAGTCGTCGAGAATTGGGAGTTGAAGCGGCTCGCTCCGATCGACCGAAATGTCCTGCGAATCGCGGTTTGTGAACTGTTCCACCGGCCGGAGGTTCCGCCGAAGGTGGCGATTAACGAGGCGATTGAAATCGGAAAAACCTTTGGCACGATGGAAACCGGCGCGTTTATCAACGGGATTCTCGATGCCGTCATGAAGCAGCGTACGGCAGGTGCTTCGGAAGCGACGGCCGAACCGGTCGCCCAGGACAGCTTAAACGGAGATGCGTAGGAATTTAGCATGGCCTGAATAGAAATCGGCATCACCAATCGTCCACAACAACGGTCCGCGTCCGAATTCACCCTTCGACTTTTATTCTCTTCAAATCCGCCATGGGTCTCTTCGATCGATTCAAGAAAGCGCTCACCAAGACCCGCGAGAAAATCGTCAGCGGGTTCAAGTCGATTCTCCCGTTTGGTCGTGCAATCGATGAAGCTCTGCTTGAAGATGTCTATGAGACAATGATCCGCGACGATTTCGGCCCCGCAACGGCCGACAAGCTGATCGGCGCCGTTCGCGAATCGTGGAAGAAAAAGGAAATCGCCCAGTCCCAGGACATCATCGAATTTCTGAAGCGATACATCATCGGCAAATGGCCGGCCGACATCCGATCACTCGCCAAGGCATCGAGCGGGCCGACGGTCATCCTCATCGCGGGGATTAATGGCAGCGGCAAAACCACGAGCGTCGCAAAGCTCGCGAATCACCTCAAGAAACAGGGCAATAAGGTCATGGTCGCGGCGTGCGACACTTATCGCGCAGCCGCGGTGCTTCAACTTACCGAATGGGCCGGCCGATGCGGCGTCGATATCGTCAAGCACGATCAGGGCGCTGATCCCGGCGCAGTCGCATACGACGCATGCGAGGCTGCCATCGCCCGAAAGATCGACATCCTTCTGGTGGACACGGCGGGGCGCCTGCATACGCAGGATCATCTCATGCGGGAGTTGAACAAGATCCAGCGCGTCGTTGAAAAGAAACTGCCCGGCGCGCCGCACGAGGTGCTGCTTGTGCTCGACGCGACGATCGGGCAAAACGCCGTTCAGCAGGCACGCATGTTCAGCGAGCATGTCAAGGTCAGCGGCATCATACTCGCAAAGCTGGATGGTAGCGCAAAAGGCGGTATTGTGGTCGGCATTCGCGACCAACTCAACGTGCCCGTGAAGTTTGTCGGCCTGGGTGAGTCGATTGACGACATTGAGCCGTTCGATCCGCATGTGTTCGTCGACGCATTGTTCGCCGAATGACCCCCACGGTCAGCCCTCCAAGGGACTAACGCCTCGACCCATCGGCTGTACCTCCTCATGGCTGGCTGAGCAGCAGATCCACAAAGGGCGGCACGTCTTCGTGATCGCATCGACCGTCACAGTTGATGTCGGCCGTCGGGAAGAACAGGAAGTTGAGATTGCCGACCGTCGCCTGCACAAAAATGCGAACGTCTGTTCCGTTGATGACGCCATCCGAATTCAGGTCTCCCGCGCCCAGACCGGCTCCCACCACCGACTGAATACCGGTGTAGGTTTTGTGGCGGGTCTTGATGACACCATCCGGAGCTTCCTCGATCGCAACAATATCCAGGCGGTGGTTGCCGCGGGCGAGGCTGCCAAGAGACAACGTGAAATCCTCGTAGTTGCGGGCTGCCTGTCCCGCTCCACCGGCCAGTGCCGCACCCACAAAATCAAAAGTCTCAAGCCGATCGACATACATGAAGACGCGGTCGATCGCGGGGCTTGAAGCCTGGGCGACGAATGCAGCAGGCAGTGCCGTGATGTCGGCATTGCAGTCATTTGAGGGCGAGACCAGCGTGAAATCCGGGTCCTCGATATCCACATAAATGACGATTCGGAATTCGCCGAAAAGCGGGCTGTCGGTCGGATTGCGATGCCGGAAAGCACGCACCGTGATATAGTGATAGCCCTCTCCCAGCGCCGCCGCATTGATCGTCTGCCGATACACGCCGGTCCCGCCGGTATAGCGGGGAGAATTTCCCGTAACGAAGTTTTCAAATCCGTAGCGCGGATCGGTGTGCAACGTGTTGCCCGGTCCGAAATCCACCTGCGAGTCGCCGTTGTAATCCACGAACCCCTGATCGATTCGGAACACCGCCTCGTCATCCGTATTCGGATCGAGCGGGTCGGTGTGGGCGGTCTGCAGGAGAATGTCAAACGTTTCCGAGCGAACGACTGTCACGGGATTCAGCCGCCGTCGATATGCCGGAATCCCGACTCCCTGTGGCGGCGCGACCGTAGTCGTCGCATTGTCTATCGAAAGCGTTCCTGTCGGAACGGCCGGTCCATAGATTACATATCCACGACCGTGGAATACGCCGTTCGCATTGCGATTGCGCGGCACATTGAGAAACTGTCCGTTCGGCGCGTCGCCATGTATGAGGCGGCCGTCTGCGCCGACGATAAGGAGGTTGGGAATCTGATTGTTCGGATCGACAATGGGATCGTTCGCATTGCCGGTCAGTTCATGCAGGCGTGTGCCCGCGGGAAAAGCGGTTTGAACGTTTCTCACATCATGGCCGTTTGATTCCAGGTCATTAAGCCCGACGAGCACATTGTCCGGACCGCTTGGCGTCCTGCGCGTGAAGGCCAGGACATCATTCTGCGACGGATTGACCGCATCCGTGTTGTTGATCGGAATGAAATAGCCGCGGGCGTACTGATTGTGAATCTTGATGAGCGTCGTGATTTCATTGCTGCCGAGTCCCAGCGCGTCGTCGCGCCCGTTTGCACGCGGAAAATTCGCCTGATTCGTACCGAATTGAAGCGCGTTGTGATAGACGATTGGAATTCCGGTGCGCATCAGCGTGTACGCCTGCACGACGGTGTCGTTCTCATCATCAGGAATGGTGTTGTCATGGCTGTTGACGTGATGGACGCCCAGACTGCCGTTGTTGAATCCGTCATCCGACAGGTCCACCGACGCGGACAACACGTTCGACCAGGACCCGGCGCCGTCCGCGTTGACGAGATCACGAAGCTGCCCCGCTTCGTTAAGGTCCAGCGCGTCGCGATTGCCGAATTCGGCGCCCTGCGCCGGCCACCCGCCGCCGTTGATCGACCGGCGGATCCAGTTCCGCATCGTGTTGTTGCCTTCGACGGCTTCGACAAAAGAGAACGGCGTCTTGACCAGCCCGTCAAAATCGACCCATCGCTGATAGACCACCGAATCCCAGAGATTGTCCCAGAACCATGTCTGAATGTGCTTGGCGGCATCCAGGCGAAAACCGTCCACCTTCAGCACTTCCAGGTAATACTGCGTTGAGCGCAGCAGAAGATCGTTGGCATTCTCGAGCACGGCATCGCCCGCAAGAGGATTCTCAAGATTGTACGGGAAGAACGTGAAGTTCAGCGTGCCGGGGTTGCGACTCGTCCCCGGATTCACCACGGCCTGGCCCGGCAGATCGAGATCGGGGTAAAACGCCGCATTGCTCGCCTTCGGGATGTTGTAAAGTGTCCCGGCGGGAATGTTATCCGGATGACCGGGAGTGACTGGATGACGAATGTACGAGTAGTTCTTCTGCTGCGCGATGTCGATCAGCCCCACGAGTCGACCATCATAAAGATTGTAACAGGGGTCGGCCGGTTGCTGCGACTGGGGGCACCCGCCGGAATAGACGTTGAAATCGCCATACAAATCGCCCGGACGACTTAGAACGAAGCCGGGGTAGCCGCCTTGTGTCACAAATGTGGCATCATTGTGATCGCGGAAGCCGTTGTGATTCATAATCAGGTCAACATAGACACGATTGGCCGCGCGGTGAAATTCGTCAACCATGATACGGAAGTCAGACTCGGTCCCGTAGTGAGTCGGACTTCCGGCAGTGCCAAGGTCGAATCGATCAAAAAGGTCGTAGCCCGCGCTGAACGTGCCGCCTTCGCCCTTCTGAATCGGCGGGAGCCAGACACATTCATACCCCGCGATGAACACGTCCGGCATGCGATGCCTGATCACGCTCCATTCCGCCTCGAAGTACTGAAGCATGACCGGCTCCGGCTCGTCGCCAAAAGTTGCGGAAGCCGGGATTGAGCAAACCGCCATGCACAGGCTCAACAAGATCGATTGTCGCATCAAACGTCCCCTCATGTCGTTTGTCATTTCTCTAATAAGGAAGCGAGTACGCAACTGGCCGCTGATCGCGTCGGGTCCCAGCCGCGCTGCTCGAACTGCGAGGGCAGACAACCCCGTGTATCAACGCAGCGGGCCGCGCATATTGCATCGCAGCCCGCCGCATAAAACCGTTCACACTCCGCATCAGTTCAGCAAGGCGTTGACGAAAGCCTGAATGTCGTTGCCGTTGATGCCCGCCGGTGGATTCGGATTGATGTCCGCTTTGAAGAGCGGACAGACATCCGAGTTCGTACCGAGCAGCACCTGAACAAAGACGTTGACGTCTGTCAGATTCACCTGCCCGTCACCATTGATGTCGGCGGGATGCGCGCCACAGAAGGCCGATTCCTCCAACTCGTAGGCCAGGCACTGCTCGCCCGCGAAGTTGGTCAGATTGATGGCCGGGCCAAATCCGAGGTTGCATACTTCGCCGCCCAACCCCGGCAGAAACTGATTGGATGCGAATCCTGTATTTCCCGTCACCAGTGCGAGGACTCGAATCTCCGGACCTCCGCCGGGAAGAATCTCGGCAATACCCAGATCGGCCAGCGAGATGCTCACTTCCATTCCCGAATCCACGTTGCCGGCATCGGCGTCGGATCCACCCAGACAATTGCAGGGCGAGCCGGCCTGTGTGCAGCCCGTTACACCGCCGACATTGTCGTTCCAGAATGCGACCAGCGCACAATTGTCGTTGTTGTATCGCGGATTCGGTCCCTGGTTGCCGAACCCGGTGTAGTTGTCCTGGGTCGCGACCGCCGGGCCCATATGCGACGGAATGTCCGTGCCGAGATACTGCGAAGGTGTCGAATACGTTCCCGAAATGACATACGTCTGCGGATTCAGCAACGCCGACACATCGACCGGATCGCCGGCCGTACTGACATTGGGAATGTTGTCACCGATGAACGCCGGCAGTGCCTGGTTGCTCCAATATCCCCCGCCGCTGGTGACGAACGCCGCAAGTTGAACAGTCGCTCCGTTTCCGCCCGGCGCGGCAAGCCCCAGCGAAGCGCGCGAAACTGCGAACTGATAGCCCGCCGTGGCGCTCGGTGCAAGCGATGCCTGCGTGTTATCGCCGGAATTGCCGTTGACCCCCGCGACATTGTCGTTGTTTGCGGCGTAGGTGTTGGATGCGATGGCGCCGTTCGTAACGCGGGTGATGTCGATCGGCGTGCTGGCCGTGTTATTCAGATTAACCAGCTTGGCCGTCTGGAACGAGTTGCCCGACCGCGTGGCCACGATCGCCCAGTCGGGATTGAAGCCGATCGGTAAGGCATCGTTCGTCAGACCCGTCAGCGCGCCGGGCCAGCCGGACGACCCTGACGTATTGATCGGGTTGGGCCCGGTTCCGACTGTCTCCAGAAGAATGACGATCGCGTTGCCGTTGCCTTCAAGGTTGCCGGTCAGACCGATGTAGAAATTGTTGGCGTCGTTCTGAAGGAACAGTTGATTCAGCTCACTGCCCGCATTGTCGCCCGCCGCGCGAAGCACGCCAGAAAGCGAATTCATATTCTGAAAACCGAGGATTCGCGACGTATTCAACTGGAGATCGGACAACTCGACCGCATACGACCCATCGCCAAACGTGGCGACTGAAATGGCGTAGTCCGCTTCGAGGCAGCTGTCGAGAACCGCGCCGTTCAGGCCCGTGCCGGGGCCGTTGCCGCCGACGGACTGAGGCGGTGTCGCGTTGCCGGCCAGCGTCGTTTCGCCGCCGGGCTTCGTGTCGAGCAGCACCACGTAGGCATTGCCGTTCAACTCGAGGTTGCCGGAGATGGCCAGCTTCAGGCGATCGGCCGTATTGCTGAGCCAGAGTTGGTTCATCTCGCTGCCGGCAGTGTACTGAACACCCGTCGGCGCCTGCGCGTCGCCGAAACAGCTGTAATTGTTCTGCACGGCCAGCGCATCCCCCGGATACTGCGCCGGAATATTGGTACCCGGCGGATTCGCGACGGTGAAGTTCGGGGCGCCATCAAATGAAAGCTCGATGGGATCAACCGTGATGTACTCGGCCGTGGGGAAATCAGCCGCGATCGACACCGGCGGATCGGAATCCGTTCGGAACCCGAGGCAATCGACGCCGCCGCCGACATCTTCCCGAAGATCCAGCGACCATGAATTCAGTGTTCCCGAGTTGCCGGTCACGTTGTCTGTCACGAACAGGATCCAGTCTCCGGCCGTCGGATCGACGTCGTTGAAAGTCAACAGCGAGTTGGTCGCCGGATTGTTGACATCGAATACTCCGGCTCCCGGAGCAACCCACGATGTCAGCGACGTGCCATCGTGAGCGAAAGTCGTCGCCATGTTCGCGCCGGACTGATTGCCGTTCCACAGTCGAACGGTTCGGTTCGAAGCGGGATTGAAGAGGTCGATGGTCAGTTCCTCAACCGCCGGGTGCGTGATGTTGACGGTCACTTCCAGGCCGGTGACGCGTTCGAGTCCCGCGCTCGTGGCATTCGTGGGTGTTAATGTGCTGGCAACCGTGGCCGGCGTGTCACCGACACCGGCATCGTCGATGACCGTCGGCGTGTTGACCGCGTCGGTCGACAGTCGGACTTCGCCGGTTGTCTTGCGAAGCGGAGGAAGCCACTGGTTGCTCATGAATCCGGAGCCGCTGATTACGGCCGCAACAATCTTGATCCCGGGATTTGCACCGATGTTGTATCCGAGACCGAAGCCCGGAGTCTGGCCCGTGCCGGGCGCTCCGTTGAGGTTGAGCGAGAACTGTACGCCGTTGGCGGCGGTGACCGCATTCAACGTCTGCTGGACAGGATCGTCGCCGGCAATGTTATTGACGCCACCGATGTTCTGAAGATTGACGCCGAACGCGTTCACGTCAGGATCGAGATGTCGCGCGCCGCTCGTGGAGAATTCCATTAAAACGACATCCGAAAAACCAAACGTCAAATCCTGCACGGTTGCGCGATGCTGTCCGTTTTGTCTCCAGTACTGAATGGCATATCGCGGGAAGAAGCCGTCGTGCAACTCCAATTCACCCAGTCCGCTGAATGCGCCGGAACCGCCCGTGTAGAACGATCCGTCTCCGAGCGGATTCGCGCCGAATCCGTCGCCGATATCCACGAAGATCACGATCGTATTGTTGAAGGTGTCATTGAGCGGCACGTTCCCGGATACACCGATGTACAGTTTCTGCGCATCGCTGGCGACATAGATTTCGTCGATCTCGGATCCGGGAGACAGCGAGGGCGAAAATGCCGCGGCATTGCCGAAACAGGTGTAGTTGTTCTGAGTCGAAAGCGCCGAGCCATACTTGCTCGGAATATTGACGCCATCTCGCAATCCGGAGGGCGCCGTGCCATCCGGATCGAGGAAGTAAGTCACAAACTGGTTGCTCGGAAACAGGAGTTGGAAATTGACGTTATTGGGCGGGTTGCCCGCCGGATCGTGCACGCCGATGCATGCGACTCCGCCGCCGACGTTGTTGGAGGTGGCCTTCAGTGGCGGAAGCGACTGATTGCTGATGAAACCCGTCCCGTTCACGAGGATCGCATGGACGCGGATGTCATCGGAGAACTGGAGCGGCGTCGAGTAACCGAGCAGATTCAGCGGAATTGCGAACTCGAATCCGTTCGTCGCGGTCGCAGCGTTCAACTGCTGCTGAGCCGGATCGCTCGCGGGCTCGTTGTTCACGCCGAGGAGATTTGAATTGTCCACGGCAAACTGTGTGCCCTGCGACAATGCCTGGCCGATGTCATTCGGATTGGTCACATTGTGAAGCAGCGCGGACTGAACGCCAAGATCATTCCACAGTGCAATCGCATAATTCGGACCGAAGTCGAGGGTGACACCATCCATCTTCCGAAGCGCTTCCGATCCCGTCATGTTCTGGGTATTCAGCACCGGATTGATGTTCGATCCGTCTGTCTCGATGAAGATCAGTACGGTATTCTCGAGGACATCGCTGGGCGTCAGGTTGCCGGTCACGCCGATATACAGCGTGTTGGCGTCGTTCCGGACAAAAAGCTGATTCAGCTCATTGCCCGTCGTCGGATTCGGAAGAATCGCAGCGCGATTGCCAAACCCGGTCGCATTGTTCTGAATCGTGGTGGTGGCCCCGCTGTACTTCGTTTGCAGGCTCTGACCGTCCACGTCTTCCAATGTCTCACAATCCACGCTGCCCGCGCGGACGAAGCTCAATCCCATACACAAAATCGATACCGCATGTACCACTGCAAGAACTGCGAACTGACGACGATATGACACCTTCCACCTCCTGATGATTCCTGTCCAGGTGCCGGCCGCACATGTCGGACGACCGGCTGACAAATTCGTTTCTCGATGACGCCTCCACCTGAGAAAAGCTCTCAGGTGGCACGCCCTTTGGCCATCTCTTTCGCGGCCGAGCCGAGCCATTCCCGCGCCTCGCGAAAGCGGATCGGACTTCGCCTGTGCGGCGACTGTTACGGCGGACGACTCCTCGTAGAACAGGGACTGTCGAAAACGCCCCCCCGGACACTGACCGGCGATTCTCCCTTGTGAGCATCGCCTGATTGATTCTATCAGAGGGTCATTTCAACCCCGCTGACATCGCCCGCCGGGAAACTTTCCCAAGCCCTGCATCACACCGCGAAACACCCGATTATCGGCCGCATGGGAATTCACTCGACGGTCTGCACTTCGCTGCTGCGATTCAGGCCGTTTCCCTCGCCGGACCACCGGGGCTTGCGCAGAAACACACGCGCCCAATAGCGCGTGGCGAATTCCTGCATATCCTGATAGCTGCCGCTTCGTGGTTTGCCCCACTCAACGTGGGAGTCGATGAACAGAAAGTTCATGCCCCGCGTGCCATGATTGTCTTCACCGGTCAGACCTGTTAATGAACCCACGGCTGTGTCATTACGGTTGCTCTGATCAGCCATGATCATGAAGTCGCCGTTGTCGTCAGTTCGGAACAAGGCAACATAGAAATAGCTGATGTGCGACTTTCGCAGATTGTTCTGCTCAGGAAGCGTGCGGGGAAGTTTGCGGAAATCATCGATCTCTTCGGTCGGCCAGAGGTCACCATTGCTCAGGGCGTCCTCTCCAGGCTTGTTATTGCCGCGATCGCTCGGGCAAAGCATCACCTTGGGCGCCGGCAAATAGATCGGATAGGCCCCGTCTTCTCGCGAATATTTCCGCTCCACAACATCCCGGATCATGCCCGCAAAATTGGGCCCCCAGTTGGGAGACGCAAGCTGTTGAACCGTGGCAAGCTCGGTCACCTCGGCATTCGCGTTGGTGGGCGACGGCTTGGCCGGAAACCAACTATTGAAATCCTCGGAATAGTTGATGAAAGCCGTTCCAAACTGGCGGAGATTCGTTCCACAGACGGCCTGTCGCGAGACTTCCCGAGCCCGTGACATCGCGGGAAGGAGGATGGAGATAAGCAGAGCGATGATTGAGATGACGACAAGTAGTTCGATCAGGGTGAAGCCGCGAAAGGTGCCGTCGGTACACTTCCGCCTGGAAGACGCCATGCGACCATCCATCACAGAGTACGAATGCAGCAAACATGGACAGGACTGGCATCGAACCGACCGATCCGTCACCGCGCTGAAATTCGAACTGGTTGACACCGGATTCCCTTCACATCATTGCCATCGACCAGCGGACGCGTTAAGCTTATGGTAAAACCTTTTACTCAACTAAGTATAACGTTTTCGTAACGTCGATCAAGAAAAACCCGGCAGAATCCGTGCATACCCCTGTAACTCACAATGGTTATGCCGGGCACGGGCTCCGCAAATGCCAATGGCGATCGTCCACTTAATGAGGATGTTAAACCGCAGCAATTCGGTGCGGAATCTTTCACGCGCACAGCGCCAACGCCGAAAATAGCGAGTTACAGTATGATAGAACGCACTGAGAAACTTTCCGTCGATGCAGACTGGATCGGCGGTTCTAAACCTGGATTGTCGCGAATGGCCAAACGCAAAGCCGTCAGTATCAAGGACGTCGCACGTGAGAGCGGTTCGTCCTTAACCACGGTATCTCTGGTGCTTAACAAACGGGACCGCCGGATCAGCGTAGAAACCCGACAGCGGATTCTGGAGGCGGTCGATCGACTGGGCTATCGCCCGAGCCGACTGGCACAGGGACTCCAATCTCAGAAATCGGGTTTCCTGGCGATCCTCGTTCCGCAACTTCGGCACGCCTTCGCCGACGCCTACTTCGGCGAGCTTATCAGCGCGATCCAGGAGACCGCACGCCAATCCGAATACAAAGTCATTCTTGAAGTTGCGGATGACGCTTACATCGCCGCCAAAGAGTACCTGGAGCTCTTCCGGCGCCATTTCATCGACGGCCTGCTCTGCCTCGGAATCACCAATAGAGACACCTACCTGCGAGATTTTGTTTCTGAGCAGTTCCCCGTAATCCTCGTCAACAACTACGTCTCGGACATCAGGCTCAATCACGTCGGCTGCGACTACGAAGCCGCGGGACGCCTCGCCGGCGAACACCTCATAAAACTGGGCCATCGAAAGGTCGGCCTCATTCACGGTGCCGCCGAGGTCCAGACGACGCACGATCTGCGGCGTGGCTTCGAAAGCGCGCTCAGAAAGGCAGGCGCAAAACTGCCACAATCCTGCGTGCATGACGGACTCTTCACCGAAGAAGGTGGCGCGGCGGCAGCTGTCGCACTGATAAAACGCGAACCGGGTTTGACCGCCCTCTTCGCCGGAAATGACAAAATGGCCATCGGCGCGCTGGCCGGCATCAAAAGCCTCGGACTCCGGGTGCCGGAGGACGTAAGTGTCATCGGCTGCGATGACATTCATCAGGGCGCGTTCTGCGATCCGCCGCTGACAACAATTCACACCCCGCTCTTTGAGCTGGGCCGCCAGGCTTGCAGCCGCCTGTTCGAGCTGATCGACGGCCGCATCGCCAGCGTGACAGAGACCTGCCGAGTCAGCGTTGTCGTCCGCCAATCCTGCGCCGCGCCGCGCAGCTCGCAATAGAATCCCATCAATTCGGCGATCGGTCGATCCAGCCGACTAAATCAGAGGAGCCTGAATGGGAATTGCAATTCTCTGGAACACGTTTTCAACGCGTTGTTTGCGTGCGATATCGGCGCGCTGGACCCTTGCCACCGCCCTGCTTCTTGGACTCGGCGTTTCGGCGGTCGCACGCGCCGATTCGGACGATCGCATCCATCTGGCGGGCTCGTTCAACAACTGGGCCACCTCCGACGATTCCTTCAAGCTCAACCACGTCGGAGATCGTTATGAGTTGCAGCGATACATGGGCTGCGGCCTGTACGAATTCAAATTCGTCTTCAATGGGACATGGCAACGACACCTCGGCGACGCCGGCGGCGAAAACCGCCTGACACAGCCGGGAGGCAACATTCACCTCGTTTGTCCCCAATCAGGCGAGTATCTGATCTGGCTTGACGTCGACAAGATGAAGTGGGGAATGGAGCATCGTCCGGCGTCTCGGCCGTACGCCATCATCACGATCGAGCGTGCAAGCTGCGACCACTACATTCTCGATCCGTCGCAGAGCATTCCAACCGCAGGCAAGACCCTCCTCTATCGTTGGGGCAGCGGTTCAAGCGACCTGGGGCCCAATGATTGGTACATCGAACGGAAGGAATACACCGATCATCTCTTCCTCAATGCCCCGGGACAGCTCGAAATTCAACTCGTCGTCACCGATGGCGAACTCGCGGACACGGCCGTCGTGAACGGCACCTTCGGCAATGGATTTCAGTTGTCCGCGCGAACAAACAAAACCGCATCGGCTGGAATGCATCTCGTCGGCGAGGACCTGTGGGCCGCCCCCTACACCGCTGACCACGATGGAACTGAAATCTTCATCGTCACCGGCACGGGCCGTGGCACCGACACGAGCCCGACATCCTTCACGGTCAGAAAAGACCGGACGTACTACGTACTCTACGACAACGCCCTTCGAACAATCAGCATCGAGACTTCAGGCTATCACTACTTCCTGTTTGATCCGAAAAGCGACGATCGTCTGCCCAAAGACCTGGTGCTGGAACGGGTGGACATCGTCGGCAGTTTCAACAACTGGAAAGCGGGAGTGACCCCGACGCGGCGGATCCACCCCGCGAAGTATGAAGCTCTGGTGCCGTTGCCCGAGGGACTCCACCATTACAAGTTCGCCGTCAACGGCGCGATCTTCCTCGATGACAAGACGGCCGATCCGAAGCTCAGCACCCCGGACAACCACGGCGGCCGGAACAGCGGCCTGTTGATCGGCGATGACGCAAAGCAGTTCGGCGAGGCAAAGCCCGATCACATTACCGCCGAAGCGATCAGACATTCGACGCGCCGGCAGGAGTACTTCGCCCCCTATTCGCGATCCGATGCCCTTGTCACGCTTCGGACGCTCGCAAACGACGTGGAGTCGGCAAGCCTGTGGACGGACGACTCGAACGATCCGATTCCGATGGCTCGCACTGAATCGCGTCTTGGATTTGACTACTGGCAGGCGACCGTCAACGCGCCGAGCGCCAGGCCGAACTACCGATTTGAAGTCGTCGACGGCAATACGAGCCGCTGGATGGACGCCGATGGCGTGCACGAAAAGCGAGCTGAGGCAAGTCACCCATTCACTGCGGAAATCAAGATGAGTTTCGAAACGCCGGATTGGGCTCGAAATGCGGTCTGGTACCAGGTCTTCCCGGAACGATTTCGCAACGGAACGCCGGACAACGATCCGCCGAGAACCGTGCCGTGGACGCACAAATGGCACGCGCCTTACAAAGCGCCTTCGGACGTCAAATCCGGTAGTCCGGCAGATTTTGAAGAAACCGGCGGCTTCTTTAATTACATATTTGATCGTCGGTATGGCGGCGATCTCCAGGGCGTTCGGGAGAAGCTCGGCTACCTCCGCGATCTCGGCATCAACGCCATCTACCTCAATCCCATCTTCCTTGCCGAGTCCATGCACAAGTACGACGCGTCGGATTACCGGCACATTGACGACTTCTTCGGCGTGAAGGACAGCCTGAAGAAAATCAAAGGCGAAACGATCGATCCCGCTACATGGCAATGGTCGGAGAGCGACAAGGTTTTCCTCGAATTTCTGAACATCGCGCATCAAATGGGATTCAAGGTCATCATCGACGGCGTATTTAATCACGTTGGACGGGATTTCTGGGCCTTCAAGGATGTACTGGAACACGGACGCGAATCGAAATTCGCGGGGTGGTTCGATATCGTCAGTTGGGACCCGTTTCACTACAAGGCCTGGGACGGGGACGATGGCTCGCTGCCCCGATTGAAGCACGACGATGCACTCGGGCTGGCCGCACCGGTGCGTGAACATCTCTTCGCTGTCACGCGGCGATGGATGGATCCCAACGGCGACGGCGATCCATCCGACGGGATCGACGGCTGGCGGCTGGACGTGGCCGCGGACATCAACGCGAATTTCTGGAAGGACTGGCGAAAGCTGGTTAAATCAATTAACCCAGACGCATACATCGTGGCGGAGCTTTGGGAAGAGTCGAAGCCATGGTTGGATGGACGCACCTTCGATGCGGTGATGAACTATCCCTTCGCGGTCCGCGCGCAGCAGTTCTTCGTGAACAAAGCCAGGGCGACGAAGCCGAGCGAATTCGATCAGGCCCTCAAGGACATGCTCTCCTGGTATCAACCCCAGGTGAACTATGTGCTCCAGAATCTCTATGACAGCCACGATACCGATCGGCTCGCATCGATGTTCATGAACCCGGACCTGGAGTACGACAAATCGAACCGATTGCAGGATAACGGGCCGAACTACAACGAAGCCAAGCCGACGCCCGACTGTTATCACCGAATGAAGTCGATGGTCACCTTTCAGATGACGTTCCTCGGTGCGCCGATGGTGTATTACGGCGACGAGGTCGGCATGTACGGCGCCGACGATCCATCGGATCGCAAACCAATGCTCTGGGATGATCTGCCGCCGAACGACGACCCGGAGGAACGAATCGAAAAAGACGTTCTTGAACACTTTCGGCGGCTCATTGCGATCCGCAATACATTTCCGGCGTTGCAGACCGGCACGTTCCGCTCCATCACATGCCGTGACGATCTCGGGGTCTATGGGTTTTGCCGGACTTCAGGCAGGGAATCGGTGGTTGTCGTGTTCAATAACAGCGACAAGGCCTATCGGCTCAACCTGCCGTCGCCATGGCCCAACGGTTCCAGAATCGTAAGACTGGATGATCCGAATCAGACCGAGCTGATCATGCCCGCGAAGGATGAACCAACCGCTCGACCGAGGGTGCGTCCAAAAGCGGACCTCGAAACAGATTTGAAGGTGGAGAACGGGCTGTTGCACGGAATGATGCTCGAGCCCCGATCGGCCGCGGTCTTCGCGGTGGTCGGATCGTGATCCTGCGGATTTCGGTGTTGAGTTTCGCTGACTGCGGAGTGTCGGACCGAGCCCTCATCGCGAGGCATGGCAATCAGGATGCTTCAGTAGGCGGCTGCCGTTAGGTCCTGCCGACCGGAACTGGGACGATCAGAGGCGTCACGCTTGCGATCCAGGAACCTGCTCATTCAATTTGCCAAGGCGGCTCGGCTGATCGTCGGGGCTGTGGCCGCCGCGATTTTGCTGTTCTCGTTTCTATGGGTGTTCGCCTATCGACCGATACGCGACGGCGTGCAGCGTGCGGACGAAATCGTCATCTCACTGATTCACTGGGGTGAAGATGATGAGGATCGAATCGTTGCCGATCTTGTCAAGGATTTTCTTGAACAGCCCGGCAACGAGAAAATTCGCGTACGCCGAACAAATCTCGGTCAGGCCGCAGCCGTCAATACCAAACTGCATGCGATGTTCGCTGCCGGCGAACCGCCCGATGTGTTCTATCTCGGATACGAAAAGGTCGCCGATCTCGCATCCAAAGACCTGCTCGCGGATATCGACCGCCTCATCGCCGATGATGTGGCCGCGGGCCGCGAAACGGTCGATCTGTCGGGCTATTTTCTGAATGTTGTCGATTGCTTCCGTTTCGATCGCGAGACACAGCGAATGGGCAACCGACGCGGTCGCCTCGTCGCACTGCCCAAGGATTTCACACCGGCCGGCTTCTATTACAACAAGACGCTTCTCGCCCGCGCAGGCGTGGCGGAGCCGCCGATTGCGGGCTGGACGTGGGAGGAGTTCATAACCGCGTCGCGAGAAGTCGCCAGATTGCCCGGTTGCTACGGTGCCGATTTTGTGACGTGGGAGACGATGGTCCGGCTGTTCGCATGGAACCACGGCGTGGACTTCCTGTCGAATGACTTCAGCGAACACTACCTGAACGATCCGAAGCTACATGCCGTACTCGCGACACTCCAAGGTTGGTTTCACAATGAGAAACGCACCTTGTTTTCCGCCAAGACTCAGCTCGAGACCGGCATGGAACCGTTTCTGGCGGGCAACGTCGGATTCGCGGGACCACTCGGCCGTTGGAAAGTGCCCACATACCGTCTGATTCGCAGCTTCGAGTGGGACTACGCCCCCCTGCCGCACTCTCAGGGATTGCCCGCCCGCAACGGCATCTTCACGGCCGCATGGGGCATCGCCAACAGCAGCCCTCGCAAGGCCGAGGCGTGGCGATTTGTCAAACACATGAACAGCCGCCCGGCGCAGGAGCGGATGTGCCGCGCCGGCCTCGCTTTGTCGGTTATCAAGGAAGTGTCGAATGGTCCGGATTTCATCGACGAAGGCCGACCCCCGCGAAACTATCGCGCCTATCTGGACGCCGCGGAATACGCGGAGCCGATCAACTGGCCGGCTGATCCGGCCTATCTCCACCAGCTGCGCGTACGACTGGAGAACATCTTCAAGCAAAATGCTGATATCCCGGCCAAGCTGGCCGAGGTCGACAGGGAGTGGCGACAGATCGAACGCAAGCACGCCAACGAAGTTCATTACACCCGGGTGAACTGGGCCGGTGTCATCGGATGGATTGTCGGACCCATCGGCGCATTCGCCGTCGGCGGGACGGTGTATTGGTGGGTGCGGCGCCCGCGCGGTCAGGCGATGCGGGAGGAACTCGCCGGTAACATCATGGTCAGCCCATGGGTGATCGGTCTGATGGCATTCACAGCCTTCCCAATCGTCATGTCATTCCTGCTGTCCTTCATGCGATGGAGCGGCATGGCCTCGCTGGACACGGCAAAATGGGTTGGATTCGACAACTTTGTGTCGATGTGGGAGTTCGACCCGACCTTTGTTCGCGCGCTCTATGTCACGACGGTGTACGCGCTGCTTGCCGTGCCGAGCGGCCAGATCGCAGCGCTTCTCGCCGCGATGCTGATGAACCATGAATGGAAAGGAATCGGCGCATTCCGAGCGATCTGGTATCTACCGAGTGTCCTCGCCGGAGTCGGCATGGCGGTCATGTGGAAGTGGGTGTTCCACCACGAACACGGGCTGATGAACGACGTGCTATCGAAAATCCTGCCGGCCTCTGTCGCACCGCCGGCGTGGTTTGAGAAAGACGCAGACCGCTGGGGCGTGCCCGCGTTCGCCATCGTCAATCTGTGGTCGATTGGCGGCACCATGATGATTTATCTGGCGGGGCTCAAAGGAATTTCAAAGGAACTGTACGAGGCGGCTGCAATCGACGGCGCGACCGGATGGCGTCGATTCCTGCATGTCACCCTGCCGATGCTCAGCCCGGTTATTTTCTTTAACGTCATCATCGCGATAATCGCTTCGTTTCAGGTCTTCACGCAGGCATTCATCATGACGGGCGGGGGACCGGGCAACGCAACCCGATTCTATGTGATTCAGCTCTACAACCAGGCTTTTGACCTGCATGACATGGGGTATGCCAGTGCCATGGCATGGCTCCTGTTACTAATCGTCCTCGGCCTGACGATCGTCGTCATGCGAGGCAGCAGGCGATTCGTGTACTACGAAGCACTGAAAGGCTGATGCACCGTTCGATTGGCGGCGGTTCGCATGAGTTCGCCGCGGCAGGAGCAACCGGGAAGGGAGCAGCTGGCCGAAATGATGTCGTCTCGCATCCAGAAAAGCCTGACTCTATTCGTCCTGCTCGCGGGATCCGTCGCGATGATGTTCCCTTTCTGGTGGATGATCGTCACCAGTCTTTCAACCGGCGAGGAAGCGAGTCAGTCAGCGTCCGGATTCCGACTCTGGCCCAGCGCCGCCCAATGGGCAAATTATCCCGCTGCCCTGAGCAGGATGGGAAGCCGCGAATGGATCGGATTCCTCGACGCCATGTCGAATACCGTCGTCATAACGACGCTGGTCGTCATCGGACAGGTCTTGTCGTGCAGTCTGGTGGGATACGCATTCGCGAGGGTGCGGTTTCGCGGCCGGGACGCCCTCTTCATCGTGATGATCGCGACGATGATGTTGCCGGCTCAGGTCACGATGATCCCGCTTTTCATTCTCTTCCGCTGGTTCGGATGGATTGACACGTTCCTGCCCCTTGTCGTACCCGCGTTTTTCGGGAGCCCCTTTTTCATTTTCATGTTTAGGCAGTTTTTCGCCCAGGTGCCCGAAGCGCTGGTCGAAGCAGCCCGGGTTGACGGCTGCGGTTCTTTTCGCATCTGGTGGCAGATCATGCTGCCCATCTGCAAGCCTGTCATCGCAATCACCGCCATTTTCACGTTCATCGGCGCTTGGAACGATTTTCTCGGGCCCCTGATTTACCTCCAAAGTGAGGAAAAAATGACGCTGGCCGTCGCACTGAACTCATTCCAGAACCAGTACGGCGACTTTCGCGATGCGAATTACCTGATGGCGGCGAGCATTGTCACAATGGTGCCCTGCATCGCGCTTTTTATCGTGGCTCAGAAGCAATTCATCAGCGGCCTGGCCCTCGGC
Organism: Phycisphaerae bacterium; assembly: GCA_019636475.1. NCBI lineage: Bacteria > Pseudomonadati > Planctomycetota > Phycisphaerae > Phycisphaerae bacterium. The sequence goes on from JAHBXN010000005.1 coordinate 121,696, forward strand.
GGCGTCAAGGGATAACGCTTTCCGGGGAGGGAATTGGATTGCCCCGGATCAAGCCCCGGGCTGGCGGTCGCCGCTCCCCGAAATCAACCAAAATTTGATCGCTCAGAGGTCTGGACGCCCAACGAAAAAGCGTCTACGAATTGCCGCGCTGGCGACGGCGATCTCGGGGCCAGACCCCGCAGATTCCCGCCCGCATTCGGTAAATATTCGCCTCGGTGATGCAGGCGAAACGGGGCCGCGGCGGCACCGCCGAAAATTGTGCTGACCCGCTTGACGAATCGTCGGAAATTCGCCAACTTCACAGCCGTTGGCGAAAGCGGTGGTCGCTGAGAGTGAGTGAATCATTAGGAGTAGGTCACGCATGGTCAAGCTAGGAGTCGGATCCGAAGACCTCTTGTTAACTGAAAAGGGGTTCGATTTTGTTGAAGTGTTTTTCGCCCGGTCGCGAAGCGAGGCCGACCGCTGCTGTCGCCGATTGGAAGCCGTCTCGATTCCGGCTCAGGTCGAATCAGCAGCGTCGCTGCCGTCCGAGTGCGGGGTGGCGGTGCTCGTGCCATCCACCAGGTTGGTCGAAGCGTCCGAAATTCTCACGCGGATGGCACACGACGATGAGGACGAAGACTTCGAAATCGATGACGACGATGAAGACGATGATTATGGGAGCGACGACGACCTCGAGTTCGACGGCGATGACGATGACGACGAATTTGACGATGACGACGCCGACGAACCTGAAGAGGACGACGATTTCTGACGATAGGCGAGGGGGGACCGATCTCGCCTGACGGGCCGGCCCCGCCGGAGGACCGTGCCGTGAGCCTACCTCATCGAGATCAGCGAGACGTAGTCGAATCGACCGTGATGCAGGACGATCGCCGAAAGACGGTCGTGGATCGTCGCGCCGGATTGGAACGCCGCCGAGGACCGGGGCGACGCCGGCCGGAGTCACGCCGCAGCGCCGAGGAAGGCGAACTCAACGAAGAGCAGTTCGAGTTCGTCATGGCAATCGACGAATACAAGCGAACGAACAAACGGCCGTTTCCGAGTTGGACCGAAGTGCTTGAGGTGATAAAATACCTTGGGTATCGCAAGGTTGCGGAGCGGGGGCAGCATCTGGACCGTTTGGACCCGGAGGAGGATTCCGGATCGTCGTTCAATGACTGACCCGAGCTTCCGGCCGCATCGGCGGCCCGGTCGACGAGCAGCATCCGGCCCATCGGCTTTCCTCGATGGAGCCTTTTGGCCGATAGGCATGTATCGTCGAATCGCATCGCGGTCCGTCAGATTGGCGATTCCCGGCCTCGCGGATGGTTGTCGCCCATGTTCGCATCCGGCTACCAGGTAACTGACGTTCTGATGCTCGTCCTTTGTGTCGGGCCGGTGGCGACCTATTTCCTCACACTCGGACTGGTCAACAGTCACGCCCGCCCCTGCATCATCACGAGTCGAGCCGACTTCATCTCCCTGACGATCGTGCTCATTCCGCTTCTCGTTGTGCCTTTGCCAACGCTCGCAGGCTCAAGCCATCTGTGGCTGCTCGGCCTGGCGACGCTGGGATTCGCGATGGCCTTCCATCGCCTGCTGCCGGCGGCTGACGCCGGTTTCGTGATTTATAACATCTCAGAAAAACGATGCCGTCGGCTGGTCGAGGACGCACTTCGCTCAATAGGTTGGCACGGTTCCTGGTCGGCCGAGACCTGGCACGATCGCGATGGCCGCTTCGCACTTTCACTGCGCAGCTTTACCCCGCTTCGCAACGTGACCCTCCATGTGGAACACACGGACGGCATCGATCCAGCCGTAAGATTGGCTGCGCTGCGCGCAGCGATGGAACATGAGTTCCGATCAGTCTCGCAGATGCCGTCGACGATGGGCGCATGCCTCGTCATGGTCGGCGTCGCGCTGATGATTATTCCCTTGTGGATGGTGAGCCGGCATATCGATCAACTGGTGGACGCCGTCACGTACCTTTTCGGTTGAATCGTCACCATCGTCCCCTGCCATGCCGCTTTGCTGCTCGAATCGCAGCGCCCATTCAGCCCTTCCCCCGCGCCTTCATCAGGGCATCTGGAAAGAGAACCGCTCCCGCACGAGTCGATTAAATCGTTCGATCAGCGCCGGCAGATCAACCAGCTTGTGCCGACCGTCTTCGATGACGGTGCGCCCGTTGATAATCAGTCGATCAACGCGAGCCGTCCGGCAGAGCATGATCGCGCCGAGTGGATCCTGCTCAATCGCGCCGGCGAGTGACAGATCGTCCCGCCGAAACATCGCAAGATCGGCCGAAAATCCGGCGGCAATGTTCCCAAGCCGTGGACGATTCAGAACCTCGGCGCTACCGACGGTGCCCAGTGAAAACGCCTCCGCCACGGACAAGCCGAGCGGCCCCCGCGCGGCTCGCTGAAGCAGCAGCGCCTGGCGAGCCTCCGCGAGAAGATGACCGCCGTCATTTGAAGAACTGCCGTCAACCCCCAGTCCCACTCGACCCCCGGCGTCCAGTAAGGCGCGAACCGGCGGAATCCCGCTGCCGAGTCGCATGTTCGATGACGGACAATGGGCGATGCCGGTCTTCGTTTCCGCCAGCCGACAAATGTCCGAATGGTTGAGGCAGACACAGTGCGCCAGATAAACATCAGGACCCAGCCAATCGAGCGAGTCCAGCAGATCGATCGGCCGCGCCCCGAATCGATTCAGGCAGTATTCCTCCTCGTCAAGCGTTTCAGCAGCGTGAGTATGCAGCAGCGCGCCGCGGGAGCGTGCCAGCGACGCGACATCTTTCATCAACTCCGGACTGACGGAGAACGGGGAGCAGGGCGCCAGATCGATCCGCCGCATCGAGTGCTCCCCGCCGTCGTGGAAGCGATCCATTGCCCGTTCACAATCCTGCAAAATCGCGCGTTCGTCCTCCACGCAGTCGTCCGGAGGCAGGCCGCCCGCGGAATGCCCCACGCTCATGGAGCCCCGGCAGGCGTGAATTCGCATTCCCATTTCCTCCGCCGCGTCGAGAACCGCTTCCAGCCGGGCATCCGTTCCCCGCGGAAAAATGTAGAAATGGTCGCTGGTGGTCGTGCATCCGGAGAATTGCAGCTCGGCAATGCTGATTTGCGCGGCAAGTTTGACGGAGGAGTAGTCGATATGTCGCCAGCGTTTGTACAACTGGGTCAGCCAGTCGAAAAGCGACGCATCCTGCACGCAGCGCAGACACCGCGTGAGCGACTGGTAAAGGTGATGATGCGTGTTGATCAATCCGGGAAGAATGACGTGCCCTGAGGCGTCGAACCGTTCACTCCGCCCGTCGGCCGTTCTCGCGGCGCCGTCGGCGCCCCCATCCCCGAGTTGGACTTCCGTGATAACGCCATCGCCGATGGAGATCGATTCGCACGGCGAAACAATCGGCGCACCGTCGCGATGTGCAATGAGCGTTCCGTTGAAAATTGTATCTGTCATCGCGCCATCCGCGCATGCTCGGGCGTTAAGCGATCCAGTCCGGACATGTCCTCCCCGCGTGAGGACTCGAAGCCGTTGATCATTTCCCAGACGCGCTGAGGAGTGCAGGGAAGCCGATCCGGCATGACGCCGATTGCGTCCCCGATTGCGCCCAGCACGGCCGGAACCGCTGCAATCAATGGCGGCTCACCAACGCCCCGCGCCCCGAAAGGTCCGCCCGGATCATCATGTTCCAGTATGACGGTCTCGATCTCCGGCACGTCACGAAAGGTCGGCAGAATGTAATCGGTGAAATTCGGATTGAGCATGCGCCCTTCCTTCATCACAACCTCTTCCATGAGAGCCATGCCGATACCCTGTGTCGCCCCGCCCACCATCTGCCCGGCGACCGACTGTGGATTGATCGCTCGTCCGACATCATGGCATGCGATATACCGCTCAACGCGCACTTCGCCCGTTTCCACATCAACCACCACCTGCGCGATATGCGATGCGAACAAGTAGGTGATGAACGACCGAGGCGACTGGCCGGTCTCAAAATTCTCGCACACCGTGCGCGGCTTGAAAATGCCTTCGCCGGTGAGCGAATAACCCCGCTCCCGGGCAGCCGATACGACCTCGCGAAGAGGCATGTTGATCTGACGATCGAACCGCCCGACGACGGCCCCGCTGACAAGGTCCAGTTCATGCGGATGAACCTGGAGCACCCGGCCCGCCACGTCGAGCACCTGTTCTCGAAGCTCGCTCGCGGCGATTTTCACCGCATTGCCGGTGAAATACGTCTGGCGAGTCGCCGACGACGAGCCGGATTCATGAGTGCGGTCGGTATCGGCCCAGACCACGTCAACGTCATTTGTCGCCAGACCCAGTTCTTCAGCCGCGATCTGGGCCATGATGGTGATCAGCCCCTGCCCATATTCGACGCCCCCGGTGTAAACCTCCAGCCGGCCGCCCGTCGAAAACCGTACCGTGGCTCGACTGGCATCAGGAAATCCGTCGCCATAGCCCAGCCCGAAACAGATGACACTCATGCCGACGCCGCGCCGTTGATGCGGCAGCAGCGGTGGGTCCTTCCGCCGTCCGCGATCAAACCGCGACCAGGCCGATTCGACACACTCCACGGCCGTGCAGATCGGGACCACCTGACCCGTCGTGACGCTGTCGCCGTTTCGAATCAGATTCCTCAAACGCACTTCACGACGATCCAGCTTCAGGCGTGCGGCAAGACGATCCATCATGCCCTCGTATGCGATCGCCATCTGGCAAGCGCCGAAGCCCCGCATGGCGCCGGTCGGATTGTTGTTCGTGAAGATGCCGTACACATCGACATGGATGTTGGGCACTCGATAAGGACCGGTCGCATGGCTGGCCGCCTTGCGAAGCACGGCCGGCCCGGTCGAGGCGTACGCGCCCTCTTCCGAAAAAACAGTTATCTTGGCGGCAGTCAGAATGCCTTCGCTCGTCGCGCCGAGCGTATAGTGAATTCGAAGTGCATGGCGCTTGTGCCGCGCCCGCATCGACTCCTCCCGGCTGTAGCGCATCGCAACGGTCTTGTTCGGGTGTCGCAATGCGACCATGCCAAGGTATATCTGGATGCTGATATCCTCACGGCCGCCGAACGCCCCGCCGGTCGCCGGGCAGATAATGCGAACGGTCTCCAGCGGAAGTCCCAGCGCCAGCGCAACGAGACGCCGCTCCTCGTGTGCCCACTGTCCCGAAACCTGAATCGTGAGGTGGCGGCCGTCCCAACGAGCCACGCCGGCTTCGATATCCAGAAACGCATGATCGACGGTCTGCGTTTCAAAGGTCTCGCTGACGACCACATCCGCAGCGTCAAGTGCCGCATCGGCATCACCTTTGCGAATGCGCTTGCCGCCCATCAGATTGCCTTCCGGATGCAGCTTCGGCGCATCGGGAGCCAGCGCATCATCCATTGTTGCGATCACCGGCAGCGCATCACACTCAACCATGACCGAATCACGGCCGAGCTGCGCCGCCCGTTCGCTTTCAGCGACGACGATGGCGATTGCATCGCCGCGATACAGGATGCGATCCTCGACGAGGACCGGATGATCCCGGTGAATCAATCCCTGGCGATTGGTTCCGGGAGCGTCCTTCGACGTATAGACCGCGATCACACCGGGGACTTCAAGCGCCTTCTCGGCCTTCACGGACCGCAGATTCCCGTGAGCGATGTCAGCTCGAACAACCTGAGCAAACAAGTCGGCGCGATCATGAAACAGGTCCGCGCCGTACAGCGCCGCGCCGGTGACTTTCTCGACACCATCAATTCGGCGGGCATTCGTCCCCACCGGGCCGCGGATCTCCTCCTTGTACGGCGTCGTCGAAGGTTCAACGAGCGTCTCGGATGCCTGATCGGGGCGAACCGATGCGACCTCGCAAGGTCGCGAATCTCCGGATATCTCGGAAGAAGGATCCTTCATGAATACACGACGTATTGGGAAAATCGCCGACCCGTAAACGGGCGACCTGACCAGTTCTCAACCCATCACAACGCGTTCAGGCCTTCTCACGCCCGGCACTGGCGCCATTCCTTCGCCGCGTCGCGAACCGCTTCACAGATCGATTTATAGCCGGTGCATCGGCAGATGTTGCCTTCCATCCCTTCAAAGAACTCGTCCTCGGTCGGGTCAGGTGTGCTCTCCAGAAGCACCTTCGCTGACATGATCAATCCGGGAGTGCAGTATCCGCATTGCGCCGCGCCGCTGGCCAGAAACTTTTCCTGTAGGATATGCAGCTTCTCCCCCTCGGCGAGACCCTCGATGGTCTCAATGCGGCAGCCTTCCATCTGAGGCGAAAGCACAAGACAGCTGTTCGTCGCTTCGCCATCGACGATGACTGTGCATGAACCGCATTCGCCTTCGAGGCACGAGCCTTTCGTTCCGGTCAGTCCCAGCCGATCCCTTAAAGTGAAAAGCAGGGTCTCATCGACCGGTACTTCGAGATCAACCGGCGCGCCATTGACGGTGCATCGGAGTCGCCACGAGGCATTGCAGACCCGTCGTTCATTCATGCTGCCGTCTCCTCGGCGGCCTGTTCATCCCGCAACTGGGTGAGCAATCGCCGCGTCAGCACGCCGCACATTGCACGCCGATAGGCCGCCGACGCGCGATGGTCGTCAATCGGCGCGACCTCCAACATGGCCGCCCGCGCCGCCTCCGAAATCGTCTCGTCCGAAATGCCGCCCTGCGTAATGATCGATTCCGCTCCGCGCGAACGAACGACCGTCGGGGCGACACAGCCGAAGCTGATTCGCACATCGCCGCGCGGAGAGAGGCCTACCGCACAACACACAATGCTGATGTTGATTGAACCACGCTTGCCGATCTTGTACCAGGCGGTGCGCCAGTCCGTCGGGAAAGAGACCCCCGTAATCAGTTCATCGGGCTGCAACGCGGTCTGTCGAAATCCTCTGAAGAAATCCGCGATCGAGATTGTTCGCGAGCCCCGGTCGGCATTGGAAAGTTCGACGAGCGCGTCAATCGCCAGAAGTGCAACACACCCGTCACCCGCCGGAGAGGCCGTGCCGAGATTCCCGGCGATCGTCCCCCGATTGCGAATGGCGGGCCCGCCGACCGTCATGGCCGCGTCCGCAAGGCAGCGGACAGGCAATCGTCCCAGTTGCGAGAAAGTCGCGCCGCCCATCACCCACAATGAATCAGTCTCGCGCCGCACGGCGCGAAAACCCTCGATCCGCGAGAGATCGAGAAAATGCGGCGGATGCCGTGACGATCGATTCATCGCGACGACGATGTCAGTCCCCCCCGCGATGGGAAGTACGTCACCGCCCATCTCCGCGCGAATACGCAGGGCCTCGGCGACGTCATGCGGTTGGTGGAACATGATCTTGCTTTCGATTTGCCGAGCTACCAGGCGGGCACTACCCAGTGGCATCCCGCGTGCCCCTCGCGTCGATTGTCGTCTCTCCGCCTGATCACATGCCCGATCCACCGAGCCGGTCAGTTCCCGTCCAAACATGCGCCGCACGATACGTCGGCTGTCGCCCCCCAACCCCGCTTACGTCCGAATAAATGATACGGATGGAATCGGCGTGCGACAAGTTGCTCCGGCAAGAGTTAGAATCGCGGCATATGAACCAACCCATCTCCGGAAATCTCGATGCCACGGAACTGCGATTCGCATTGGTGGTCAGCCGTTTCAACGAGTTCATCACATCCCGATTGCTCGCCGCAGCGCGAGATGTCCTGCTGCGCCACGGGGCCGCTCCTGAAAATATCGCGGAAATCTGGGTGCCCGGCTCGTGGGAGCTTCCACTCACGGCCAAAGTCCTGGCGGAAAGTAAACGATACGACGCGGTGGGGTGCCTCGGCTGTGTCATTCGCGGCGAGACGACCCATCACATTCATGTCGGAGGAGAGGCTGCCAAAGGCATCGCCGGTGTATCCCTGCAAACCGGTATCCCGATCGGATTCGGCGTACTGACCACCGACACGCTGGAGCAGGCGATCGCGCGTGCCGGGTCCAAGGCGGGCAACAAGGGCGCGGACGCCGCGCTCAGCATGATCGAGATGGCGAACCTGCTTCGATCGCTCCGCGCGACGAAGTAAATGCCCCGGCCAGATCGCGGTCGTTCGAGTCTGTCCTGACGGCAACCTGCTGGAAATCCAGATGCGCAGTCGCCCCCGTGAGAGAACCAGTAACTCGGACCCGAACCGCATCAACCTCCTCAACCAGATACTGTAGGCCGTCCCGGTCCCGAACATGCAGCCCGATGGCATATTCCCCCGGCGAGACATTAAGGTCGAAGCGGCAGCGAAACCTCATCCGGTCGCCCGCCGACACCGCGGCCAGCGACACGCCGAGCCGCGCACTGCTTGTCTCATACACCGTCAGCCAGTCGCGTGTACGGACGATCGATAGGCCGATCGACGGGTTGGGCACATGCGCCTCGAATGCCACGTCAAATTCCAGCACCACGGTCTCACCGGGCACTGCGCAGTGTTCGGCACTTCCCGCCGACCCGGCGCCGGCTTCTTGGCTGGTTCGCAGTCGAATGCAGGACAGATGAGCTGTCGGACGTCCCTGCGCATCACGGACGAGCAATGTGGAAGAATACGACCGGTGGTACTGGGCGACCGCCTCGGGCGACGCGCCGATGAAGCTCGATCGCCCTTCCGCAAGCACCATCGAGCGATGACAGAACTGCTGCACCGTCCCCAGATCGTGCGAGACGAACACAATCGAAACGCCCCGCTTCAGGAATGCTCGCATCCGATCAATGCAGCGGGAACGGAATTGCGCATCGCCGACCGACAGGACCTCATCGACGAGCAGTACGTCAGGATCGACATGGGCGGCGATGGAGAACCCGAGACGGGCATACATCCCGCTTGAATAGTGCTTCACCGGCATGTCGATATGCTCACGAACCCCGGCAAATTCGACAATCTCATCGAAAAGGCGCCGAGCTTCCGAACGCGACATTCCCAGAATCGCTGCATTCAGATACACATTCTCACGCCCGGTCAGCATCGGATGAAAGCCCGCCCCGACCTCGATCAACGCCGAAACCCGGCCATCGATCGCGACGCAACCCTCATCCGGCCGCATGATGCCGGCGAGCAGTTTCAGCATGGTGCTCTTGCCGGCGCCATTGTGACCAATGATGCCGAAACACTCGCCTCGCACTACATCGAACGAAATATCCTCGAGTGCCCGGAACTTCCCGTTCACCCCTCCCTGTGCGTGTCCAATCGGCTGCCGAAATCGGCGGGCGACCGCGCCGTAGAGCGAGTCGCAACGTTCGCCGCGCTGAAAGAACTTCGAAACGGATTGAACGGAAATGATCGTGCTTTCCAAGTCTGATTCCACCCGCAGTCGGGCCAACGATCGACCGGCGAACGGCGCTTTCAGGCAGCACGATTCACGGCCGACGCCGCGCGGCGCCCTCTCATTCATCGGAATTCGCGGGCTGAACCATGCAGCAGGATTTGACCCGCCGGTGCCGTCGCGCGCTGCCACCCCATGAATCGACCCAGAATTGGCTTTGCAGTCGTCAGCGCGTGCCGCGAACCAACACGATTCACGTCGGCGGCATCTTCTTTCCGCACAACGGCGTGTTACAATTGCCCAATGGGATACAAGGGTGGGAACGGACAGCTTCACATGTCACGACGGGCAATCCTTTTCTTCCTGACTGCGACGGGCTTGATCGGACTGAAATTCGGCCAGTTCGGCTGCAACAGCTCGTCCAGGGACAATCACCCGTCTGACTCTCGTCGATCCAGCGAAAACCAGGATTCCCACATATCCGATCAACGCTCCGGCGCTGAATCCATCCACGCGTCGGATTCAGCGCGGTCCCCCGCCGAAAACCGAATTCTGCCAGAACGCCCGACGCGCGACCTTGCAACCGCGACAACAACCCCCGTATTCGAGGATATCACCAAGTTCGCGGGCCTTCTTAATCGGCATCACAAGCCGACGCTCGATCCAAAGCTGGACAACATCATGGCCTGGGTCGCCAGCGTCGGCGCGGCGGCCGCTGCGGCGGATTACGACCGGGACGGCTGGATCGATCTTTTCGTCACCGATTCCGCCAAGGGCACGCCCAACCACCTCTACCGAAACAACCGGGACGGCACCTTCACCGACGTCGCCGCCCGCGCAGGACTGGCCGACTGGAACAACGATCAAGGCACCGCGATGGACGCCGTCTGGGGCGATTACGACAATGACGGATGGCCCGATCTCTACGTCGTCCGCTGGGGCGAGGACATCCTCTTTCGCAACAATGCCGACGGTACCTTCACGAACGTCACCCCGAAACTCTTTCGGCGTCGCGACGGCTCGCCCGGCATGCAGTGGGCCAACGGATGCGCCGCGATCTGGCTCGACTTCAATCTCGACGGCCGCCTTGATCTATACATCGGAAACTACTTCGACGAGTACGACCTCTGGAATCTCACCACCACGCGCATCATGCACGACGACTTCGAAAACTCACGGAACGCCGGCCGCAATTTCCTCTTTCGCCAGAATGCGGATGGCTCCTTCACGGAGTGCGCCGCTGAAATGGGTGTTGACGACACAGGTTGGACGCTCGCCGTCGGCGCCGCTGACCTCAACAATGACGGTTGGCCGGACATCTACGCGGCCGACGATTTCGGCCCCGATCAGCTTTTCCTGAACGGCCGTGGCGGCCCCTTTCAAAACGTCTCTGCGACTGCATTGGGGCATGACACGAAGAAAGGAATGAACGTCGACTTCGGCGATGTGAACAACGACGGATGGCTCGACATATTCGTAACAAACATCACGACCGCCGAATACCTCCAGGAAGGCAACATGCTCTGGTACAACAACGGCATCGACCCCGCCACTGGTGATTTGACTTTCACCGATATCTCGCTCGAAGCGGGCGTATTTGACGGTGGCTGGGGCTGGGGCGGTAAATTCCTCGATTACGACAACGACGGCGATCTCGATCTCTTCTCTGTCAACGGATTCATCAGTGCGGGCGAAGGCAGCTACTGGTATGACCTCGCCTCATGGACAGTGCTCGGGCAGGATTCAGCCGAGGCCCGAAATTGGCCGGCGATCGGAACGCGCACGTTCTCAGGCTACGAGCGCAACCGACTCTGGCGAAACGACGGCAATCTCGCATTCACCGAAAGAGCCGAAGAAGTCGGACTCGGGAGCCGTCGTGATGGGCGAGGAATCGTTTGTTTCGATTTCGACAACGACGGCGATCTTGACTTGTTCGTGGCCAATCAGGATCAGGAGCCGAATTTCTATCGAAACAACGCCCGCGCTGCCACCGACGACGACCGAAATTGGCTCTTGGTCCGGCTCGAAGGCGATCCATCCACCGGCATCACGCGCGACGCGATCGGCGCCCGCGTCACGATCGTCACGCCCGCGCAGCGGCTGATCCGCGAGCGCGACGGTGGCAACGGCTACGCAGGCCAGAGCGATCCCCGTTTGCATTTCGGACTGGGACGCGAGCGACAAGCCACCTTGATGGAAGTGCGATGGCCCGACGGCGGCCTCCAGTACATCGAAAACGTTGCGGCGAATCAAATCGTCCGCGTCGTGCAGGACCCGGAGAGATATGTCAATAACACGGCATTCTCGGTGAATGCGCCAAGGCCCGCTCGCGTCAACGGTGAAGCTCATGGACATGACATCGACCCCGCGACGACGGCAAACCCCGCCGAAATGGACCGGCTCATCGGCCGCCTGGAGCGAGAGTTGCGAGCAAGGCCCGATTCGTACCGCATCGCCAGCGCCTACCGCACCGCCTGCGCCGAAGCTGGCAAACACGATCGCGCGATAGAGTTTCTCAAGAGACTGGTCCAGTCCGGCGCCGGCGAACCAGCCGCCCGAATCCATCTGGCGTGCGCCTACGTGGACAAGATTCGAACATGCGGCGGAATCGCGGCCATCGTCAGCAAAGGCACGCTCGCGAGAAAAGCGCTCGACCAGCTCGATGAAGCGTCCAAAGCGAAACCCGACCTGTGGGAAATCTATTACTGCCGGGCGCAGAATCACCTGCATTGGCCGCGCTCGCTGCTGCACTCAAAGGACGCTATATCCGACTTCCGACGATGCATCGAGCTGCAGCGGCGTTCAGGTGACGAAAGCATGACACCATACTTTGTCCGGACCTATGTCGGCCTGGGCGATGCCTACGTAAAGGACAAGGATTACGCCGCTGCAAGGGCTGCCTGGCGCGAGGGCCTCGATCGCTTCCCCGAGGACTCGGATATCAAGGCGCGTCTCTCGCTGACGGACGACTCCGCGCTCCTGCGATTTGTCGAGGATCAGCGATCACTCGAGCGACGCATCGACACCGACCTGGGTTTCCTGGAAAGTGCCGACGCAACGACACAACCGAAGTGAGCCGCGAAATCCCATCGCGCCCGGCAGGATTCGAACCTGCGACCGTCGGATTAGAAATCCGATGCTCTATCCAGCTGAGCTACGGGCGCAACACACGCGGAATGCTAATCGATTTGTCCCCGATCGACCACGCCGGCGCGCGGAGCCACGCCGGCTCGTCGGCGGCCGAGGTTGCGCACGCGCGAGCAGGTCCTGCGGCGGCGACACCGATTCGCGACGTGCCACCGACGCGATGTCAGTCGTTGCACACGGTGCCTGATCGTTTGAGCTATGCGTCCGTCGCCTGATCCGGCGTATCGCAGATGGTGAAAAATCGGTCCAGTTTGGTGATCTCGAAAACACTTCGAACACGAGCGGACATGCCGCAGAGAATCAGCTTGCCGGCATGTCGGGTGACTCTGCGAAATACCTCAACCAGCGTCCCAACCCCCGATGAATCCATGTAAGGAACTTCAGACAGGTTCAGCACCAGACGCTTCGGCCGTTCGTTCGCCAGATCGACCAGCGCCGAATGCAGCGCGGGGGAACCGCGCAAATCAATATCACCCGCAAGATCGACGAACGTCGCGTCGGGCGTCTTGCGCACGCTCTTCACCAGGTTTTCCGGTCCATTCGACATGAATCTCGAACCGTCGTTCTTTCAGCCGACTATGAAACGGACGCCGGTTGATCCCGGCGCTCCGTCACAAACTTGACCATGCGCAAACACATGCCGCCATCACTCGGACAGCTGTACTCGGCTTCATCCATCACCGCGCGAATGATGTGAACACCCAGTCCGCCGGGGCGGACGTCATCCAGATCGCGACCACAGATACTCTGCGGATCGACTTGCCGGCCCTTGTCGCGCACTTCAATCGCGATGCCTCGACGTCCGAGGTCGGTCCGAATGCCGGAAAGCGTGATGGTGATCGGCTGGTCCGCAACGCCGCCGTACCCGTGCTTGATCACGTTTGCAATCGCTTCATCGATCGCAAGCACGAGACCATGTGCCTCGGTCTGACTGAACCCCTCGGATGCCGCCAGTTGCTCCACGGCGCCCCGCACTACCGGCAAGCTCCGGGAATTGCTCGTGATGTTCAGGACGACGATGTTTTCCTGACGCATGGGTGTATTCTAGCGGGAAGTCGTCCCACCCTCTACCGCGTCCGATCCGGCGGAATCCTTCGCAAGGCCCTCGCGAGCCGATCGCCTGTGATGGCCCTGGCGAACGTACTCACGCCAGCGCTCCACGGACCGAGTACGTTGCTCGAAATCCGCCGCATAGTCGTAGCCGAGCCGCGTGCCGGTGATTCGCTCCAGGGCAAGGATCGCGAAAAAGCGGACGCCGTCATCCTCGTCCTCAAGCCGATCAACAATCAGCGGAACCGCCGCGAGATCCTTTGCCTCCCCGGCTGCGCGGATCGCAAGGATGCGATCGCCCGCACTCTCGGACTGAATATTCGCGTGAAAGTGCCGCGGACTGGCGCATCCGGCGAACACCATGCACAATGACGCCAGCGCCCTCAAATAAGGGCTCGCATCAGCCAGTCTGTGAAGGGGGGCACGCCGCATACGGAAACGCCGCCACGATGAACCATGATCGTTCGCGCTCGTGCGTGGAATAGGGTCCGGATCGGCCACCATATCCGCATGTTATGATGCGGCGCCCGGAATCACAACGTCGGGCGGCTCGCGGAGACGCCTTTCGATGCCTTGAGACTGCACGACAAGCCGCCTAAGATCGCTTCTTCATGCTTCGGTCGCCGTCGGCCGTCGTGCCTTGCGGACAGAACCGGCGCATCTCGAAAGATCGGAGGCCCAACGGAATGACCTCATCCACGGATCAGTTGGATATCGTCTTCACCGCCCCCCACCCCGACGACCTTGAAATCAGTTGCGGCGGCACGATCGCGAAATTGGTGAAACTAGGCTATCGCGTCGGCATGATTCACATGACCAACGGCGAACCGACACCGCTCGGCGACCCGGAAACGCGGTTGAAGGAAATGAAGGCGGCAGCCGACATACTCGGCGCGACGGTCTGCGAAATGATCGGCTTAACGAACCGGGTGTTAATGGATGGACCGGAAGCCCGCTTCGCGCTCGCGACCGTTTTGCGAAAGTATCGACCCCGCATTCTGGTGGGAATCGCCGGTCGTACCGTGGCGGCCTCCCCCGATCACTACCAGGCGCAGTTGATCACCGAAGCGACCCGTTTCTACTCACAATTGACGAAATGGAACGACCGCTTCGGCGGAACCGAGCCGCACGCAATTGAGCATTTGATCTATCGACCCCTGGTTCGGTCGGCGGAATTGCTGCACTTTCCGGCGCAGTTTGTCGTCGATATTTCCGAGACGATCGATCAGAAAGTTGCGGCCGTCGCGTGCTACCGATCGCAGTTTCCGGCGGAGCGATTTGAACGCATGAGACACTACATGCTGTCGATGGCAGGCTACGAAGGAGGCATGTGCGGCTACAACTACGGCGAGCTGTACGCCTTGCCGCGCCCGATCGGCACGCGCGATCCGCTTCAGTTGCTTGAAGGCTGGCCCGTTCCGTCGCCGATTGAGCCGCCGCGGCTGTGAGAAAGGCGTTTGGGGATCGGCGCAAAATGCTGTCTTTGATGCCGCAAAATGGCGGCGATCATCGTCATTTTCATGGGCCGTGGGATGCCGATTTGAGGCGATTACATGCTCTTTTTGACGTTGACGCAGCGGCCTCGGCGGCGCTTTCGGGCGATTAATTTGCGTCCGCCTGGCGTTCGCATTCGTGCACGGAAACCCTGCTTGCGGAAGCGTTTACGATAACTCTTGCGGTGTGGATAATGCATCGGACAACCTCGTCTGGCATCACTTCAATCGTGTCGAGCCGGATAGTTTAGCGGCTCCCCCCGCCGCACGCAAGCGGCGATGAAACGCACCATTTTGCGCGCGTTTGCGCCGCGTCACAAACGACGCCGACACGAACGGTGCGAGACGTTTCCTCCCACCCCGCCGCAGGCCATTTGCCTGCGAATCATGGGCCAGGGTCGATAAAAACCCGCGAAACGATTCAATAATGCGGATTTAGAACAAAAACACCATTTGCGGGCCGTCAAGCGGTCTGCTAGACTCCCTTGCCAGCCGCGGGAGACGCGGCCTGAGTGCATCGGAATAGAACGCCCAACCATTCAGGGCATCAAACGATACGCAGATCGAGGAGAACCTGTTCATGGAGCAATACGAGAAGCTGAAGCAGCTCGTTGAGGCATGCGCGGAAGACGTCGCGAAGGCCGAAGGCGGGAACAAGGCGGCGGGCACGCGGGTTCGGAAGGCGATGCAGGAAATCAAGAACGCGGCTCAGGACGTCCGCAAGAACATCCTCGAAGTGCGATCGTCGGCCACCGAATAGGCGAACGCCTCGCATCTGCCGCCGAATGGCGTCGGTCGCACCGCGACATATCCGACTTCGGCGCCGCCGGAATTTGCACACCACGCAGGCAATCGGCTTGCCCGCGCCCGGCGGGCAATGCGCCAATCGCGAGCCTATCCATTGCGGAGGGCCGCATCACGACCAAACGGAGCATTTGATGCCCCCACCGCCAATCCTGGACGCCGCGCAACTGGACTGTTCGCGGATTCTTTATTCCCGTGACGAAATCTACGAAGTGCTGCCACAGCAATTCGAATTTTCGCAGCTTGACGGCATTATTTACGCCGACGATGCGAACATGGTCTACGCAGCCTATCGCGACGTGCGGGCGGACGAGTGGTGGTGTCGCGGGCATATGCCGCAGCAGCCCATTTTTCCGGGGGTGCTGATGATTGAATCGGCCGCACAGCTCTCGGCGTTTATGCAAAAGAAAGTGGCTCCGGAAGACGGCATCATGGGGTTCGCCGGGGTTTATGACGCCAAATTCCGTGATTCCATTTTTCCGCCCAATCGAATCGTTCTCGTGGGACAGGTGATCGACGCCCGTGTCCGGAAGTTCCAAACGAAGGTTCAGGCCTTTGTGCGGGGCAACATGGCTTTTGAAGGGATCATTGCCGGCACCAAGCTGAAGCTGCCCGGGTGAGCCCCCCTGCATTTTCTTCCAGCCATCTCGGATTTTCGCGTGTGAAGCGACGGCGAGGACCCATTGCCCGATTTCGCCAGCGGTGGTGACTCCCGTGTTTTTGGCGCACGCCATAAACGAAGAATCCCGGCCATTCGCACGGCCGGGATCCATCGCCTGACATTCAATCGTTTTCGCGCGATCGGCCGTACAGCCGTCCGCGGCATTACATGTATCGCTTCGCTGCGTCCTTCAGCTTCGGGGCCATATTGGTTTTCTCCCACGTGAAGCCCGCACCGGTTCGCCCGAAGTGGCCGTGGGCGGCGGTTTCCCGATAGACCGGCCGCTTGAGCTTCAGATAGTCGATGATGCCGGCGGGCTTGAGCGGGAAATGCTCGCGAACGAGTTTCTCAATCAGGTTTTCGCTGATGCGGTTCGTCCCCTCGGTGCTGACCAGGACGCTGACGGGATCGGCGACGCCGATCGCGTAGGCGAGCTGGACCTCGCAGACATCGGCCAGGCCGGCCGCGACAATGTTCTTGGCGACATGCCGTGCCATGTAGCTGGCAGACCGGTCCACCTTTGAGGGGTCCTTGCCGCTGAAGGCTCCGCCGCCGTGCGCGCCGCGTCCACCATAGGTATCGACGATGATTTTTCGTCCAGTCAGTCCCGTGTCACCATGCGGTCCACCAATGACAAAGCGGCCGGTGGGATTGATGTGGAACCTGATCTTGTTGTTCCAGAGTTTCGGGCATTCATCCATCACGACGGGCTTGATGACCTGATCGATGATCGCCTTGCGAAACTTGTCGTTCACGTTCCCATTTCGGTCGAGCAGTTCGCCCCGCTCCTCGTGCTGTGTCGAGATGACGACAGTCTGGAGGCCGATCGGCTTGTGGCCGTCGTAGGCGATAGACACCTGACTCTTGCTGTCGGGTCTGAGCCAAGCCAGTTTGCCGGATCTGCGAACCTCCGCCAGTCGTTCGACGAGGCGATGTGAGAGGTGTATCGGGAGCGGCATGAGCGCCCGCGTTTCGCGGCAGGCAAAGCCGAACATGATTCCCTGATCGCCGGCTCCCTGCTCATGGGACTTGCTGGCGGTGACGCCCTGGCTGATGTCCGCGGACTGGCTGTGTATGGTTCGGATGACCGCGCAGCTGAGGTAGTCGAATCGGCCGGCGGGATCGGTGTATCCGATGTCCTTGATGGTCTGGCGGATCTTTTCCTCGATGCTGTTGAGCGCGAGTTCGGCCTCCTTGTTGTGAACGGTGACTTCGCCGGCCACGACGACC
The DNA here is from genome assembly GCA_019636475.1 of Phycisphaerae bacterium. Classification (NCBI taxonomy): domain Bacteria; kingdom Pseudomonadati; phylum Planctomycetota; class Phycisphaerae; species Phycisphaerae bacterium. The sequence goes on from JAHBXN010000005.1 coordinate 139,339, forward strand.
AGTCCGGTTGTGCAGAGGGTTTCGCAAGCCACTCGAGCATTCGGGTCTTTTTCGAGCAGCGCGTCGAGGACCGTGTCGGAAATCTGGTCAGCCACCTTGTCGGGGTGGCCCATGCTTACCGATTCCGACGTAAATACATGCGTACCGTTCACTTGCTTTTCAGCCTTGCTCACAGAGCCGCCTCCGTTGACTGGGGGTTGAGATTCGAGAGTATTCGGCCCATAAGTCGCCAAGCCGAATCGAGCCAAGCATCTTATAGACAGTGATCCGCCGTGACAAGCCGGGCGGGGTGAAGCCGTGGCTGGTGAAATTGACCAAACGGCATGAGCGAGCGGGCTATTGGCGGACCGTGCTGAGCATCTGACGAATCGAGGCCTCGTGCATGGCGATCGTTTTCGCCGGACCGAGCGCCCGGAAGAACCAAGGCCCGCCGCCGGTTTCGACCACTGCCGCCAGCATCCGGTAGTCCGACGCCGTCGGGTCGCTGCGCTGGCCGGTCATCATGTTCGATGCGACGTATCGGCCGGTGACATTGAGCACGGTCACCTTCATGCCGCCTGCCTGGAATTCATCCACGGTCGAGGCTGATTCAGGAAGCGCGGAGCCGTCCTCGCCAACGAACATGCCCTTCCAGCGTTCGAGATTTGCTTCGACCGAGCCGCCCTGCCCTGGCCCGAAATAGAAGACGATCAATTCGGCGTCTTCCGGATCGCCTTCCGCCCGCGGCAGACCGTAGTTGGCCTTTCGCAGGGACGATGTGACCGGCTTGACGGACCACGAATCAGGCGTTTCGTACTGAAGTTCCGAGCCCTTTGATGGCGCGGTCATGGGTTCGGGCCCGCCACCGAGCGGCGGGTGACCGGGAGGGAGTGCCGCAGCACCGGCATCGGCCGGCCTGGCCGGAGGCGTTGAATTGAGCGGCGGATGCCCCGGCGGCAGGCCTTGCTGGGCCGAGGACGCGGGAGCGGCATCCTTGTTCAGATACTCGGCCAGCGCGTCGGAGTCCCGGGTCTTTGTGTTGGACGAAGGGGACACGGCTGCCGGCGTCTGCTGACTGGGTTGTTTATCGCAGGCGAAACCGACGACCAGGGCGGTAGCGCACATGCCATATGCGAGTGATTTCAAAAACAAGCGCTGCATGATTGGGGTTCCTTTGTCGCCCTGGGGTGCATCGGTGCCATGTCCGATGCCTTCGATTCAGGGCCTGTCTCGGCTCGATTGCAGATTCATGGCAGAGCCGAACCTCGGTCCGACGCGCCTGAGAGCGATTCATCCGCTCCGCGGCGGCGGCTCGGGTCGTGATAATACAGGAAACGCCATAATCCGTCAGCACCGTGACAAGTCGTACAGGCATTCGGCGGCACGAACGGGCGCAGCAGAAGGCGAAGGGGCCTTCGCTGTTCTGGCGGCATCCCGGCCAACCGGACAAGCTGTTGCGGATCGAGAACCTGGCCGTGCGGCACGTGGCATGTGCGACAGGTGATCCGGCCGCGAGGATCGACGTCTCCGTCATCGTTAAACAGCGGTAACGCAGACTGCGCGCCGTCCACGAAGAGGCTTGTCAGCGGCAAATCGGGATGCGTGGCGACCGCGGGCGGATGCGATGTCCCGCCCTGGCGATGACAGGCGGAGCAATATCGATCCTGTCCGGTCATCCAGCCATCTTCCACGCTGACGATGCCTGCCGGGGGTCTTGTCAACAGGCTTCGCTCGACGACGGACGAATCGGCATGAAGCGAATGACAGGCCGCGCAGGCGGTTGAGCCGGATCCGAGATGTCCACCGTGCGGATCGTCCGCCGCCAAGCCCTGACCGATGATCGCGCGGGCGGAATCGGGATTGATCGCACCGTGGCTCGTGAGGAGCACCTGACTGACATCGCTATGGCACTGCACGCACAGGCTGCCCGGGGACTGGCCTTCCGCGACGCGCGCGAGCGACGGGGTTCGTGCATGTGGATCGTGACAGGTGCGGCAACCGATCTGATCGGCGCCGGCGGCGTCGCAACTTAAGGGGAGCGTCCCGGCTCGAGAGGTATCGTTGATTTCTCTCGGATGGACGGCGGCGAATGATCCGCCGGACTCCCAACCCGCCGCCACGTGACATGCCGTGCAGGCCGCCTCGGCAATCGCAGCGGCGGTCGTTGCTTCGCCGTGGGCATTCATCCTGGGCGGCACGCGAAAGAGGTCCGCCGGCGACGAACCATGTGGCTTGTGGCACGCCGTGCAGGCATCGCCGGTGAGTGACAGGTTCAGCGCGGCAGTCGAGACCGAACCTCCGGGGTGGGCATTGTGAAAATCCGTTGCGGACTGATCGTGCATCGGGCCGTCCGCCGGAAGCGTGGCGCGAACGATCGTCGCGCCCGTGATGGCCTCGCGAATTCGAGACCGGGCCGCGTGCTCCGCGTTTTTCGGCGCGACGGCCGTAAGGTCGTGTGGGCCGCCGAGGAGGCGTCCCTGTTCGGCGTGACAGGCGAGGCATGTGTCCGTCGGTGTGCCACGCAGGTAGCACCCGAATTGCGTTTCGTGGGGGTTATGGCAGCCGACGCAATTGTTGCCCGGATGGTTGTGCGAGGGGAGCGCACGGCTCTGGGCACAACGACCCTGCTGATGGCAGGTGATGCACTGGCCGATGGCGTCGCTTGGGTGGGGTTCGGGGGCGCGGGCGTAGCGATGGAACATATGGCAGGCACTGCAAGGTCCGCCTGATTCGGGGGTCATTCCGAGGCGATTTTTCTCAGTGGCGAAATTGGTGCGCAGGTCGTGGGAGGTTCCGAAGAGGGATACTTTTTCCGAGTGGCAATTGATGCACATTTCGCTGTTGTGCAGGTCGGCGGCAAGCATGAATCGCTCGCCTTTGCCATGATGCAGCTTATGGCAGGACAGGCAGATCAGCTTTTCTCCGTCGCCGATTCGGGTGCCCATGCGCTCGATGGCCGCCTTCTGCTGCGCGTTGACGACGGGGCTGAGCGGATGCTCGGCATGGCCACCTTCGCGAAACATGCCGGGCCGCATCATTCCGTGGCATGTGACGCACAGCTCATTTGATGTCACGCCCATGACCAACAAGTGATCGGTTGACGAGCCGTGCGGCGTGTGACAGACCTGACAGGTTATCTCCCGCGAATTCGGAGCGGCCTTTGCGCCGGCCGCGATGAGCGCATCGGGGACGGGCCACGGCATGCCGCCAGTGGGATGGGTGCCAAATCCGACGCCGCGCGTGTGATCCTCGTGGCAGCCCATGCAGAGCTGACTTGCGGCGTTTTCAACGCGCAGAAAGACCGAGGTACTCAGATCGCCGGTGAAATTCCCGCCGGTGTGAGCCGAATGACAGGTGCGACACATGATTTTGCCGTCGGCGAGGGGCAGTTCACTGGGGACCTTCATGTAGTCAGGCGGCGCGATGCCGGTCTGATGGCCATGTTCGAGCCAGACACGGCGGCGCGAATCCGCGATGGACCCATCGTGACAGGAGATGCACACCTCTGATCGGCTGACGTGGGGCAGTTCAGGCGTTGAAGGAGGCGGATCGACAATGGGTGTGGACTGGCCGTCCTTGAGCGGCGACATCCATTCCATGTGGCAGACGGTGCAGCCGCGCGCTTCGCGGCCGAAGAGCTGTGCCTGCGATCGGCGCTCCGTCGTCCGCGGAATGACGATGGGTCCACGGGTGATCTGACAAGCCCGCGCGCGATTGGACGTCAGCTCGGTGACGTACAAACGATCTTCCTGGATCGCGATGCCCATCGGCGTTTCGAATTTGAATGGATTTCCGGCACGATCCCGGACGACATCGATAAAGCCTCCGCTCGCATTGAAGACGTGGATGACCCTGGTGACGCTGTCGGACACCCAGATCTGACTCTGCGAATCGACCGCGACCCCCTTGGGCCGATACAACTCGCCGGGAAGTATGCCGTAGGCGCCAATCGATCGGGCGGGACGGCCATCGGCGAAGTACATCGCGACTCGGCCGTTGATGACGTCGGTGACGAGGGGCTGACCTTGATCGTTCGTCGCGATCATGAAGGGATGATTGAAATTTCCCAATGACTCGCCAAAACGCCCGAAGGCCGTCTGCTCGCCGGTATCGAGGTTGAGTCGAATTATGCGGTGATTGTCGTTGTCGACGATCCAAGCGGTCCGGCCATCCGGGGACAGAGCGATGTCTGTCAAATCGGGAGTGCGACCATCGCCAGCCGGATTGATGGCGAAGACGTCCGCAAGCGACCCGTCTGATTCGAGGGAAATGATGCGGACATGGTCTGCGTCGGCCAGCCAAAGCCGATCTCGGTTATCCACGGCGATCCCGATCGGGCGTCCCAACGGAATGTCACCGGCCTGATGAAACGATCGCAGCAGTGTGCCGTCGCTTGAGAATTCAAGCACGCGGCTGTTCACTCCGTCCGCCACGAAGACGCGCCCATCGGAGCAGGCGGCCACGTCCGTCGGCATCATCATCGCGGAATCCGGCGAACCACGATATTCGACGAAATCCTCGCTGAGCATGAACGGAGTCTGCTCGGCGAGGACTCCGAGCGGGGTGAACGATAGGGCAAGAACGAATGCGAAAAATCTCGCAGCCCGTTTGCTTGGTGAGGAGCTGTTCCAGTTCCGGCCGCGCGAAGCACAGAGGGTGTCGCCACTTCGCGACTGCACGAAACTGTCGAGGTTTGCAGCAGCGAGATGGCGCATGAGCAACGTGAATGCCGAAGAAATCCATGGATCAGACGTCGGATCCAATTAAAAAGACCCGCAGTCGTGTTGAAACGCGGGTGAATTATATCGAAATGGTGAGTACGATCACGCGATATTTTTGAGTCGTCCGGCGAACGGACGATGCCCGGCCTTTGCGGTGAGCGCCGGCGAACCGAATGAATCAGACCTGGTCGGTCACGAAGTTGAAACGGAGTGGAAGATGAATCAGGGAAACACGAAGGGTCCATTTCTCTCACCGGCCGAACCGGTCAACGGCGGATCGTCGTCCGACGGGTCGAGCGACAAGGTGACGTCATCGAAGGATTCAACTGATTCCTGTCAGAATGCCGCGACGCCTCCGGGCAAACCACGATGGCGAGTGATAGCCCGCAAGGCGTGCATCAGCGGATTGTTGCTGATGGTGCTTGGCGCACTGGGTCTGGGTGGCGCGGAATACTACACGGCGCGGCCTGACTTCTGCGGGACCTGCCACGTGATGGACCCGTACTATCTTTCCTGGTCGAGCGACAAGCACGGGTCTGAGCACCATGTGAAATGCATTGAGTGCCATTACGCGCCCGGGGAAAAGTACACATTCAAGGCGAAATTCAAGGGACTCTCGCAGGTTGCCAGCTATTTCAGCGGTCGATATGGCTCGGCGCGGCCTCGTGCGCACGTTTCGAATGCGAGTTGCCTGGTTTCGGGGTGTCATGGAGACAATGCGTTTCGGGAAAAGAAGCTGATGCTCGGCAAGGAAGGCACCGAAAAGCGACTCGTCGGCGACAAGATGACAGATGTCGAACGGCATCCGACCGTGCAATTCGTACACGAGAAGCACCTCGGCGGCGCGGAGCGGCTGGGGGAAACCGACGCTCAGATTCTGGAGATCGAGACACGCCTCAGGGCGCAACTCAGCCCTGAAGCCATGCGGGAGGTCGTCGACGCGAGCAAGTCGATCCTTCCGTCGGCGGAACGCGACGGCGAACTCACCGATCTTGTGCGGCGCGGCGTCATCGCGCCGGAGTTCGAGGAGGACGCGAGACAGCTTCTTCAACTGGAGCATCGACGGCTGAGACTGGAGCAACTGCACGATCTGAACTGCACCGCCTGCCACACCTATGACGCCAGCGGGCAGAACCACTTCGCAGTTGCGCTGACAACCTGCTTTACATGCCACTTCACGAATCAAACATTTAATTCAGACACCGGCCGCTGTCTGACCTGTCACGAAGCGCCGACGCGGCAGTTCATTGTTCACGGGACCACGACGACGACCGACGGCGTGACGAAGACCGCCATGATGGATCATCGCGAGATCATAGACCGCGGCATCAACTGTGCGAGCTGCCATTTTGATGTCATCCAGGGCGATGCCGTCGTCAGTGTCCGTGACTGCCAGCGGTGTCATGATTCCGACAAGTTTCTGAAGGACTTCGCGGATCGTGACACGCGGACGGTCTCCGAATACCACCGTATCCACGTTCATGGTCAGCGCGCTCACTGCCTCGACTGCCATCGCACCGTCAAGCATGAGTTGATCTCCGCCGAGGAGACGACGGCGAGTGGTGATTTCCTGCGGCCCGTCCTCAACGATTGCCAGCACTGTCATCCGAAGCACCATGAGGAGCAGGTGACGATGCTCATGGGTGAGGGCGGCAAGGGACCTGTTCACCCGATGCCCAACGCCATGTTCGGATCCCGCCTGAACTGTCGCGGCTGTCATACGCAGTCCGGCAGCGACTTCAAGGGGGACCGGCTCATCAAGGCAACGCAGGCGACGTGCGTGGCATGTCACAGCACAGACTACGAGAAGCTTTTCAACCAGTGGATGAGCGAGATCGAAAACTACCTTAGCGAAGCGGAGGCCGCGTTGAAACGGGTCGACGCCAAGGTGGCCGAGATGCGCGGGGCCGGGACTGAACCGGCTGCAGAGACGCTCGCGCTACTGGAGCAGGCACGGGCAAACATTCACTATGTCGCGACCGCCAATGGCATCCACAACAAGAACTATGCGATGCAACTACTGGAGATGAGCATCCGCGATCTGGACGACATGATCCTACGCTTGTCGCAATGAGAGCGGCGGCGTCAAATTCCGGGCAGCAACACCGTGCGAACGGAAACGATGGCCGACGACTGGCGCAGCTCTTCCAGCATCGTATCGGGCAAAGCGGCATCGCATTTGATGACCATCAGCGCCATCTTGTCGCGCCGTGATAACATCATGTCAGCGATGTTGATGTTTCGCCGGCCGAACAGGGTTCCGACGGTCCCGATGACGCCCGGGCGGTCGTCATTGAAAATCATAACGAGGAAGCCCTCCGGCACCATTTCCATCCGGTAGCCATCGATGGCAAGAATGCGCGGGCGATTGTCGAGAAAGACGGCGCCCTGCACCTCGTGAAACTCCTGTCCGCGCTCGAAGCGCACTTTGACCATATCCGGAAAGTCCATTCGAGACGACTGATTGACATGTCGGACCTCGATGCCGCGCTGTTCGGTGAACGGCCGCGCGTTGACGAGATTGAGACGAGCCTCGATGTGCGGATTCATCAATCCGACAACCGCCTGCAAAGCCAGCGTCGGCCCGAGCGACGCTAGTGATTCGCCTCCGGCAGTGGTGACTTCGACGCGATCGACGCCTTCAGCAGCCCAAGCGGCGATTATGGCGGCCATGCGCCCGGTCAGATCGAGCAACGCCCGGTCGCGCGCCGACAGGTCAGTCGGCAGACCGGTTACATTGACGGCATTCCGTATTGTGCCATGAATGAGAAAGTCCAGCATTTCATCGACGGCCTCGGTCGAAACAGCAAGCTGTGCTTCCTGAGTTGATGCGCCGAGGTGTGGCGTGAGCACCACATTTCTGGCGGACAGCAGCGGGCACGATTTCGGTGGTTCGCACTCGAAGACATCCACGGCCGCGCCGGCGAGTGCGCCAAGATCGAGCGCCGCCGCCAATGCAGCCTCGTCAACCAATCCGCCGCGAGCGCAATTGATCAGGACGGCGGACTTCTTCATTTTTGCCAGTCGGGCCGAGTTGATGAGATTTCGCGTATCGTCGGACAGCGCGGCATGCAGCGTCAGACAATCGACCATGGGCAGGAGGTCGTCGACCTGCTTAACGACCGTCACCCGGCCATCCATCGCACTTTCAGCACGGATGAAGGGATCGAACGCGAGCACCTTCATCTGGAAAGCGAGCGCCCGCTCGGCCACCGCGCGACCGACCCGGCCCAGGCCGACAATGCCAAGCGTCTTTCCGGCGAGTTGTTCTCCGACGTAGTCGCCCCGCTTCCAACCGCCGCCCGCCACATGGCTGTGTGCGGACGGAATTCGCCTCATGAGCGCAAGCATCATCGCCATGGTGTGCTCGGCGGTTGAGATCGTGTTGGCGTCGGGCGTGTTCATGACGAGCACGCCGGCGGCTGTCGCGGCGGCCAGATCGACATTGTCGACGCCCACGCCGGCGCGTGCGATGCCGCGTAGGCGGCCGGATCTGGCAAGCACCTCCGCGGTGACTTTGACGCCGCTGCGAATGATCAAACCGTCGTACTGACCGACGGCATCGGCCAGGTCTTCCGGAGAGAGTCCGACCCGAACGTCGAATTCAATACCGGCCGCCTGCCGCAATCTGGCGAGTCCTTCTTCAGCAATGGGATCAGCGATGAGGATTTTTAGTGGAGACATAGTCTGAAAAACAATCGCTCGCTTGGAGTTGTCAGCCTCTTTGCCGTGTTCACGGATCGATCGAATTCCGCAGCCGCTCATGCCGCGCGGTTCAGGCGTTTGTCTGAACGGCCGCCCCTAACAGGGAATTGCGCGGTCATGGCCCCGCTGGACCGGCCAGGGGCTTCACTTCGACCTTGATGACCTTGTCCTTCATTCCGGCAATTGCTTCAATCAGGGTGGAAGCGGGCGTCTTGTCAAGCTGGATGATCGCCAAGGCGGCTTCGTACCCCTGATAGATCGTGTTGCTCATCTGCTTCACGCTGATATTTGCGCGACTGATCACATCGAGCACGCTAGCGAGGACACCCACTTTGTCATAATGCCTGACGACAAGCTGGCACGCCGCGTTGCAACGCGTTTCGATGTTTACGCAGTGCAAGACCTCGCCCGTCGCGGCGAAGACCTTCGCGATCCGCACAGCCTCGTCGGCGATAGCCTGCTGGGCTTCATCGGTGGACGCGCCAATGTGATGCGTCGCGTACACGACGCCGCCGGCTCGAATGATCTCCGGATGAAACTCCGCCTGGCCCACGCCCGGCTCCTTCGGGAATACATCCAGTCCGGCTCGAATCTGTCGATCGCGAATGGCGTCCAGCAGCGCGGAATAATCGAGGACATCCGCCCTCGCGGTGTTAATCAGATAGGCGCCGGGCCGAAGCTGCTCGATCACTTCGGCGCTGATCAGGTTTCGGGTCTCGGGAGCGGCTGCGACATGGACCGTGAGAATATCGCATCGCGCCGCGGCCTCAGCCGGGCTTCCGCAGCGAATGACGCCCAATCGCGTCGCGTCGTCGTGGGTCAGCGATCGGCTGTAGGCCACCACGTTCATTTCAAACGCCCGCGCCCTTGCGATGACCGCCCGACCTATCTCTCCGGTACCGATGACCCCCAGTGTGCGTCCCTTCAGGCCGCGCGCCTTTGAGTATTCCTTTTTGTTCCACGTTCCCGCGCGAAGATCGACCGTGGCGTCCACAATCCGCCGATCGAGCGCGAGGATTAGCCCGAAGGTCAGTTCGGCGACGGCAACCGCGTTCTTACCGGGACAATTCGCGACGGCAATGCTGCGCCCGGATGCCGCCGCCACATCGATCGTGTTGTAACCAGCTCCCGCCCTGATGATGAGACCCAATTCTTCCGAAGCCTCGATCGCATCCCGGGGCACTTCGGTGCCGCGGACAATCAGGATGTTGCATCGACTCGATGCCACGGCCTCACGCAGCGCGGCATCCTTCAAAGCAGGCTCATACTTCACTTCAAAACCGGCGGTTCGCAGCTCGTCCAATCCGCCCGCTTCAAACTGATCGGCTACCAGGACCCGTAATGCCATCCAACTGACTCCTCAATCGCACAAAACTCACATCATCCGGCGGTCCGATTATCCACATCGCAGCGCGCCTGGAATGGGCATCATGCACTGTCGCCGGGCATCCTCGCTTGCCGCGCGCCGGCCGTCAACGGACCGAATCCCGTACGACCGGCGCAGCGAGTTTTCAACAATTTCAGGAAAACGACGCGGCCCCGCCAAACGGTCGGTTTGCGCGGGGCCGTGGTGAGGAGAGAGTGAGGCTGGATTTGTCGCGCCGGACGCCGCCGCGCGGACTTCGCGGTCATGGGGTGTCCGGCTGCCGCTGTTCATTCAAGCCGACGGCGATTGCCACGGCGATCAGCCACCGACCACGTGTACTTTCTCCGGATTGACGCAGTGCAGAAATTCGTCGTGGTCGCGATACGCAGCGATCACTCGGATCATCTCCTCTGCAACCGCGTCCTGGGCCTGATGGGTCGAGGCGCCGACATGGTGCGTGCCGTACAGGTGCGGCTCGTGACTGATGGGATCCTTGAACTCGGGATCCGTCGCAGTCGGCTCCAACTCGTACACATCGAGCGCGGCCCCTGCAATGTCGCCGCAACGCAGCGATTCTGCGAGCGCCGTTTCGTCCACCACCCCGCCGCGACTGCAATTGACCAGATAGGCCGTCGGCTTCATCAGAGCCAATTCACGCCGACCGATCATGTGGCGAGTCTGCATTCCACCTGGGACATGGAGCGTGATGAAATCAGCCTCCTCAATCAGGTCGTCAAACCTTGAATACTTGACGCCGAGTTGCTTCTCAAGTTCGGGCCGGCGAATCACGTCGTAATACATGACATTCATTCCGAAGGCGGCCGCACGGCAGGCCACTTCCTGTCCGACACATCCCAATCCGATGATGCCGAGCGTGCGGCCTTTGAGTCCGAGCGCTTCGCTGCTGTATTTTTTCTTGTTCCAGACTCCGCGCCGCAGGTCGTCTGTTTCGTCAACGATCTGCCGATCGAGCGCGATCATGAGTCCGATCGTCAATTCAGCGACCGCGACCGAGTTCATTCCCGGACAATTGCAGACCCGAATTCCGAGTTCATCGGCCGCAGCGACGTCGATGGTATCGAAGCCAGACCCGGCGCGAATGACGAGTTTTAGCCCGTGGCCCGCCTCCAACACGGGACGGGGAACCTTGGTTGAACGGACCACCAGTACTTCACAACCGGTTTCGGCAACGGCGTCGGCCAAGTCTTTCCCCGTCAGGCCGGTCCTGCTGAAGACTTCGCAGCCCATTGACTTGAGTCTGGAAATGGCGAAGTCCGGAATTTTGTCAGCGAGCAGAATTTTCATGCGGCACCTCCTCACGAACGATTGCACACCACAATCCCGACTGCATTGATTTCAGACCCGGTGGAGCGGACTGATTGCGCACCCGGGTTCATGTACCAGGATGGCGCCGGGAGCCGCTGAATTCCGCCGTGTTTGAAGGACAGCCTGAGGAATTCAGGGCAATTGTCGTGCCATCGTCCGGAACGGCGCCGAAGGAACGCTTCAAGCACGAAACAGTCCTGAAAGCGGAAGCCTGCCCACTCCGGGGGACAAATCACCCAAACTCGTTATCATCTCCGAAGCTGACAAGCGATTGGCCGCCGTATCTTTCCGCACTTCCGTGGAACAACGCGCTTTAATGCGGAAATCTCAAACGGAACGAGGCGACATGACCCGCGTCGGAGTGATCGAACCGACGGCTGCCGGAACTGCGAGAGGCTCTGAAATGTCGAATCAACCGCATAAAGTTGTCGATCCGATTCACGGATTGCGGGCGTTCCTTGCCCTGGACGCGATCGTTCGCCTGTTTCTCTGGTCGGGCTCCATCGTCGTCGCGGTCGGCTGTATCAGCGCGCTGGGCGACTGGCCGTCGGTTCCGCTGATTCGCTCGGACTTCGGAACCGCATTGCACTGGATCGGCACGCTGTGTCAGTTCGCGTTTCTGTTCAATGTGAGTTACGTGCTGCTGCTATCACTTCTGCGCCTGCCGATTCCGACACCGAAGCCGGGACGATATACGCTGGTGCCGGGCAAGCCGCCGGATAGACAACTGGTCTGGGCGTGTCTGGCGGCGACGCTGACAAAAGCCCGTTACGAACCGCCCTTTCCGGGCTTTCTCGTTCATCACGTCGCGAGTCTTCCGCCGTTCTGCTGGATTTATAACAGTGTTGTCGGCCCGAAGACGAAATCGTGCAGCGTGACAGATGTGAAGTTCATGGACCCGTTCGGAATTGAAGTCGGGAGGAATGTGGTCTTCGGCCTGGGCACGATCATCTCCGCCCATGCTCAGGGGCGCGACGACATCACGATCCGCAAGACTCGAATTGAAGACAACGTCATATTCGGCGGCAACGTGATCGTGTATGACGGCTGCACGATTGGACAGGGCAGCGTCATCCTGGGAGGCGCCATCGTGAAGTCGGGCACGGTGGTGGGAGAGAACGAAGTGTGGGGAGGCATTCCGGCACGGAAGCTGAAGACGCTCCCGCCGTTCGGTTCGCCCATGTCGGCCGAGGACGAGTTTTCTGTGTAGGTGCCGCGGGTGTGTGGCGCAGACTGCTATATGAAGAGGGCCGCCGACGCATTTGTCGCAATCGTCCCGCACCTCACGTATTTGAAAGATCATGCTAAAATGACGCTGATGCGGACGGCATTGGCCGGCCGTTGGAATTCACTGGGTCGCGTGCGCGTTGCACTCGAAATCGGATCGGGCAACGACGCGGCGGGTTGTCGGCTTGTTACAAGGCCGACTGGCGACGAGAGTCATTCATAGACCGGAAGACATGTCCGACACGTCTTTTATCTTGATCGTTGAAGATGAGCATTCGCACGGGGAAGCCGTGAAAGAAGGTCTTGAGCGCGCAGGCCACGCGTGCCACCTGGTTGATTCAGTCGACGAGGCGCTCGCTTCGCTCCGGCAGCGCGCCCCCCATGTGGTGGTGTCGGACTATCGGCTGGGCGGCCACATCACCGGCCTTGAACTGCTCTCGCGGGCGCGCCAGATCAGCCCTTGGACACAGTTCATCCTTATTACGGCGCACGGCGATGAGCAACTCGCAAGGGACGCCTTCAAGGATGCCGGCGTATTCGACTATTTGAAGAAGCCTCTGGATCTCGAACTTCTGCGAAGACAGGTCAGCAGCGCCGCCCGGCAGGCGAAGATACTTCGCGAGAACTACCAACTGGCGGTTCTGCATCAACAGGCGGATTCGTTCGAGGGAATCATCGCGGTCAGCGGCGCGATGAAGAGCGTGCTGAACCGGGTCCGAAAGCTGGCGAAGACCAAGCTGACGGTGGTGATTTACGGCGAATCCGGTACGGGCAAAGAGCTGATCGCTCGCGCCATCCATAACAACTCTGACCGCCGGAAAAAGCCGTGGGTGGCCGTGAACTGTGCCGGCATTTCGGAGGGAATCCTCGAATCGGAGTTGTTCGGCCACATCAAAGGTTCGTTCACGAACGCCTTCGCGGACCGGCGCGGCTACTTTGAAGAGGCGGACGGCGGGACCGTATTTCTTGATGAGATCGGAGACATGCCGCTTCCGATGCAGGCGAAGCTATTGCGCGTTCTTGAGAACGGCGAGGTGCTGCGTGTCGGTTCGAGCAAGCCCGTCCATGTCGACGTCCGAGTGGTCGCCGCGACGAATCGCAATCTCAAGGAGCTGATTGGGGAGAGGAAGTTTCGCGAGGACTTGTTCTTCCGAATCAATCAGGCCGAGATCAATCTGCTCCCGCTGCGCGACCGGCCGGAAGACATTCCCCCATTGATCTATCATTTTGTGCAGATGGCGAACACAATTCAGGGGACGCAGGTGCGTAAGATCACCCCGGAAGCGCTGCACCTGCTGACGCGATATCGCTGGCCGGGGAATGTTCGCGAGTTACAGAATGTGATCAGCCAGGTTGTCGCCATGTGCGACGGGGATACGCTCGACGTGCGCGACCTGCCGGCGGTGCCGCCAATCAATGCCACGACAGAGATTGTGCCGGTGACGACACGCAGCTACGCCAATATCACGCTGCGTGAGCTGGAAAAACTGGCGATTCAGCATGCCCTTGCGAAGAATCAGGGCAACCGCGAAAAGGCGGCGAAAGATCTCGGAATCGGCGCGCGGACACTCTATCGCAAGCTGCGCGAGTTCAACCTATCCTGATGCGATCGCGAACCTGGGCGACGGGAAACGTCACTGTACCGGGGGGTCCAGTTTGTCGCCTTCGGAGATGGCGACTGAATCCGCGAAAAAGGTGATCTCGGTCTGAGGCCCCTTGATCGCTTCGACTTCGTCGACGGTCTTGCCGTTGTCCTCGGCGTAGTGGCGGGCGTCGGCCTCGCTCAGGGTGAGGACCTCGACGGTTCCGTTCATATAGACCTGGTGCCCGCCGGCATTGCGCGGGACAAGGAATCCGTCGCTGCATGCCTCACTTTTGGTGAAACGAACGCGCGCGGTGTGCGTGCCGTCCGTGACGGTCATCCAGCAGCCGCGGTTCTTGCAGACCTCGACAATCCGACCCTTCACGCAAATGCGATCGCCTTTGAGCGAATCGGCTCGAGCGACGACATCGCTCAGGGTCATGACTTTTTTCACTTCGCTATGACCGCCGTACACCTTGAATCCTTGGGTGTTCTCGGATGTCTGACAGCCCACGGCGAACATGCAAACGGCTACAAACGGCATGACAACCAGCTTCTTCACGGCCGACTCCTACAGCGCGACGAGGACCTCGCGCCAACATCTTGCCTTAGAAATCCCAAAACGACCGTAACAGAATATCGCCGACTGATCCATATGCAAGCTGCGGATGGCTTTATCGGTGACGGCGCTCCGCGGGGCTCCCATCGTCCGGGTGGTCGAAGACCATTCGCCCGCTCATTCGGACTGAGCCGCGCCTGTGACGATGAATCTCCGGATCGACATCGAGCAGCTTCCTTGAGCCTGAGGATGATGCCGAACATCGGCCTTGCCGGCGGATTTGATGAGTCGAGGGACCTGCAGGCGTGTTTGATCAACCCATTCCCATCAGCTTCAATCGATCGCCATATTTCAGCATCAGCGATTCGCGAAGCGCTGCGAGCCGCGGGTTCTGGAGATGCGGATCATTGCGCAAATAATCAGCCGCATCCTGTTGGGCAGAGCGAAGAATGTCGCCGTCGTTCACGAGATTCGCCACGCGCAGGTCGGGCAGGCCGTGCTGCCGGACTCCCAGCATCTCACCCGATCCGCGAATGCGCAAATCCTGCTCCGCGATTCTGAAACCATCCGTGGTTTCCAACAGGACGTTCAAACGCTCATTCTCCGCCGCGCGAGCCGATCCGGTCATTAAGAGGCAGTGCCCCGGCTTGTCACCTCGGCCGACGCGGCCCCGCAACTGGTGCAACTGCGACAGGCCGTATCTTTCGGAATGTTCGACAACCATGCAGGTCGCGTTCGGCACGTCGATTCCGACCTCGATCACGGTTGTCGCGACAAGAACCCGCACGCTGCCAGCGGCAAATTTTGCCATGACGGTCTCGCGTTCGTCCGTTGTCATTCGACCATGAAGCAGGCCAACGGTGAAGCCACGGAACTCGACGTCGCGAAGCCGCTCAAACTCGACCGTTGCCGCCTTCGCTTCAACCTTGTCTGACTCGTCGATCAGTGGATAAACGACATAGGCCTGCTCGCCCGCCGCGAGTTGCCTTCGCACAAACTCCCACGCAGCGGGCCGCATGGAAGGGAGCACCATTCGGGTCTGAATCGGGCTTCTTCCGGGTGGCAACTCGTCGATGGTTGTGGCGTCCAGGTCACCGAAGACCGTCATGGCGAGCGTCCGCGGAATCGGGGTGGCCGTCATCACGAGGTAATGCGGCGCCGGTCCCTTGGCGCGAAAATTGGCCCGCTGTCTGACGCCAAATCGGTGCTGTTCGTCAATGACGACGAGGCCGAGTCGCTTGAATCGCACGTCGGCCTGAATGAGTGCATGGGTGCCAACCACCAGATCAAGCTGTCCCGCCGCAATCCGACCGATGATCTCCCGCCGCGCAGCAGCGCGGAGTCCGCCGACGAGCAGCGCGTTTCGAACTCGGCTGCCCGCCAGATAGCGGTCGATCGATCGGGCATGCTGCTCCGCGAGCAATTCCGTCGGCGCCATGACCGCGACCTGCATTCGATTGGCGATCGCGACGAGCGCCGCATAGAGCGCCACGACGGTTTTTCCGCAACCCACATCGCCCTGGAGCATGCGCTGCATTGGCCGCGCCTGGGCCAGATCCGCCGAGATTTCCTGCACGGCGCGGTTCTGCGCCGGGGTCAGGGGAAATGGGAACCGCGCCCTGATGCGCCGGTCGATTTCATCGCTGGAATGCAGTGCCGTGGCCGTTGCGCTCGCGGCCCGCTGCCTTCGTGCAATCTGGGTTGCCAACTGAAGCAGGAGCAGTTCGTCATAGGCGAGCCGCCGCCTGGCCCGTTCGACGTCCGCGTCGACCGTGGGCCGATGCAGGACTTCAAAGGACCATCGGCGCGGGGCAAGATCGCGCTTAAGCAGATGATCGGCGTCGTGCCATTCGCTCACAAGCGCGAGCATCCGGTCCAGGTTCACGGCGATCAGTCGCGCGATCTGCTCGCTTGAGAGCATCGCGGTTGCGGGATAGACGCCCGCCACGCTCGCCGGGTTCTTTTCATTCGCCGGCGCCGCGTCGCCGCCCAGCACCGTGATCTTCGGATTGACGATCTGCGGCCGATCGCGATAACCGCGAACCTGCCCCGTCAATCGAACGATCATGCCCGGCTTCACCCGATCGATCATCCACGGCGCGTTAAACCACACCGCACCGCAGCGGGCGGAGTTGTCTGTCACGGTCGCCGCCACGGATCGACCGAATCTCCCGCCCTGCAAGCGAACGGCCGTGACCTGCCCGACGATGGATGCGGTCATGCCTTCGTCAAGATTCGCGACGAGACGCTCCTCGGTGCGCTCGTGGCGCACCGGCACGTATTCGAGCAAGTCGCCGATCGTTCGGACGCCCAGCCGCGCGAATGATTCAGCCCGCTTTGGACCGACTCCCGGGAGAAATTGAATTTCGTCGGAGAGGTTGAACTCGCGGCGCCGCGTACTCTCGGCCGCTTTGGGGCGACCGGGCGGTGTCACGGAATGATGAGCTTCATTCCCACGGGCAGATTGGTTGGATCGGTGACGCGCCGGCGATTTGCGACCAGTATCCTCCGCCAGTCGCGGCTGTTCCCGTAGTACTTCTCGGAGAGGGTCCATAGCGTGTCGTTCGGCTGCACGAGGTGAATACGGCCCGGAATTTGTGTGGCGTCGAATTGATCGTCCGATGGCGAGACGGACGATGCCAGTTTGCTGCCGCCGTCATTGGTCGGAGTCGCGCTCGGCGGCGACTTCGGCGCACAAGCGGCCGCGGTGATGATACAGACGGCGGCGAGCATCCCGATTGAACGCCGACTTCCGATCCAGCGCCCCCGCAATCGCTCGCTTCGATTCAACACGCGATGCCTCGGTCGCCACTTGCTGAGCATATCGGGCCTATTATGACGCGGTCCGGGTTTGAATGGAACCGGTCGAATTATGTCGCGGCCGCCCCATTTGACCCGGACATCCTGCGACCTCACAATCAACCGGATTCAACTTGCGGTACCGCTGGTCACACAGAGGAGATCTCGCCACATGCCCTTGCTCGTCACCGGAACCGTCGGAATCGATACCGTGGAAACACCGACTGCGCGCGTCGATAATGTTCCCGGCGGTTCGGCCTTTCATTTCGCCATGGCGGCCGCGCTGGTCGGTCCGGTTCGACTCGTCGCTGCCGTGGGTGACGATTTCCCTGCTGAACACCGCCGATATTTCGACGGGTTGCCGATTGATATCACAGGGCTCGAGATCCGCAAAGGCTCCAAGACCTTCAGTTGGCATGGGAAATACCTGGACGACATGAATCAGCGGGAAAGTCTCCGCACCGACTTGAACGTGATCGCCGAGGCCCCGCCGCCGATCCCGGACGCCTATCGCGATTCGGACTATGTCTTCCTCGCGAACACCCATCCGGCAGTGCAACGCGGTTTCCTTGAGCAGATGCACCAGCCCAAGCTCGTCGTAATGGATACGATGGATCTTTGGATCAACATCTGCAAGGACGAACTCATGGCCACGCTTCGAAAAGTTCATGGCGTCGTAATGAATGACAGCGAAGCGCGGCTCCTGACCGGCGTTCGCGATGTGATTCCCGCGGCGCGGCAGGTTCTTGCGGCGGGACCTCGATTCGTCATCGTGAAAAAAGGCGAGCACGGCGCGATGCTCGTCACGGCCGACGAGATCGCGTCGCTCCCGGCCTATCCGACGGCCGGCGTGGTCGATCCAACCGGGGCAGGGGACAGTTTCGCCGGGGGCATGATGGGTTACCTTGCCCGGGTCGATCGACACGATACCCGAGCTATCAAGACGGCGATGGCCTACGGAACGTGCACCGCTTCAATCTGCATCGAGGACTTTTCCAGCGAGGCGCTGCGGCGCGCCGACCCGAATGAAGTTCAGCGTCGACTGGCGCGCTACAGCGACATGCTCACCATCGATGCATGAACGCGAGTTCACGTCGCACCAAATGAACGCGGGCGCAACCTTCGGTCGCGCCCGCGCATTCCACCTTGATTCGAAGCGTCAGCCGCCAGACCGCATCACGGGGCGTTCAACAAGGCGTTCACCATTCCCGCGATGTCATTCAGATCCAACGCGGCGTTCTGGCTGAAATCGCCGGCGCAAATCTCCGCCTGCGACGGCGAGCCCAACAGGCCGTTGACGAACGCCTGCACGTCCGCTCCGTTGACGCTGCTGTCACCGTTCATGTCGCCGTCGGCCGCGCCGCACGGCTGATCGCAGCCATCCGGGATGCTGTCGTAGTCGAGATCGACCTGCGTTCCGGCTTCAAGCTCGCAGCCGTCGCTCGCTCCGTCCAAGTCACAATCGGCCAGCGTCTGACAACTGTCCGGCACACGATCGGGACGGCCACGACTTCCCGCATCCGCGAGGAAGGCCTCCAGATTGGCGAAGTCCTGCTGGGTGAATTCAGGGTGCGAACCCCCCGGATGATTCGTGGGTGGAAGCAGTTTGTTCCATATCTGGACGCGCGACTTGTTGCGCAGGCTCGGTCCGGGGCAGGGCCCCCCGCACGGGAACGGATCGCCGATGCCACCGGTCCCGTTCACATTGTGGCAGAAGATGCAGGTCGTTGAGAACAGGGCTCCTCCCTGCGAGGCATCTCCGAGCGGGCCGCCGTCGCAGTCAAGCTGGGGATTTGATGCGATATCGCACTCGTCCGGAACGCCGTTCTGGTTGCAATCGGCGCTGGTTTCGTTCGCGATGTCGATCGCGTCATTCACGCCGTTGCCGTTGCAATCGCAGCCGGGCACGCCGGGCTCGCACTCGTCCGGGATACCGTTGGCGTTGCAGTCGAAACTGGTGTGGCCGGCGATGTCGTCGGCGTCGTCGATGCAATTGCCATTGCAGTCCGGCGGGCCGGCCGATGCGCAAGCCACGAATGCATCGACGCCAGCCTCCACGACATGCCCCGTGCCGGCGTCGGTGGCGATGAAGCGGATGCGGATATTCGAGCCGGCCGCGACCTGCCCCGCCGCCCCGCCGACGAGAATCGTATCCTCTCGCCACGATGCCGCAGCCGCGGCATAGGTTCGCACCAGCGTCCAGTTGGTTCCGCCATTTGTCGAGACTTCGACGGTCAAGCCATCGCCAGGACCGAGCAAGCCGCCAGGCGTGTCGTTAAGCCAGTAGGCATAGCGAATCTGCCCGCCCGACGACAGGTCGAACACGGGCGATGTCAGGATGGTGGATCCACCGTCGACATCGCTGTCGCAGTTATTGACGCCGCCGTTGCTCAGCATCGAGTTATCGGTGAGATAGCACTGGCCGGCGCCGCCGAAGGCCGCCGGCGGCGCGCCGCGGGACGAGCAGTTCACGGGCACGCCACGATTCCAATGGCCGTCGGTCGCGTTGCCGCTGACGGTCCAGCCCTGGTCGGCTTCAAACTGATCTTCGAAAACCGGGTCGCAATCCGGGATGATCTGGCAACTGCAATCGCAATTCAGCGAATCCGGTGGATCACACTGTTCGCCATCCTCCACGGATCCGTTGCCGCAGTCGCCGATGACAGGAATATCGCACTCAATGCGATAAATGAATCCGGTCACGCAGACGATATAAAGCTCTCCGGCCGCATCCTCGCCGAAGGAGACGATCGCACTGATCGAACCTGCGTCAGGGGTGATGTCCGCCGTGCGATCCTGCAATTGAGAAAGCGTCGACCCGTCGTAGCGGAACGTTCGAATATAGTTGCCGCCGTAATCGGCAAAGAAATAGGTGCCCGACAAACCGGGAATCGCACAGCCTCGATAGACATAACCGCCGGTAATGGAAATGGTTCCGCTGTCAGAATGATTCACGACATGGATCGGGAATTTGTAGTTCGCCGCCGGTCCGCAACCGCTCGAATTGTATACCGCGTTGCCCTCGTAGCAACGCCAGCCGTAGTTCTCGCCGCCGATGCTGGATGCCGGCTGAAAATTAACTTCCTCCCAGACGCTCTGACCGACATCGGCGATGTAGAGGTCGCCGGTGAGGCGATCGAAGGAGAATCGCCACGGATTGCGCAGGCCTTTGGCCCACACTTCCGGCAACCAAGCGCCTCCCGGATTGTCCGACGGTACGTAAGTCGGCGGATTGTCCACGTCCAGACGAAGCATCTTCCCGAGCAATGAGGCATCGCTTTGAGCCAGATTATTCGGGTCACCCTGACTGCCGCCATCTCCGGTGGCACAGTAGAGCCTGCCGTCCGGACCGAATTGCAGCTGGCCGCCGTTGTGATTACTGAAGGGCTGGGTGATTTCCCGAAGTATGACGGCGCTTGCGGCGTTCGCGATGTTCGGATTGGCGGAGACGGTGTATTCGACGATTCGGGTGCGCCGCGGATTGGCGAGTGTCGTATAGTTGACATAGAACTTTCCGTTGGCGGAATAATTCGGATGGAACGCCATGCTGAACAGCCCGTCCTCGCCGCCGGTCCGCACGAGCGACGAGATATTCAGGAACGGCGTCGGCAATAGGGCGCCGGACGTCAAGTCAAGAATCTGAATGACGCCGTTAAGCTGGGTGATGAACAGCCGCGTCGTATCCCCGGGCGGTGCACATGCAAAGGAGGGAGATGTAGCCGTCGCGACGAGGGTGGCTTTCAAGTTGCAGATTTCGGCACACTCGTCGGGGATTCCGTCGGCGTTGCAATCGGAGCTGCGCAATTCGGTGATGTCCAGATAATCATCCAGGCCGTTGTTATTGCAGTCTATCAGGATGCGGTCGCCTCCGGGGCCGACGATGGACGCCGTGGCAATCGCCGGCGTACCTTCGGCGAACAGGCTGATCACGGCGTTTACATTTGCCGGCTGGACGTTGGTTTCGAAACGGAAGTTGTACAGCGTGCCCCATCGCAGCGCGTTCGAATTGGCGCCGACGTTCACCATTGTCCATGTCATGGTGTTTCCGGCATAGCTCGGAACCCAATCCGTCCCGTCGCGATTCACATTTCCGATTCCATCGCCGGAGTGGTAAGGCACGTCATGGAAACCGACATTCCGAACGGTGCCACCGATCGTCACGGGGATCGAGAATGAATCCGCGCCGCGCTCGGAATTCAAATTCTGAACGGCATATTCATACCGGTAGTAACCGTCGCCGAGGTCCGTCGCCTTGGCCGCGATGATGTAGAGGCCGTCGTTGGGAACCTGCACGTCGGCTTCGACCACCGCGGGATCGTTATCCCGCCAGGCTCGAATGCCGGCCTGTGCCCGCTGCGTGGCACCGGTCAGGACGAAGGTCCGGTCATTGCCCGTTCCGCTGATCAACACGCGCCGATACGACGCGTTGTTGTTGTTGTTGCCGGCGGCGGCATCGTCCGCGGTGACATACTGTCCTTCTACAAAATAGAGCGCGTTGGGGTCCTCCAAATCGCTCAGATAGACCTGTAGCCGTCGGGCAATCGTGCCGGAATATGACGGATTGGCGATGGGATGCTGATGAACGCCTGTCGTCGGATTAACCTGATACTTCGGTCCCGCGCCGCTCTGGCCACCGTTTCGACTGGCGCTGTATGGGTCGGAGCAGCCGACGCCAAGCGCCACTTCGCCGTTCTGGGGTGAGCAACTTGTGCAGCAGGCCGTGCCTTGCAACGCGAAGAAGCCGTGCTTAAGCCACGATTGCCCAATGTGCTCGAAACGTCCGTTCGACAAACGGAAGAAATTCTGCCCAATCACCGGATGCCGGGTCTCGTTTCCGCTGGCGCCGTTGTCCAGCCAACTCAGAGGCTGTGTTCCGATGTTGCAGGAAGTCGTGCCGACAGCGAATGCGTCGACATAGACATTGCCTCCGATATTTACCGCCGTCACCTGATAGGCGGAGTTCCCGGAATCGCCGACCAGTTCGCCCACGATCACATCCGGACCGACGTTTCCGTTGCAGGCCCACGACGGCCCGCCCCGCGGCTCGCCCTCCAGATCGTAAACAATGTGCGTGGGCTCGTTCACGCCGTCGATGGTGTCGTCGCCGCCGGCCGGCGCGAGCACGACGGTTGCGTCCAACTGCCCGATTCGAGCACCGCTGAGCGTTGGACGATCGAGCGCTTTGGCCAATTCGCCCGTGATCACGACCTCCGGCGCGCGAAGCCTCCATTCCTGCGCTGCCGAATCCCATGCGACACGGGCGTTCAGCAATTCGACGGCGAGCGGCATCACGCCAAGCAGCATACGACCGCTCTCCAGGTCGGCGAGATTGACGGCAGGATCGATGATCTCCACCCGCCGGTCGGACACGGCGAGCCGGATTCCGCCTTCGAGCCTGAAAAGCCCGCCGACAGGGTGTGGCACGGCCATGACACTGGCGGCTGTCCATTCCCGGGTCCGGGATGCGTCGAAGGCTTCAGTACCCGCGTCGACAGGGCGAGCGTTCCCGGTTGAGCTGATGCGAGACACCTCAAGCTGCAGCTCGCCGCACGCCACGGAGTCGATCGTCAGGTCAAATTCGGTGTGCGCGACGGACCATCTGGTTTCCGCGACAGCGGGCGAGGCGATGGCGCAAAAAATGGCCACGACTGTGGTTAGGCCGCGATGCATCAATTTCATCTGTTCGTTTTCCTTCTGTTCGGTGTGTGACGCGAGGCACGCCAATTGGCCAAGGATGTAGAAACCTGTCGGCGGTGCGATGTCGGTCGGACTGCACCGTGAGCCCGCAGGTCAGGTGAGAAACCAGCGAAGGATGGACTGACGCGGCCGTCCGGCGGCCCCGCTTCCCCAGACCCTCCATTCTTCGCATTGTGGCGGAATCGGACGCTAAGTTCAACGAATCATCGCTGGAGGCTCGGAGGTATTTCGGTCTGCCACGGGCCTGCGAGAATTGTGGCCCCGATCACACGCAGTGTCTGTCCGCCAATAATTCTGTTGACCGGTAATGCCTGGAATTGTAGAATACTAACGAGCGCTTGCTCGCATGGTATTTGTGCGCTCGGAGTGACCGACTATGCCCGCCGCTGCAACCTCCACAAAGTCACAGATCCATCAGGCGGCCTGTCGACTGTTCCGCGAACGGGGTTTTCATGCGACAAGTGTCCGCGATATCGCCGAAGCGGTGGGACTGCAGGGCGGCAGCCTCTACGCCCATATGAACAGCAAGGATGATCTTCTCTGGGAGATCGTCAACGTTGCTGCCAATCAGTTTTTCGGCGCGATTCGCCCTATCGCTGAATCCGACACCGACATCCTGCACAAGCTGCGACGGGCGATGATCGCTCATGTGAACGTCGTCGCAAGCGATCTCGACGCCGCGGCAGTGTACACCGTCGAGTGGCGGCATCTTTCGCCTGAGCGGCGTTCCGCGGTTACAGCCCGGCGCGATGAATATGAAGGACTCTTCTGCTCGCTGGTATCTCAGGCGATCCAGCAGCGATATCTGACACCGACGGACGCGGCCGACGCGACGCGATTCATCCTCTCATCCCTGAATTATGTCTTCACATGGTACAAAGCCGACGGTCCGCTTTCTCCACTGGAAATCGGCGTCATGCTTGCGGACTACATCTTTGACGGCCTCAAACGCCGCACCGTCTAGCAATCCGGAGACTGGCATGGTTTCATTCAATACGCAGCATCTGACTGACGACAAACCCGGCGATCCCGGCTATGAACGCCAACTGTCCGCGTTCGAAGCGCGAATCAGCCGGGGAGACAAGGTCGAACCCGGCGACTGGATGCCCTACGACTATCGTCAGCAACTCATCCGCCTGATCCACGTTCACGCCAACAGTGAAATCTGCGGCGCGCTTCCGGAAGGGACATGGATTCCCCATGCTCCGAGCCTGAAACGAAAACTCGCCCTGGTGGCAAAGGTTCAGGACGAAGTGGGCCACGGCCAGCTTCTGTATCGTGCGGCGGAAACGCTCGGCAAGCCGCGCGAGGAGATGATCGAGGAGCTCATCAGCGGCAAGGCGAAGTACTCCAACGTCTTTCACTATCCGGCCGAGTCCTGGGCCGACGTCTGCGTCATCGCCTGGCTGATCGACGCGGCCGCGATCGTGAACCAGAAGATGATGGCAGACGGCTCGTACGGGCCGTATGGCCGGGCGCTCAAACGAATCTGTTATGAAGAGGCGTTTCACCTGACGCATGGCTATGACATGTGCATTTCCCTGGCGACAGGCACGCGGCTTCAGCGCGACATGCTTCAGGATGCGGTCAATCGGTGGTGGAAGCCGATCATGATGTTCCACGGGCCTTCGGACAAGGAATCGAAGCACACAGAGCTGCTGATGCGCTGGGGTATCAAGCTGCGGACCAACGATGAGCAGCGACAGGAGTTTCTACGGAAGTATCTGCCCAAGATGCTGAACCTCGGCCTGAAGATTCCGACCGAGTGGGAGATGCGATTCGACGAAGCAACAAAGACGTGGCACTACAACGAGCCGCAGTGGGACGAGTTCCTTCACGTGGTGCGAGGCAACGGCCCCGTCAGTGCCCAGCGGCTTGAGACAAGGCGACTGTCACACGAACAAGGTCGCTGGGTGCGCGAGGCGCTGGCGGCCGCCGCGGCGGGCAAGCGCGTTCCGCTTCCGCCGACGGCTTATGCAAACCGAGGCTGACCATGACGCAGACGCCCGAACAGGTTTGGGAGGTTTTTCATCAATCGGCGCGCGGCGAGCCCCATGTCCACGTCGGCTCGGTCCACGCGACGGACGCGGACACGGCGGTGTTGATGGCCAAGGAGCAATTTGCCCGCCGACTGGCATGCGTCAACATCTGGGTCGTTCCATCAGATGCCATTACTGAGACACCTTATGAAGACGCGGACATGTTCGAACACGGAACGGACAAGAGCTATCGCGAAGCCTTCGGATATGAGACCACCAAGCGTGCAAAAGCCGTGGGCGACGCGGCGGAGCTATGAGATGTAAACGGCCGACCGGACGGTCGCCACGCGGGAAACCCAGATGACAGCACAAACCGAAAGCCCAATTTCGATTCCGCCGAGCCTGAATCCGGCCATTATTGACCTGCTTTATCGCCTCGCGGACGACGGGTTGATCATCGGTCATCGTAATTCGGAATGGACCGGCCTGGGTCCGATCCTTGAGGAGGACATTGCGTTTTCGTCGGTGGCTCAGGACAAAATGGGGCACGCCCTGGCGATCTACAATCTCCTGCATGAACTCGGCGAACCAGCGCCGGACCAGCTCGCCTTCTTCCGTGATGCCGCAGAATTCCGCAATTGTTCCCTCGTCGCGCTCGAGTGCTTTTCGGAGACCGATGCCGCATCGACACCCTCGCTGCGAAACAACCCGACGCGCGACCGGCTCGTCTCGCATGGCGACTGGTCGCTCGCTCTGGTTCGACAGTTTTTCTTCTCCGAGGCGGACTCGGTGCGTTTCAACGCGCTGGCGAACAGCACTTTCGAACCGCTCGCAATTCTCGTACGAAAATTCCGCGGCGAAATCAAGTATCACACACTGCACGGCCGCACGATGATGCGCCGATTGCCCGCCGCGACGCTCGAAGGCCGCTCGCGAATTCAGAAGGCGGTAGACACGCTCTGGCCGCATGCACTCGGGCTGTTCGAGCCGACTCGATATGACAAGCAGCTTTCCGATGCCGGCATCTGCCCTGGCGAGTCGGTCCTGTGTGAACAATGGCGCTCCGAAGTGGAACCCATCCTGCGCGAAACGGGAGTTCACATTCCGACGACCGCCGCACCGGTATATGGCGGGCGCGCCGGAAAGCACTTGACCGAGATGGTTTCGCTGCTTAGCGACATGCAGAAAGTAGCGCGGATGGACCCGGACGCGAAGTGGTGATCGCGCCGGCAATCGGCACCGTCAGTCCGATTCCGAAAGTTGAGGCGCAGTCCATGATGAGCACGACTCAACAGTCAGCGACGACGTTGTTGCGGGTCCGGCGCGCGATTGAATCCGTGACCGACCCCGAAATTCCGATTCTCTCCGTCGTTGACCTGGGCATCATTCCCGATATCCGGGTTCAGCAAGTCGATGGTCGCACGCGCGTCGAGGTCGACATGTGCCCCACTTTCGCCGGCTGCCCGGCGCTCGATGTGATGCGATCCAGCATCAAATCCGCCGTGGAAGAAGCGGGTTTCGACGATGTGACCGTCCATGTCGTCTTCGATCCGCCCTGGACCAGCGATCGCATCAGCCTCGAAGGGCTGCGCAAGCTGAAGGAGTTCGGGCTTGCACCGCCGACTCACTGCAACGGGTCCATGAAAGAGGACATGCTGCACCAGGTGTCCTGCCCATTCTGCTCCTCCAATAACACCACGCTGGAATCGATTTTCGGCCCGACACTCTGCCGCGCGATTCACTACTGCAATGACTGCCTCCAGTCGTTTGAACAATTCAAGCCGGTATAACACGCGGTTGAAATCGGTTCCGCCCCGGTGGAGACGCAGGTCAGCCGCCGGACTCAATCCGGAACTTGACCGTCACGACGACCTGCACGTCCTTGTCGATCGTTGAGGTGTCGTAGGTTCCCCAGTCGGTCACTTCGGTCGACAGTGGCTGCGTCACCTGGAGCACACCCATCTGCGCCGATCGCACCTCGGCCACCCGGCAACCGGTTTCATTCGCGATATTGTCCGCGCGGGCGCGCGCATCCTTCGCGGCGTCGGCCATCAGCTCGACCTTGAGCTTTGCCAGATCGCTGTAGTAATAGGCCGGCGAACAGGAGAACACGAGGATTCCCTCCTGAATCAGTTGTGTCACCTCGCCGGCAGCCCGGGCGACGCGATCCACATCGGTCGTCGTGACCGTGAAGCCTCGCACGAGGCTGTATCCGCTGATTTCCCGCGTCTCGTTGCCCTTTGCATCGCGAACATGGTGTTCGATGGTGCTGATCGATGACATCCCGATTTCGCCGGCCTTGAATCCCTGCTGATCGAGAAACTGCCGAACGCGAGTCACGCTCTGGTCGAGTATTCCGAAAGCCGCCTTGAGCTCCTTGTCCTCGCCGCGAACGCTGATATCCCAAACGGCCTGATCGGATCGAATTCGCTTGCGAGTCGATCCTTTGACCGTGATGATCTGTTCCGCCTTAAGGCTCTGCTCTCCCCGTGCGACGTAGGCACGTGAGGCCACGACGGTGCTGCTGATCGCGCCGACGATTGCCGCCAGGGTAACGAGAGCGGCGGCCGCAGCAAAATTGAAACGAATGTTGTATTCCACGACGATCCTCCCTGATGTCAATGAAGGGGCGCTGCAAGCCTTCCCTGGCTCCCAGCCATTTTTCGCGCGCCCAACTATCCCGCTACGTCGCCCACGCCGACTCGGTTCGAACAGTGTTTCGGCCGGCCGGACCGTCTGACCTCGTCAATCCGACCGTTAGAGGCGACCTCGCGGGGCTGCTATACTCGTTGCCCCAGCCGCCTGTACACTGGACGAGGATATCCGCGTTTGCTCACCGGGTACGCGGACCTGAGAAACGATGCCGTCGTCATGGCAGGATCATCGAGAGGAGCAGGATTCATGTCGCCCGATCTATCCATCTCGTTTTGCGGAGTCCGAGCTCCGAATCCCTTCTGGCTGGCTTCGGCCCCGCCGACCAACAGCGGCTATCAGATTCGCCGCGCCTTCGAAGCCGGCTGGGGAGGCGCCGTGTGGAAAACACTGAACCACGAGCCGATCGTGAATGTCTCCTCCCGGTACGGCGCGATTGACTACGACGGTCGAAAAGTGGCCGGGCTGAACAACATTGAGCTGATAACCGATCGTTCACTTGAAGACAATCTCCGCGAGATTCGTGAGATCAAGCGGGAGTTTCCCGGCCATGCCGTCTTCGTTTCCCTCATGGTTGAGTCCAAACGGGAGACCTGGCATGACATCGTGAAGCGAACGCAGGACACGGGCTGTGACGGCGTCGAGCTGAACTTTGGCTGCCCGCACGGCATGAGCGAACGCGGCATGGGATCGGCCGTCGGGCAAGTGCCCGAATACGCGGAGATGATCACGAGCTGGGTCAAGGAAGCTGCAACGATTCCGGTCATGGTGAAGCTCACGCCGAACATCACGGATGTCCGCGCCGTGGCCCGGGCGGCCAAACAGGGCGGCGCTGATGCGGTCTCGCTGATCAACACCATCAACAGCATCATGGGCATCGATCTCGACACCTTTGGTCCGAGGCCGGCCGTCGCCGGGAAAGGTTCGCACGGCGGCTACTGCGGCCCCGCCGTCAAACCGATCGCGCTCAACATGGTGTCAGCCATCGCAACCGATCCGGACTGCAAGGGATTGCCGATCAGCGGAATCGGCGGGATTCAGGCATGGCAGGACGCGCTGGAGTTCATGCTGCTCGGTGCGGGTAGCGTGCAGGTCTGCACCGCGGTAATGCACTACGGCTTCCGGATTGTGGAACACATGATCAGCGGAATGACGAACTGGATGCGCGAGAAGCGATTTGCCCGCGTGACGGATTTTCAGGGCAAAGCGGCGCCGAACATTGTGGACTGGGGCGATCTGGACCTCAGCTACAAGGTTGTGGCTGAAATCGATCAATCGAAATGCGTGCACTGCGGGCTGTGCTACATCGCCTGCGAGGACGGGTGCCACCAATCGATCAAATGGGAAAAAATGCCTCTGGCCGACTTCGAGAAGTCGTATGGTGCGAATGGCTCATTCATCAATCCCAACATGGAGGCAACCCGCAGCGGCGGGGTCAACTGTCTCCCCGGCGCTGGCGATGGTTACGTCGGGATCTTTACGATCAATCAAGACACCTGCGTGGGCTGCAACATGTGCTCCCTCGTGTGCCCGGTGCAGAGTTGCATTTCGATGAAAGAGCGACCAAGCGGGCTGCCAAGCATGACATGGAAGGAATACCAGCGGAAGCTGGCCGCCGGAGAAGTGCAGAAAATCAAGCCGCCCGAACATGTATGATCGTCGCCGCGCCATCGGCGCGTCACAGGCCGAGCCTAATGATCGGTGTCATTTGGCGGGATAAGGCCCTGCCGGATCATCTCAATTCGCTCACGATGCCTGTGGCTCATTCTAACGAGCTGTTGCACCGACCAGCCGACCGTCCCGATAATTGCAATCCACGCCCACCACGGAAACACAGTTAGCACGTTTTGCAGATTTGTCATGCGCAAGCCTCCAATTTCGACGCCACGCCGAACCGAAGTGTATTGTCACACGCATGACGAATATTTTCCAATGAGCGGCGCCACAGGCAAGGGTGTGCGGGCCGGACCGGTCCCTCAAAACGCACCGGCGGTCAGAATCGAAGCGGGATCGCCAATAACACGGGGCGCCAGGATGACCTCGGCCCACTTGCGGGCGCGATATCCGAAATGGCTTCCGGTATGCCCGTACTTGAGCCAATCGATGCGCCATTCGTGCTGATTGATCCGATCCGCCTTGAGCAGATTCCCGCGGGCATCGACAAAACCCGTGTGCCCGGCCGAAAGGGTGTTCTTCCGGTCAATCGTACCGAACAGGGACGTTCCCCAGCCCACGATGCCATCGGCGCGACTATAGAAATTGTCAATCGCATGACATCGCGACCGCACAATCGAGAGGTTGTAATCATTGGAGACCGCCGCAGCCGTGAGAATCAGGCGATCGAGCATCACATCGTCCGGAAGCATTTCGACCGCCATGACCGCCAATCCACCGCCACCGCTGTTGCCGACGAGAATCACGGCGCGGCCGGGGCTCTTCCGGCGGGCCTCCGTAAGACGATCGGCAATGCGACGGGCTCGCTGTTTGTTCGCCTCATAGTCAGTCAAGTTGCGAATGGGTTGGAATGCGGACGTCTCCCACGGAATGACCTCGACCTCATATTCAAGCTGGGCCGCCGCGATGGCGTCGCACAATCCGTCCCGCATGCCTGTCAACTCCGACGGCTGCCCCACGATGCCGGGAATCATGAAAATCGTCCCTGCCTGCATTCGCTTCTCGCGATCGACTGTGGGTTCGGCCTCGCCGGGTTCCCGCCGATCAGGCACGGCTCGCGATGTCATGGGGCAATCTCGCGTCCCGCATGCTTCATTCATGGCGCCGGAGGTAGGGATCGCGACAGATTCACCGTTCACGCCCTGTCCAGCGTCCGCGCATCCCGCACCGAAAGCGAGACAAATCGCCAGCATGTAGGACGAATGCCCGCTGTGCCAAGACCGCTTGCGGCGGGCGCATGAAACCGTGCGATGGGTGGACATCTGTCTGGCATCCTCCTCGGCGAAGGGCTTCGGACAGCCCGAAGCAACTGTCGTCCCCTTGGTACACGCAAGTTGTTCGATTCTTCCTCAATAGAAAAATATATCAAACGGGCCGCCGTACTCGGGACCGAATAATCATTGTGCTGGCTGTTTGCAGAAGGGATCGATGTCCGAGAACGCGCGCGGGCAGCAAACGCAGAGGGAGCGCCATGCACCGCACGACCACCGACGGAGAAGCGATTTGATCGATTAGACTATTCCGACCGGAGTGCACCAAGAATCGGCGCGCGAGCCGCCGCGCGGACCGCCAGTCCGCCTGCTGAGAGACCAATCACAAAAACGGCCGCGATGGTCCATGCGAGCGACTTCCAATCGACATCGTGCGGCCGCGACAGAATGTGCGGCAACACCGCCGAGATCGCAGCAACCACGCCGATCAGCAAACCCGTCGAGAGCACGGACGCATTCTCCGCGAACACCATCAACTCCACCCGACGCCGGGAGAAGCCAAGTGCTCGGATCAGTGCGAACTCTCCGCGCCGCTCGGTGATGTTGCGCAACATGACGGCCGCCAGCCCGAGCGTGCCCATCATCAGTCCGATTCCGCCCAGGGTCTGGAAGGCGGCCATGTATGTGTTTTCCACGGCTCGGTAACGATTAAGCCTCGCAAGAGTGAGCTCTGCATCCACGCCATAGCGAGAGAGATCGCGTTGAAGATGTTCGAGGACCTCGCGCGACTTTTCGGTCGCTGTCGCCATGAGGACGAGTCCGAAACCCGACGCGGACGGGTAAAGATCCTTGAACGAGTCTTCCGACACGATTAACTCACTTTGGAGCACGCTGCCTGAGAGCATTCCGACAATTCGCAGCCGCCGCTGCCGCCCCGCTTCGTCGGCCACGACAAAATCATCCCCCAGTCCGATCTTGAGCAGCCATGTCAACGCGTTGGCATCGCCGATCGCGGGAATTGCGCCGTCTGCGATCGGATGGCGGAGCAACGTCCACGGATTGCCCCGTTCTTCCGCCGTTCGAGCCAGACTGGACTGAAATCGAAAACCGCCTCGATCGATGAATGAGGCCGGCGCGCCGAGAATTCGAGGCCGCGCCACGCTGTACAGGTTCAGGCAACTGGCATCGTCACCCGGCTTGAGTCGCAAGGGCATGATCGTGCTTCCCGTCAGCAAGGCAGCCGTCGCGTCCGAGATGCCGAGATTCTCGCGACCTGATTCAATTGCCGGATCGAACGGTAGCGGAATGGAGGCTTCCATGATCTCAGAGTATCCGCCCGTGCCGCCATCCCTGGCCAATGCACCGCCGCCCTCGGTGTGGCGCGCGGCTCCGACGGCAATAATGACGAACGCCGCACATGACAGCAGCGCTGCCGTCGTCAATGTTCGACTGCGCCGGCGACTCGCATTTCGCACGCTCAGCCGAACGATCGCTCCGAGTCCGCCGCGATAAATCACGGATGTCGGCGGTCGCCCAATCAGAATCGCCAACGCCGCCAGT
This sequence comes from Phycisphaerae bacterium, assembly GCA_019636475.1. Taxonomy (NCBI): domain Bacteria; kingdom Pseudomonadati; phylum Planctomycetota; class Phycisphaerae; species Phycisphaerae bacterium. The sequence continues at coordinate 171,376 of JAHBXN010000005.1, forward strand.
CCGGCCACCAGTAGCGCGGTCCCACAGACAAAAAACGCCGTGACCGCGGGCACCGCGTCTGTAGCTATTGCCGCGACGATCGCGCCCACTCCGACCAGCGCGGCCACCAGCAACGTGCGGATCGCCCAGCGGCTCGCGCGCCGTCCGGGCCATGCCGCGCGGCGCTCGATCAACTCCGGCTTTTTCGCATTGGAGACAACCTCGTCATCAATGGTCGCCGTGCCAGACAGGAGCGCCCGGGGCGAGTGCCTCGACAGGCCGCGCATGGCGATCTTCAGCGACCCCGCCGCAATAAGAAATGACGACGCCAATCCGACGGACAAACTAATCATCGAAAGATGCAGTCCAAGAAATGTCGCGCCGACTGCATCCACCCACCATGTCCTCAGCCCGGCCACCATCAGCCACGCATACAACGCCGCACCGGCCGTACCCAACACGCCGCCCACAGCCGCGACAATTGCTCCCTCCGTGAAAAAGAGCCGGCCGATCACCCGCTGAGGGAATCCCAGCGCCGCCAGCAAGCCAATCTCCGAAGCCCGCCGCTCCAGGTTGAGCCGAAAAACCAGGCCGATCAACATGCCCGCGGCCGCGATGATGAAGAAGCTGAACGAGATGAAGAGCATACCGAAATCGGTGCTGCCCTGGCCGGCGGCGGTCGCCCTAGCCCGGATATCGTCAAATGTCACGCCGACCCGCTCCGGGTTCAGTTCCGCCGTCAGCGCCGCTTCGAATTGATGCCGGAAATCCGCCGACGTCATCGATTCAGGTGTAGCGATTCGCATCGAAGTGAGTCGACCGTGCTGCGGATCTCGATCGGTCCAGAGTCGCTGGCCGGTCGCAAGCGCAATCAGCGCCTTGGGCGTGCCCCTGAATTGTTTCCAATAGGACTCATCGGCCGGCGTGATGCGCTTCAGGTCGATCCGAAACTGGCTTGGCGGATTCCATGCTGAAAGCGTCGCCGCATCGGTGATGCCCCGATACGCGGGCAACAGGCCGACCGGCGCCAGATCGGCGGATGCGTACCGTTCCGCAATCACGGTGAAGTCGTGTGTCGATTCCGCCAGTTCTCCGCCGACCGCGCCGCTAACGTAATATGTCATCTTCGCGCGGGAATGATCGCTCGTCGCCGGTCCAAGCTGACCCACGATCCAATCGCAGAAAACAATGCCGTCGGGTCCGACGGAGTTCCATTGCGGCGCGATTTGCGGCAGCAGCAGGTCAATCGCGGTCTGATCCATCGCCGCGACGACGGAGTAAGGAACCGATCGTCCGGTGTCCGTGCTTGTTCCGGAAAGCGCGATGTCGTTTGCAAGGTAGGTCAGGACACGACCCACACGGGCCTGAACCCGTTCGGCCGCTCGTTCGACCGCCGATTCCATCTGCGGATCCAGCAGCAGACGCTCAGACTCCACCGCGAGGTGGGACGGAACATCATACGACACGATGCGAAGGTCGAAATCAGCCGGCGAGATCGCGTGGGCCAGCCGGTCGTTCAGCGTGTGTATCACATTTGATGCGGATGTCCCGCGGCTCGATGGCAAGGCATCGGCACCCGTGGACTGCCCCTCCAGGCCGCACAGGATCGCGTTGACACGGCCATCTCGATCGATCGATCGCTGGATCGCCGCGAGCGGAACAAATGCGTTGAGGACTCCGCCCTGGTTGAAATCGAGCGAAAAGCCCCCGAGGCCGGTATCGTCGATGACCCCGCGTACGGTCAATCGCAGCGATGCAGCCGCCTCATCCGGCCGACCCAGCACGCTTTCCGTCGGCACGGTCGAAGCCCGCGTGAGCCGAAGCAGCACATCGTCACCAACAGTCGCGCTTATTTTGGTCGCGAGTGATTGATTCAAAACGACCGACCGATCATCCGACGTCAGCATGTCGATCAATTGTGCGCCGTCGTTGGGCCGCAGATCGCTGCCTGCCTGTCCCCAGAGCGCACCAAAACCTGCGTCGGCGCCGATGATCTGCACGCGGTTCGCGCGAAGCCGCCGCTGGGCGTGTTCTACCGAGCCCTGGAGCATGACAACACCGGCGCCGCCAACCGCGTGAGCAACCTCAGCCCGGAGAAATCGCGCCCCGCGCAGAGCCGTCTGCACCGGTCCCAAACGTCGCAAGGCGTGTTCGCGAAGGCTGCCTCGCATCGAGTCACCGACCAGAAGCGCGCCCGTCAGCGCCGCAGTGCCCACCGCCGAGCAGATTGCCAGGGTCAGGTGCATCCGCCAGTGATGCCGCAGCCCCCTGAGTTGTAGCAAGCCGAACGTCATGATTGCGTCATCGGTGAAAGGACTCCGTCCCGGATGATCATCGTCCGGTCGAATCGGCCGGCGATCTCCTCGCTGTGAGTGACGACGACCAGGATCGTTTTTTCTTCGCGGTGAATTTCCGTCAGCAGATCGGCCACTCGTTCCGCATTCGCGCGGTCGAGATTTCCCGTCGGCTCATCGGCAAGCAGGACGGCCGGTCGGTTTATCAGCGCCCGTGCGATCGCCGCGCGTTGGCGTTCGCCGCCCGAGAGCTGCGCGGGGCGATGATCCATTCGCTCTGAGAGACCGACTCGTCCGAGCAGTTGCCGCGCCCGTTCCAATTCATCCGCTCCGGCGACGACAAGCGTGGGAATCAGCACATTCTCCAGAACCGTGCACTGCGGAAGCAGGTGATGATCCTGAAACACAAACCCCACCGATCGATTTCGAAATGCAGCCTGATCCGCCTCGGGGAGATCGAACGGCGCGCGGCCGTCGACCCGAAGCGTCCCACCCGTCGGTGTATCAAGCACGCCGAGAATATTCAGGAACGTGCTTTTCCCGCAGCCGGACGGTCCCATGACAGCCGCCGAATCACCGGCCTGAAGTGTCAAGGTCGCGTCACGTAGAACTTGCAGCCCGCCGTCCGCCGTGGGATATGTCTTTGATAGTCTTATTGCTTCCAGCATGCCCGCTCCATCCGTCCGGCCACTCAAATAACGGTTGCCGCGGTCTCAAATACGCGCCAAGCGGCCTCGGCCATCACGTCGTCCGTGTGTCGCGTCCTCACGGCCTGAAAGCCGGCCTGTCCCAGTGCGGCTCGCATCGACGGATCGTCCATCAGGCGAGCCAGCGCATCAGCCAACGCGGTCACATCGTTCGGTTCGAAGAGAATGCCGCCACCTGTCGACTCGATCAACTCCGGAAATGCCCCATGCGCAGGCAACACGACCGGAACGCCCTGCGACTTTGCCTCGATCGCATAGATGCCCTTGGCCTCGCGATAGGTCGTCGGCACTGAAAATACATCGAGCGAGCGCAGCATCCTGAATTTCGCCGCCCGGTCCACCTCGCCGAGATACTCCACATGCGACCGCACCGCCGCCAACTCGTCCATGACCCGGTTGAAGTAAGGTCGATCCGAATCGCCCAGATAGCCGGCGATGACCAATCGACACCGCCGATTGCGTGCAACGAGCATTCGAAAGGCGTCGCACAGCAGGTGAAGACCCTTTTCAGGGCAGATGCGCGCCAGATAGCCGATCGTGAACGGTCGGTCAGTCGTCGAATCCGACATACTGCTCCGATCTTCCGCCACCGGCGCGGCATCAACCGTTATGCTGATTCCCAGCGGAACATGGTGAATTCGATCCGCCGGAATGCCAAAACGCTCGACCGAGTATTGCGCGTAGTATCGGCTCACACTCATGAAGGCATCGATATCATGCGATTTCTCGCGTATGATCGCGAACGCCGCATCGCGCGCGCCGGCCGGTAATTTCTCCAGCAGGATGTCCTCGCCGGTCAGCGTACATACAATCGGCACATTCAGTGCCCGGCGAAGCGGACCGGCCAGGCCGACAAAAAACGCATCGGGCAGATGAACGACGGTCGGTTTCAGATTGCGCAAATGCCCGATCAGATTCTCAATCTCACGCCGCTGCAGCCCGTGCTCACCGCGCAGAATAGAAAGCGTATAGGGAGCGGCCGTCACGGCGGACGTAGACCCGGCCCGTTTCATGGCAATTTTGAGCAGGCGTGGATGATCCAGCAATCGATGAACGAAACCCGGCAGGTATCCGAACAGACTCGATTTCTGCTGCAGGAAGACGTTGATGCCGCCGAACACCACTCTCGAATCGCTGACATCCGCTTCATCCGTTCGAATCGGAGAATACACCGGGATGAGCATCACGTCGCGACGCTGACGAATTAGTGCAGCCGCGAGCGTATTGTCGCGCATGCAGCTTCCACAATACATGCCGCCCGCGCCGGCCGTCAGGTACGCAACTCTCATTTTTTCAACCGTGTCCGGCATCTCGCGCCGTGTTTGCGGAACGTGTGAGCCGCATCCAGAGTCAAGCTATTCCGATCGACGGCGTCGCGCTTCAAGATACAGCGCCAGCACCGCGATGTCCGCGGGATTGATTCCGCTGATGCGCTGGGCCTGACCGATGCTCCGGGGCGCGACGCGCGTCAGTTTCTCGCGAGCCTCGAATCGTAGTTGGGTGATCGCATCGAAATCAAAATCCGCCGGAATCGACCGAGACTCCATCCGTCGAAATCGCTCAATCTCCCGTTCCTGACGGCGTATGTAGCCGCCGTATCGCGCCTCGATCCGCACCGCCTGACATGCCTCGTCCAGCAGGGCATCGCTCGCCTCCCTCAAGGAAGCCGGCCGCTCCGCACAAAATGCGGACCAGTTCAAATCCGCGGCCGCATCGCAGTCCGTTCGCGACAGCCATTCCCAGAATGAAAGTCCGTTATGCCGTGTCTGCCGCGCCCAGGCCTCGATCGCTGCGCACGAAGCACGCTTCAAGTTATAGCGATGCCACCGCGCGTCATCGACCAATCCCAGTTCGCGGCCAATTGGAGTAAGGCGCACATCCGCGTTATCGCTGCGCAGGAGAAGGCGATATTCCGCCCGCGATGTGAACATCCGGTAAGGTTCGATCGTGCCTTTTGTGACCAGATCGTCGATCATCACGGCGATGTAACTCTGATCGCGACCCATGACGAACGGCTCCTGGCCCAGCACGCGGCGTGCGGCATTGATCCCGGCAACGATGCCCTGTCCCGCAGCCTCTTCGTAGCCACTGGTGCCGTTTATCTGGCCCGCGAGATACAGGCCGCGGACCCGTTTTGTCTCGAGCGTCGCGCACGTCTGATGCGGCGGAACATAGTCATACTCGACCGCATAGCCGTATTGCACGATACGAGCCTGCTCCAGGCCTTCGATCGACCGTACAAAAGGCTCCTGCACATCGATCGGCAACGACGTGCTGATGCCGTTGCAGTAAATTCGGTCGCAGTCGTAGCCTTCCGGCTCCAGGAAGATCTGATGCCGGTCCTTTTCGGCGAAGCGAACCACCTTGTCTTCAATGCTGGGGCAATAGCGCGGCCCCGTCGATTCGATCTGTCCGGAGTACATTGGAGCGCGATCCAGATTTGCACGGATCATTTCGTGCGTCCGCTCGTTCGTGTAGGTGATCCAGCAGTCGATCTGCGGCTGCGTCACCGCATCGTGCATGAAAGAGAACGGCGCGGGTCGATCATCGCCGGGTTGGACCTCAAGCCCGTCATAGGCAATCGAATCCCGCGCCAGTCGCGGCGGCGTGCCGGTCTTCAATCGGCCCAGTTCGAATCCCAGCCCGCGCAACTGTCCGCTCAGATTGTTCGCGCTGCCTTCGCCGATTCGTCCGCCCTCCGTCTTTCGTTCGCCCATGTGCATCAGGCCGCGAAGAAAAGTGCCGGTGGTCACGACAATGCAGCGGCAGTGGAAGGACCGGCCGTCGGACAAGCGGACACCGGTCACCCGGAAATCAGCGCTCTGATCGCCGGCGGAATCGGTCAGTAGCTCATCGACAGTGCCTTCCGTGATGGTGAGATTGGGCGTCGAATTCAGCAACCGCTGAACCGCCCCGGCATAAAGCCGCCGATCGCACTGCGCCCGCGGCGACCAGACCGACGGTCCCTTCCGCAAGTTCAACATGCGAAACTGGATTCCGCCCGCGTCCGTTGCCAGACCCATGAGCCCGCCGAGCGCATCAATCTCGCGAACCATCTGCCCCTTGCCGATGCCGCCGATCGCGGGATTGCAGCTCATGCGACCGATCGCCTGTGCATCCATCGTCACAAGCAGGGTGGGCACGCCCAGATGCGCTGCAGCCCAGGCGGCCTCGGTGCCGGCATGGCCTCCTCCGATGACTACGATCTCAAACTCACGATTCATCGTGCGTATGATAGCGCAAGGCGCGCCGTGAAAAAAGGAACAGGGCGTCCGACTCCCATGGAAGTCGAACGCCCCGCTTGATTTTCATGACAAATTGTCAGCCGAACGCCGATCAGGGCGTCGTCGGCAGGTTCAGTCCGAAGTTGTTGCCGTAGATCAAGTAGGCCTCGCCCGACGCCTGCCGTCGCTCGTTCGGAGCGATGATGTTGATGAAGTCGGCTTCCGGCGCCCCGAGGATGATGTCGATAAATCCATCACCATCGATGTCACCCAGACCGGCGACCGTCGTCACCGGCGCCTCATCGGGCGTCGGATCGTTCGCGCCGGTGTCCTTCTCGTATCCCGAGACGAACACGATTCCCTTGAGGACGCGAAGACCCTGGTTGTTGCGCCGGTTCAAGTCGTCCGGCAGAACAAAGGTCTTGTTGTTGAGCAAACTCCGATCGCCGAAGACGAGATAGGTCACACCCTGCCGGATGCTCTCGGTCGTCTTGATGCTGGTCGAGCCGCCGGACGGCCCGCTCGATGTCACCCACCCCGAGAACGGTGTGTAAGTCCGCCGGACGAAATTAATCGTCGGTGTATCCGGCAACGGAGCCGGGAACTGATTCTGAGATTGGAGTGAACTGACACCCAGCGTTTCCGCCGACAGAATGTTCATGGCGTTCAGCAGCGCTCGCTGCGCAGCCAGCGCATCCGTCGAAGCGATCTTCACCGCGATTCGGCCGGTGTTGACGCTGCCGTTCAGGTCGAACTCAAACTGGAGCCCGTTGATTGACACGAATTCGCCATCAGTCACTGGTCCTTCGAATTCAATCTTGGCGGCGGGCCAAGGCTGACCGGGGGCCGCGATCAGCAGGTCTTCGAGGCCGTCGCCGTTGTAATCGCCGGCGGAAGACACTCCATACTGGCCACGCTGGCCAGGGCTGAAGACCGATGCATTGGCATCAGCCGACTTGTTGCCACCGCCGAGTCGTGCGCCTTGCACGCCACCGATGAATTTCACGCCGGGGAAGTTTGCCGTGCCAATCTGTTCGGCTCGAATCGACCGCGTTGCATTGCCGTAGGTTCGGCCGAACAAAACGCCGACAAAACCCACGTCGGTGCCGAAGTTCCCAAGGCTGCCGACATCGGACGCGAATGCGTCGTACCCCTCGGCCCCGATGAAGACATCCGGGAAGCCATCGCCGTTCATGTCGCCCGCATTTCCTTGACTTCGACCGAACTGGTCATCGTTGTGGGTGCCGCGCACCTCGAAGCGTTCCGGTATGTCGCAAGGCCGGCCGCTGCCGAGCGTCGGCGTTCCGTAAATAATGTATGCCTTTCCGTTTCTTGTCAGCGGATTCGGCTCGGCCCCGCAGAACAAATCAGGTGAGAACGGATCGTTGCTGCTGCCCGGGGCGCCACAGGCGATGTCCGCGACGCCATCGAGATTCAGATCTCCCGCGTATCGAGCAAAGCCGAATGCGTCCTCGCTTGCTTCGCCGAGCAGCCGAGCTACATCGCCGTGGAAGCAAGATACGCGAGACTGACTCGGTTCGTCGCAACCATAAGACGGCCACGACATCGGCCGATTTTCGCCGCCTTCCGGATCGGCATCGGGATCAGGATTGGTGCATCGGCCGCCTTCCAGCCCGGTGCACTGCGAACAGGTGTAGTCATCGCCATTCAGAATCGTTACATAGCCGGTCTTCACGAGGCCGGTGAGCAGGAGCGAAGCGTTATCGATCCGAACGCTGGTCGGGACAACCGCGCAATCCGTAGCCGACACAAGTTCGATCGCGATCGAACCGGCGCCGTTCAGCAATTGCGGCAGGACCGACCGGGGGAGTTCGGCGCGAACCGTGAAATTCACATTGTCGCCGTAAGTTTCACCGTATTCGACGGTGGGAAGCGAGTCCTCGTCCGGCGGAAACCCGGCGCCGCTCCACAACAGAACATCGCGGCTGCGGTTATTTGCGCCAACGTTTGACAGAGGACGACCGGTTCCGTCATTCAGACCGACACGCAACGTCGGGATGTTCGTCGCTTCGCCGGTGAGCACGACTGCCGCCGAGATCACGTTCGTCAATTCAACGCCGAGATCGAAATCCGCTGATGCGAACAACCGCGTATTCGGATTGCCGACGTTGCGATCGTAGGTGCCGCCCAGGTTGGCCGTCAGGTTGATGGGGCCGAAGTTCTCCAGGGTGCCGCCGTCCGGAGCCGAGATGAGAATCTCGGTGGTCGCGACGCCGATTGTAAAGGTGTCGATATCAGGCATCACGTCAATGGTATGCCCGAATCGTGACAGCGGATCATAAATCTCGTTGGGCTGATACCATGCCCCGCGGAAACGCGCGCCGCGCATTCCAAGGCCGCCCTGCCGGATGTACGGCGGCTGACCGAAGAACCGTTGAAGTGCCACGCGGTAGCCATCCCGCAGATGGAAGCCGTACGGATTCTGAGCAAGCCGCATCACGAGATCGTCGCTCGCGTTGACGAATACGAGTCCCGTCTCGTAGTCCAGCGAGCTTAAATCATCATTGACAAGGCCGTTGCCGCCACCACCGCCACCGATCGCGGCCGTCACCTGGGCCTCATTGCACTGGTGTCCGTCCAGATTTCCGAAACCGGGAACGCCGAGCGGTCCGGCCTGGGTCAGCGGATTGGTGGTGCGGTTTCGCGGCGGACAAACGGGCGTGAAATCCGCCATGGCGATCGGATCGATCGGCGGAATCTGCAGGTTGCCGCAACTCGGATTGCCCGACGCAGATCCGGGGAAACCGTCGAAATAGGTCAACCGAATTGGATGCGAGCGAACTTGCGTAAGCACCGTCGCGCCAATGCGAACTTCGACGGTATCGAAGTCCACACCGACCGCCGGCCGCACGAAGACGAGGAATTCGCCGTCATAGACTGAAGGCGGCACGCCCGCGCCCTCTGCCAGCGGCAGTGCGACGTTGGCGACATCGAAGAACTGCACCACATTCGCGAATGTGCCTTCGGCATCCGGCGTGACAGTCAGGGTCTTGCGCGGTCCATTTTCATTCTCAAGGAGAATCTCGATCGTGAACTGGCCCGGCTGTCCGTCCGTTCGCTCGCCGGATACGACGACGGAGAACGAGTTCAGCGTGAGAATCCGGGTGTCCGAGAGGTCGTCGATGACGACATTGGGACCGAAGAGCGGATTCAGACCCACCGGGTCCACCGGCGCCCACTGGAGACCTTGAACGACGTCCACGCCTTCAACATCGCCTGTGATGGCCGTCGCCCCGGATCGAAGTTGCGGCGCAAAGAGACAATCAAACGGCGCGAATCGATCTTCTTCGAATGTGCACGTATCGCACGGATCCGTGTCTTCCTGGTCGAAGACGCGATTGGTTCGCGGAACGCCGATCAGGATTTCCGGCAGACCGTCGCCGGTCACGTCAGGCAATGCGGCGATCGACTGGAGGCCGGAGGTCGGACCGTTATTGGCTTCCTGCGGAATGATGGTGCCGCGGATATTGAAGAACCGTTCGAAACGGGGATCGTTTGCGGGGAAGGGAATGTAGGAGCCGACCGTGTTGAGTGACAAGACGCCGGCATAACGACCTGAACCATAGCCGAGAATCTCAGCGAAGTCTGATGGAATGCGCCGCTCACGACCGTAGATCAAATAGGCCTCTCCGACGCCCGGCCGATTGAAAGGCGAAGCGGTTTCAGCGCCGATCACGAAGTCCGCGAGTCCGTCGCCGTCGATATCGCCGATCGAAGCAAATGAGCTTCCGGCCCGGCTGCCGCCGGCGGGATTGACGGGATTGCCGTCGAAGCCCTGCCAGGTCGCGCCCGCGATCGTGCTGCCAACGTTGATGAGGTCGATCACGTCCGACGCGGCACGCAGCAGACGAACGGCGCCGCCGGCGTACCGGTCGACAATGTGACCCTGACCGTCATTGATCTGGACACGAACGAAATAAGGCAGCGGCCGCCGACCTTCGTCTGTCTCCAGACGAATCGGAAGCACGTTCAGGTCGATCAGAATGTCCTGCTGCTGGACCGCAATGACACCCGGCGGCACGGTGCCGGCCGCGATGTTCGCCGTCGCGACTTCCAGCGGCGGATCGGTGTCGTCATTCGACGTGCTGCGATCTCGATCGAACAGAATGCGGATGCTGATCGTGTCGGTATCGGAGTTTGCGTCGCTCACGTTGTAGCGAACGCTCAGTGTGTCCCCGTTGCTCAGACCCGCGTCGGTCGAGGGAAGGTCGATCGTCAGAATCGGCGCGGCATTCTCAATGCCGATGCCTTCGGGCACAATCAGAACCGGTGACGTGAAGGAGACTCGCACCGGCGCGTTGCCGGTGTTGTCGTTCGCGTTCAGCGTGCGGTCGTCCACTTCGGCGAAGATGAAGTAGGAACTGGGGACAACCGTGTTGGTCCTCCAGAAAGCGCGTCCCTTGCCCTCGCCCGGGCCGACCGGGAAGCTGCTCAGAATCGAAATTTCTTCCGCGGGCGTCGGATTGCCGGACTCCGAAGCGAAAACGCGGCATATCGCGCGATCCTCGCTGTCGGATGCGGTGAAGTCGATCGTGATGAGCTGGCCTTGCTCGGCAGTCAGGTCGCCGCCGGGTGTGGTGACCGCTGTAATCTGGATACGTGGCGCCTTGTTGCCCTGTAATACCGGCGGATTGAGTGGTGCGCTCTCATCGGGCGGACATTGCATGCCCAATGTGACGGTCATGGCCATCAACGCAACACATACAATGGCCGAAGATCGGCGAACGATTAGCGAACGAATCATCGGTATCTTTCCTCCGACGCAAGGTCAGTCTGGTGGGACGGCTACTGCGGGCGTCTCGTGGGCGTGCTGGTACAGATTCCCCCTTAACCTCATCCTATCCAACCGATGGGGCAAGGGTCAAGGCCGGCTTGCCCGCAACTCCGGCCATTACAGCAATTTGGATTTGAACCCGGACGCGTGCGAACGACCGGAAACCCGAATCGCTGCCTTTCCGGAGCTGCGAACGCTGGTGTCCGTACCCCTGAGCCGGCCTCGCACGAGTCCGGCTGGCTCGTTTATTGTATGAGTCCGCTATGTGTCTCACCTTCAGACCCGTCGGCGGCCCAAATTCCTCGCGGCCATCGGAGGTTACCGGCACCTGCGGGCTGCAGCACCTGATCGACTGAAGAACGCTGCACATACGCATTCATGAGACCCTCCTTGCTTACGTCCGCACATCAGGGACCGAATATGTCAGGCTGCTCGCCACTTCCACCGTTTCAGGGTATCCTGAGGCCGACCGATCCCTGCAATCGAATCGTCCGCGCGTCCTCAACGCCAACAAGGCTGGCCCACCCATGAGCGATTCATCACTCAAAGCACGAATCAGCGAGGAACTGCTGCCGTACGTCAGGGAGCCGGCTCAGTACATCGGCGGCGAGTGGAACCAGCTACCGCGGTCCGGCGACTGGCAAGCCGCGTCGGTCCGTGTCGCCGTCGGATTTCCCGATGCCTACACAATCGGCATGTCACACCTCGGTTGCCAGATCATCTACTGGCTTTGTAACCACACCCCCGGTGTCTGCGCCGAGCGGGTTTATGCGCCCTGGATCGACGCCGAAGCCGTGATGCGCCGCCGAAAAATCCCGCTTTTCACATGGGACACCCGGCAACCTGTCTCTACTGCAGACTTGCTCGCTGTATCGCTCCAGTACGAGATGGGATTCACCAACCTGCTGAATTTGCTCGATCTTGCGGGAATTCCGATCCGCTCGGCTGATCGCGATGATCGACACCCGCTCGTCATCGTCGGCGGACCCCAGGCGGACAATCCTGAGCCGGTCGCGGACTTTGTAGACCTCGTGGTCATCGGTGACGGCGAGGCATCGATGGCCGCCATCATTGACCTGTACAAACGGCTCAAATCCGAAGGGGTGCGACGCCGCGACATGATCGAGCACTTCGCGCGCACCCTTCCGTATGTCTATGCTCCGTCACTCTACGAATTCAGTTATCACGACGATGGAACCATCGCCGGGGTCTTTCCCCGCATTTCGGGACTGCCGGAACAAATCGAGCGGTGCCAGACGCCGGATTTCGAGAACGCGCCGTTTCCCACCCGACCGATCGTCCCGTATGTCGTGGCCGTACATGACCGGATGGCTGTCGAAGTGATGCGAGGCTGTCCGCAGCGCTGCCGATTCTGTCATGCGGGTTACACCAAGCGCCCTGTCGGCGTCCGCTCGGTGGACAAGATTCTTGAAATCGCCGAACAGCAATTCCGGGCCACCGGTCACACCGAACTGGGCCTGCTCAGTCTTTCCACGGCGGACTACCCGAATTTGAAGGAACTGGCATCGCGGGTCAATGAACGGTTCGAGTCACGACATGTAAATATCTCCATGCCCTCGCTGCGTGTCGACAAAATGCTCCAGAATATCCCGTGGATGGCGAACAGCGTTCGAAAGAGCGGTTTGACCATCGCGGTCGAAGCCGCGCGCGACGGCCTTCGCGCCGCCATTCGCAAGAAAGTCACCGACGGCAATTTGATCGACGGCATCACCGAGGCGTACAAAGCGGGCTGGAGCCGCATCAAATGCTACTTTATGGCAGGTTTTCCGGGCGAGACCGAGGAGGACATTCGCGGAATTTATGATATCTCCGTTGACATGTCGAAGGCCCGGCAGCGGCTCAAAAAATCGCCCGCATGGATCAATGCCAGCGTCAGTTGGCTGGTTCCCAAGCCCTACACGCCGTTTCAATGGGCCGCCCAGCCGCGTCTGGACTACTTCAACGAGGCCCGGCGAACCTTGGCCGATGCGTCACGTCAGGGACGTTTCAAGTTCGTCACGATCAAATCACACGACGCGGAGCGGTCTGTTCTGGAGGCCGTTCTCGCTCGCGGCGACCGACGGCTTTGCGCCGCGATCACTCGAGCGTGGGAATTGGGTGCGCGGTTCGACGGCTGGGATGAGTGCTACGACCAGCGAATCTGGGATCGGGCCTTCGACGAAACCGGTCTGGACCCCGATTGGTATGCCCACCGCGAACGATCATTCGACGAGGTTCTACCATGGGACCACATTCGAAGCGGACCCAAGCGTGAATACCTGGAGGACCAATACTCGGACGTCTTCCAGAAAGTACGGCAGCCGCCGCCGCGGGCCGGCGTGCTACCCCTACCTGTCGTGTCGTGAACGGGGGTGCCCCGACGTGCGCGCGTCCCGATAATCGCACTTAAGGTTTTGCCGGGTCTGACGTTGAGGCGCTAGGAAACATGAAAATGACCGGATATACTGTGTTGTCTGCACGCCGTCTCGCGTTGTGGCCGGACAGGTAGTTACGTCCTACCATGAGCGCAGCAGTGGCTGTCTGCGAGCGCGAAACGGTGCGGTCGGATGAACGGCGAATTGCCGTAATGGAAACGAGAAGTGCGACTTGCGGGGTATCTCCCGCTGATCGCCGACTGGCTGCGCTGGATCAAATGGGGAGGTGGTCTCGTCAGCTCGAATCAATCCGGCAGCGTTGCTCGCCTTTTTTATGTAATACCCGAACAGTGGACACCCAACTTCCTTAGCAATGCGCAAACGTGAGTCGGCGAATCGCTTGCGTGTCGAAGTTTAACGGCTCGAAACTTCGCCACCGAACAGGAATCGGCCCCCGCGACGCAACGGGGACCGCAAAATTAAGAACCTGCAACAACCGGCGAGCTTCGGCACGCCGACCGCATACCGTTACGAATGCCGCCTGAATGACGCGGCCAATCCTCCGGAGGAATGAACATGATGTTCTCGGCAAAGCTCAGTCACGCAAACCGAACCAAGTGGTTTGCCGCGATGGCGGTTTGCACCGTCTTCGCGAGTCTTGTCACTGAGACCGTGGCGCAGGAGCGAAAGTTCGTGGTCATGCTGGCCGCTCCGATCAAGTCGATGCGCGCGGCCAACGTTCAGGTCGGGGACCTGCCGAATACGACCGCCATCTTTCGCCAATATTTCGACCGCGTCGATCCGACAATTAACTCGTTTGCCGAATACTGGAACGAGATTTCGTACGGCAACGTGAACGTGAGCGGAGATGTGTTCGGCTGGGTCGAGGTTCCATGGCCGATTCTGCCGCTCGGTGACTTCACCGTTCCTGATAGCGCGACCACGATCAGCAATCTCAATCTTCCTTTCTGGGACCTTAATGGTCAGAACGCGGACGGCTTCGACGGTGGCGATGGCGACACGTACGATGAATTCGAAGGCGAAGCTGTTCCGGACGCGCAGGATCAGATGATCCTGATCGACTACAACGGCAATCTACCCGGCACCGCGACGCCGGGATTTCCCCCGGGGCAGACGCGCCGGACTCCCGGCTTCGTCGATTTCTGGCCCGATGGCCAGACCCCCTGCTGGACTCCCGGCGAACGCTTCGCGGATGTCAATGACAACGGGCGATACGACGCCCTCCTCGAATCGACGATGGACGGCTGGGCCACCGGCAATCCGAATCCCGTATGCAATCGGGATGGCATCATCCAGGCCGACGAAGTCTGCGAAGTGCAAAATCCCGCGAACGCGCCATTGAACGGATCACTGGGTGACGGGGACGGCGAATGGGACTATCCGGAGCCATTCGAAGATTTCCTGCGCATTTACATTCCCGACGCGACAACGCCTGAAGGCCGGTGGGTCAAGCTGGATCCAAGCTTCAAGAATACCAACGAAGGCGATCCGACCACGGTCGGTTCGCGCCAGTGGGCGGTCGCCTATATCACCCGAAATTATCCCGGAGACGTGGGTACACCGAACTTCCCGGAAGGAACAACCGGCACCGGCTTCATGGCTCGCTTCGGCAATAACAAGTATGACGGCCCCGATCAATGGACCGAAGTCGGCAACAACAAGCTCCAGATGCAAGGCGGGAATCAGATGTTCCGCGGCCTGGGCAGCGTGCGATCGCCGGAGCCGAGCACAGGCCCGGGCGCGCTGTACCCCCCGGCATACCCGCGGTGGAATTACAATCTCTGGTGGGAGAACTACTGGGCTGACAAGCACATCAACGCCATGGTCAACCCGCCGGCCGCGCCGGCCGCTCCCGCCTGGCCGCCGACTCAACCGACAGCTGGTGGCGGTGGTACGCCGAACATTCCGAACATGCGGCCGTTTAATCCCGCGTCCCCCTCGATCGGTCTTCTGCCCAACCCGTTCGATCTTCGGCTTTTTGAGCCGAATTGCGGCGGGACCAACGCCCGCTCCGGCATTCGGTGTGTAGACGGCGCGCCCAACGAACCGACGATGCGTCCGGATCCGCCGGAGGCAGGCGATCCACCGGTTATCCAGTGCATGGATGCCGCGGCGCAGCCGCCTGGTGCCGAATTCTGCCCGGACGGCGATCCAACCACGCCGGATGCCGAGGAGTGGAATCCGACATACACCGGCAATGAATGCCGAGAGTGCTACAACAACCTGACGCTGTGCGTTGACCGATTCAGTTTCGGCAACGGTGAAGTGGACCCGCGTGCCTCGGGCGGCGTGGACCTCTTCAACGGCCAAGTACCCGTCTTCCCGGATCGGCTCGATTCGAACAACGACGGCATCTTCGATTACTATGACGGTCCCGCCGAATTCGACGATTTGCCTTCGTCGATCTATCACGCTCGAAGCATCTCCGGTGTGGGATACGGTGGCGATCTCGCCTTTGGTGAAGTCACCTCCACCCGCAACAATTCGATCTACGGAGAGGACATCGGCACCGGGAACCCCAGCGGCGCGTCGACCGGCGGCGACCAGGTCGTTCCGGCATCTGGTCCGCTCGCGTTCGGCATCCACGGCGCCAACGGCTACGACGCAGGCAATCAGGTCACGATCGAGTGGCTGACGTGGTGCAAGGACGGTCAGGATACGACACCGGTCGACATCCTGAAGCGCGACTTCAATCTTGACGGTCTGCTTGACCAAGGTGAAGTGCGCAAGGCAGGCACGGAAAACTACGCGATCGATCTGAACCCCGGCTCGCCGAACGACGGCGGTGACGGCAGCGACTATCCGTTCAACCGGACCCGTCTGGTGGAAGATACGGTCGAGGCACTGGATCGCAGCGTGGACTGGGACGAAGTAATCATGCAGACTCGCCCCATCTGTGCGGCCCATGAAGGCCTTGCCATTTCCTTCATTCCGGACCTTCTCACCGCATCGGAGCCTCGGCCGAATGGAAGCCGAATCAACCTCCTGCCAGGCTTCCGAACCGGCACGGCGGCTGTGAGCCTCGGTCTGGGCAACGTCGGAAACGGTTTCCCGTCGGTCAACGGCCTGGCATTCAACGCCAATCTCCTGGTCTGGTACGCGACGGATACCGCGACTGACAAACTGCTCGAGTTGTCGCTTGACGCCGATTTCAACCTGGTTGTCACGGAGATCGGGCCGCTTGGCTTCGACAACGTGGACGGACTCGATTTCGATCCGAACACCAACACGCTCTACGGTTCGGACACCACCACCGATCAGCTTCTGAGAATCGACATCGACACGGGCGTTGCGACCGTCATCGGGCCAATCGGATTCACGGATGTACAGGGCCTGGGGTATGACTCCAATGCGAACATCCTCTACGGTATCGACAACAACGCACGCAAGTTGATCCGAATCAACACGACGACCGGCGCCGGAACGGCCGTCGGCACGCAGACGACAGGCACGCCGGAAATCAAGGGTCTGGCATTTGATCCGACATCAAACACCTTGTACGGTGTCTCGACGATCGGTAGCGGCGTCCTGGTTCGCATCAACACGACGACCGGTCGCGCGTCGCTGCTGAACAATACGGTTAATTACCTCCACGGGACCGTCTTCGTTCCGGGCGGCCTCTATCAGGACGGACTCGCACCGGGTGGTCGCGGCCTGTTCCAGTTGGCCGCTCCGGGTATGGATGTGCCGATTCAGATCGTCGAGGATGACGATCCGAACACGGCTCCCATTTCTCCAATCTTCTTCTCCGATTTTGCCACGGCGCTCGATGCGCGCGGCGAGAACGGCGAATTCGCCGCCACCGAGGATTTCGCGATTGGATTGATGGCACACGAGTGGCTGCACGTCTGGGAAGGATATCCCGACTTGTATGACTATGACGTGTACATCAACGGTATCGAGAACCGCCCCGTTGGTTTCTGGGATATCATGGCGGGCGGCCTAGTGCACCCGTCGCCGTTCCTCAAGGAATTCGGCGAGGGCATCTGCTCTCTCGGAACGGAACACAAGCCATGGATCAGGGCGACTGACGTCACCGAGATTATTGAGCCCTTCCGCGTCAACAACGTGACACTGACGGATTTCGCATTCAATCCTGACGACTCGGTGTTCTACTTCTCAAATCGCAACAACCTGGGTGAACGCTTCTATTTCTGGCGGCTGACTCGCTTCCAGTACACCCAACCGCGAATCAACTTCTCTCGATCATTGCCGAGCGACGGTATCATGATCATGCACACCGACTTCGGTCAGAATTTTGGCGGATTCGGCGGCAACCTCGAAGCGTTCCCGCTCCAGCAGCGAATCGGCACGCACTTTGCGTATCAGATCGTGCAGGCCGACGGACTTTCACAGCTTGAAAACGGCGTCAATTCCGGCGACGGCGGCGATCCGTTCCCAGGCACCACTGGAAACAGGCGGTGGACCGAGGACACGACGCCCAATTCTCGCTGGTATGGCCAGATTCGCAGTGGTATCGAGATTCGTGATATCGTCACGAATCCGACCTTCTCAGTTGTTTCGTTCTACTGGAGTCCGCGCGTCGTTCCCGAGCTTGAATTCCTCCGGCCACCGGGAGGCAACGTCGTGTCCGGCAACTATCTCATCGGCTACAAGGCGTGGGATAAGGACGGCGGCACGCGCATCGAGTTCTACTGGGACAACAACGACGAAGGCTACGAAACCGTGAGCCCCGACGGCACCTCGCGCCTGATCGGCAATCCCGCAATCAAGGCGCCGGGCTACGTTGAACAGCAGCACCCCGTTCCGCTGAACCAACTGGCTGACGGTCAGTACTTCTTCTTCGCTCGACTTGTTCCCGGCGAAGGGCTTGATGGTCGCATCGATCCCGATGTCTCCGCGGTCCGCGCTGATCTTGACAATCGCGGCCGAGGTCATTTCAAGCTCGACCCGACGAACTCGGGCCTCGCGCAGAATCTGAATCGCGAAGTGCTCGTCAATCTCGAAACGTCGAAGCTCGAAATCTGGACCACGACGTGTCTTGATGACACTGTCGCAGGCGCCGAGGCATGGGAAGTCCGAGGCTCGCTGTCCGGCGTCCAGCAGAACATCGCGGTTACCGGCCAGGTCTATACCTCCGATGACGGCGAGGTGACATTCCGAATCCTTCCGGATGTGCTCACCGGCGTGGCGACCATCAGCGTCAATCCCGCCGGCAAGGTCGAACTGGTCGATCTGAATGCGAACTTCGATGCGACCACGTTCAAGGCCACGGACCGCGTTCGAGTCACCGTCAACGGCAACACCTCGTTCCCGGTGATTCAATCCGTGCCGGATAATCACACTCTGATTCTCGTATCGAATCCCGGCATCGGAACCAATATCCCATACCGGATTCACAGCTTCTTCGACGACAACGGCAACAATCCCGATCGCTTCTCATTCATCACGACCGGCAAGACCGCTTACAGCAAGCCGATCCAGGTGATCAATGGAACAATCGTGCCGCAGTTGTCGCCCACGATCACGGTCATCTATCCGGATGATGATCCGAACAGCCCGACGTTTAATCCGAAACGGCGTGTTCCGCTTCGGGTGACGTTCGATGCGTCCCAGACCCGCGATGAAAACGGCAATCTGAACAACCCGAACATCACCTACCAGTGGGAATTCGGCGACGGCGACATTGCGGCAGGCACGCAGGTGCAACACACCTATCTGCTCCAGCAGCCTTGCCCGCAAACCGCAGGCTTCACCGTCAGACTCTCGGCGGTGAATCCGGGCGCCAGTCCGACCGGAGGCGATATCTCAGGCTCGGCCACGGTACAAGTCTGTGTCGATCCGCCCGATTCTGACGGCGACGACGTAGACGACGAGTTGGACAACTGCCCCGCCATTGCCAATCCATCGCAATTGGACAGCGATTCGGACGGGCTTGGCGACGCCTGTGATAATTGTCCGTTCAACGCCAATCCCAACCAGGAGGACTTCGACGGCGACGGCATCGGCGACATTTGCGATCCAGACTACGATGGCGACGGCCATCCGAACGTGGTCGACAATTGTCCGCTGATCCCGAATGCAAACCAGCTGGATACCGACGGAGATGGCGTTGGCGACGTCTGCGACAACTGTCCGACCACCTTCAACCCGGATCAGGGCGGAGATTCGGACGGCGATGGCGTTCCCGATGTGTGCGACAACTGTCCGAGCATTCCTAATCCCAACCAAAGTGATCGAGACGGCGACGGCATCGGTGATGTCTGCGACGTCTGCCCGGATCATGTGAGCATACTGAATGAGCCGGATTCCGATGGCGACGGCATCGGCGATGCATGCGACAACTGTCCGAACACGCCGAATTCAAATCAGGCCAACGCCGACAGTGATCCCTTTGGCGATGCGTGCGACAATTGCCCGAATGATCCGGGCAAGAAGGAGCCAGGAGTCTGCGGTTGCGGCATTGCGGATCAGGATCGGGACGGCGACGGAGAGCCGGACTGCGTGATCTTCGGGCCTCGCCCGCCGGATACGGATGGCGACGGAGTCGACGACACACTGGACGGATGTCCGTTCGACGCGACCAAGATTGCCCCCGGCATTTGCGGATGCAACATCCCCGACGACGACCGCGACAATGACGGCGTCATCGATTGCATCGACAACTGTCCGGATAAGGCGAATCCGGGGCAGGAAGACTCCAACGGAAACGGAATCGGCGATGTATGCGATCCGTCATCCGGCGGTGTCAGCCCCGGCCCCGGACCATTCCCCGGTTGTGGTGATCAGGCCATGTGCCCCGCCGCTCCGGCCGCCGCGATGATGCCTTTCGCGATGATCGGAATCGCAATGATCCGAACGCGCTACCGACGGAAGCGGTCATAAGACCTGCCGCACCGGTTGTTCGTGGCAGCAGATCAAATCAAAACGCCCTGGTTCGCTCAACGCGTGCCGGGGCGTTTGTTTGGGAATCGGGATCGTTCGGTCAGCATGTTTCGAGGGCGGATGCGATTACGCCGCCGGCGATTCGACAGACGGCCCAAATATTCATCTGCTTGACTTGCCTTGGCGCCGGCGGGGCTTCGAGACCGGTCCGCGACTCTTCACCGGCCTTCGAGAGGCGGGAACCGCGATTGATTCCTCGCCGGAAAGGAATTTGCCTGTGAGTGATCGCGGGTTGCCAACGATCGCTTCATACACACCGGATGCGACGACCTCCCCGCCGCGTACGCCGGGGCCCGGTCCGAAATCCACGATGTGATCAGCCGCTCGCATTGTTTCCTCATCATGCTCAACAACGATCACGGTATTGCCCATGTCGCGAAGCCGGATGAGACTTTCGAGCAGTTTCCGATTGTCTCGCGGATGCAGCCCGATCGACGGTTCATCGAGGACATAGAGCACGCCGGTCAAGCCGGATCCGATCTGACCAGCCAGGCGGATGCGCTGCAACTCGCCTCCGCTCAGCGACGGCGCAGTTCGATCGAGAGCGAGATAATGCAACCCCACGTTGAGCAGGAACTCCAATCGGGTGCGCACCTCCTTGAGCACGTCCTCCGCGATGAGAGCTTGAACCGGCGTCAGTGAAAGCCGGTTCAATGCCCCGTATGCTTCCGCCACCGACATGGCACACAATTCGACCATGTTCGGCCCCGCGGCGGGTTTCGCCGCTTTCTCGCTTGCCGCCGACGAAACCGCCAGACGCACACCGACCGCCTGCGGATTGAGCCGGCTACCGTTACAGGCGGTGCATGGGCCGCGGCGCATGAATTTCTCATAATAATCGCGAATGAAGGTTGCCTTCGCCTTGCGGTGCTTCTCCCGCAGCTCCGCGATGACGCCGCCGAAGGTGTCGCCGTGCTTCCACGATCCGCCCGACCAACGCCATTCGAAGGTGATATGCCGATCACCCGTGCCGTAAAGCAGCGCGTCGCGCGCCTTCCTGGGCAGATCCTTCCACGGCGTCTTCAGATCGAACCCGATCGCTCGAGCGACTCCCTCGTAAATATGTCGACGCCATTTCCCCGGAGGCGATTTCATGGGGGCGATGCACGGCGTCAAAAAGTTCAGCGACGGATCCGGAACGAGCAACTCCGGATCGAAATCAAACATCTCACCCAATCCGTCGCAGGTCATGCACATTCCGGCCGGCGAATTAAAGGAGAAAAGCTGCGGGGTCGGCGGCTCAAACGAAATGCCACAATGGATGCACGCATACTTCGACGAATAGACTCGCTCGTCGCCACGACCGGCCGCTTCCGGCCCACGGTCAGCGTCGAGCGGCGCACGGCGGCTTGATCCGGCACCCCGTGAATCCGGCGGAGGCGCATCCATGGCTGCCACGATCAGCGTACCCTTCCCAACGCGGATTGCGGTTGCAATGGCCTCGCTCAGGCGCGATCGCGACTCGGCCCTCAGTGCCAATCGATCGATGACAACCTCGATGTCGTGGCGCTGGTTCTTCTCGAGCGAGAGCTGATCGGTCAATGAGACGACTTCCCCGTCCACTCGCGCCCGTATAAATCCGGCTCGGACCAGGTCGTCGAATAAGTCGCGAAACTCACCCTTCTGCCCGCGCGCCACTGGAGCCAGCAGCATGATTCGACGGCCGGCCTCCGAATCGGCCCCGCCGAAATAGGCATAGATGCTGCCGATGATCTGCTCCACTGTCTGCGCGCTAATCGGTCGCCCGCAATCGGTGCAGTGCTGAACACCGATACGCGCATAGAGCACGCGGAGAAAATCGTGGATTGCCGTCACGGTTCCGACGGTTGATCGCGGATTCCAACCGGTGGTTTTCTGCTGAATGGCAATCGATGGCGACAGCCCGGTGATCAGATCGCAATCCGGTTTCTGCAACTGCCCCATGAACTGGCGGGCATAGCTCGATAGCGATTCAATGTATCGGCGCTGGCCTTCGGCATAGAGTGTGTCAAACGCCAGCGAGCTTTTGCCGCTGCCCGAGACGCCGGTAAAGCAGATGAGCGCGTTGCGCGGAAGCGAGAGCGACACGCTCTTCAGATTGTGCTCGCGCGCCCCCTTGATCTCGATCGTTTCGGGTTCCATCGTGCGGACACATCCCCTCGCGCCGCGAGAGCGTGCATACGCAAAGCGGCCGATGCCGATGGAAGTGTACCCGGGGATCGAAACTCGCAAAAGTCAGGAACGCGGTATGGCCGGCGTGCGACGAGTCATTGAAACCGACACCGCGGTTACTCTTCGCCTTGAAGGGAGAATTCGTCGCCGCCAGTGGACGATGAATCGCCCGGCTCCATCACGGCGACGAACTTCTCCGCCAGCCGCTGATAGGCCGTCACGATATCGTTGCAGATCAGATCGACGCGCTTTCGCATTTCGCGACGATCCTTGACAAGCCGCGACGACAGCCGCCGCAGACGTTTTGTCCGGATGAGTTCCTGCCGCCCCATGTGACGCTGCCGCACGATTCGGCGCACCGAATCCACCAGGTAGCCGTAATCAATCGGCGTCGCGAGTACGTCGGCGGCGCCGCTTCGCAGGGCCTGAACCAACCGATCGGCCGCGAGTTCATCGTCGATCAGTACGACAGGCGCGTCGATCCGGCCCGCTTCCGGGTCAAGCAGTTCGACCCCGTTGCCGTCCGGAAGTTCTGACATCGCAATCACGACGTCATAATCGCCGGAGTCAGCCGCTTCGCGGGCTTCCTCAATTGAACCGACGTGTGCGAAGTCGGCATCGATGTTCATGATCAGATTGGAGATGAGTTCGGCGGTGTCCGGTCCATCCTCCGCCAATACCAGAATACGCGTGTCCTTGCGTGTCATAGCTTGAGCTTCCTTCTCAAACGCTCCGTTGTGACATCCTGTCAAATCGACTGTTCGCGTCGAGACAAACCCCGTACATTGCGCGGTCACCCGGCGATTGCTCGCCGGTTCGTCTGCCGCAGCCGCAACCCTCACTATTGACTTTCTTGAAACCCCCGCGGCATCCTGCTGCCGAGCAATGCCACATATGTGACATTACTGATCGACGCAGGCCCGGAATCGCAACTCCACGATCGTCCCTTTGCCTGGCTCGCTATCGAGACGGATGCGGCCTCCGCCCTGCTGCAACCAGCGTCGCACCCGGGCCAACCCCAATCCGCGCCCGCGGCCGGCCGGGCGGACGGAGAAGAACGGTTCCATCGCTCGATCAAGCACGTCCGTCGTCATGCCCCGACCGTTATCGATCAGGTGCATCACGACTTCATCTTCGGACGAATCCGTCGCGTCCTTGATGGACAAACGACGGCTCGTGGGATCAGTGGCCTCGATGGCGTTCTTCAGAAGCTCGCGAAAAATCCCCCTGAGGTGATCCGCGTCGAAGTGAATGAACCGTGTATCGGACGAGATGTCCACCCGAATCTGGCCTTCTTCCAATAATCCGGCACTCGCCAATTCTGCGACAACCTGATCGACGCACGAGCGCATATCGATTCGGTCCGGCTTTGGTGTCGCCGACCGCGCGAATTCCATCAGCTCGGTCACGATCCCGCTGCAGGCATGCGACTGACGAGCGATAATCTCCAACGATTCTCGGACATCCGGCCGATCTTCGCGGCGCAGGAGCCCCTGGGCACGACCCGAAATGACCGCAAGCGGATTGTTCAATTCGTGCGCTGCCCCCGCGGCAAAGCTCACGATCGCTTCCAGATTCCTCGCCGCGACCAGTTCGCTTTCGACCGTGCCGAGCCTGCGGTTCACCTCGGCCAGTTCATCGCTGAGCCGGACCGCGGCGGCTCGCGACTGGGCCTGCTCGACGGCCAATCCAATTGCGCCGCTCAGAGACTCCAACTCGTTGACTTCAACCCGAAGCGCGCCGATTTCCGCGGAAGACGCTGTGAAAAGCGCGCCGGCCACCCACCGGCGCTCCCGGACTATCGGAAAAAGCCAGACTGGACCGGTTCCGATCATCGAACGGGAGCGCTCCGCCAGACGAAGAACCGTCCCCACCGGCGGCGCCAGCCAGACGCCGGCCGAGCTTAATTCGACCGCCGCCGCCAGATCGGCATGGGCGACCCGAAGCACCTCGGTGCATTCTTCCAATCCCGACTGGATTCGAGCGCCTGCCGACGCCCATTCAATCCAGCGGCCGTCCTCGCTCAGTGCAAAAACATACGCGGATTGTCGATCCAGCACATCGCGCAGCGCGGCAGCACCGACGCCGCAGACATCCGATACGCGGGATTTCGGCGTCACATTGCGGCTGAGCCGGCCCACTGCCGAGAAATAGACGCGCTCTCGCTCCAGCCGACGGCGCTGTTCGCCGAGTTCGGCGTTTGCCGCGGCAAGCTCTTCGTTCGTCTGCATCAGGGCGTGCAAATAGACGGCGCGTGTGTTAAGCGATTCCTCGCCGATCCATGCCGCACGCTCCGCGATTTCGTCCACAAGAGACTCCGCGATTTCCGCGAGAGCCGACTCGGAAAGGCCCAGTCGCGACCCCAGTGTCCGCGAACTGATGGCAACCTGATAATTGCCTGAATAGCCGATTCGCTGTTCTCTTGCGATGGTATCCGCCAGCTGAACGATCTGGACGTGCCCCTTCGCGGCAATCGAGGCCGGCAAGCCTTCCGGGTGTTGATGATGGAGCCAGATGCACTCGGCCAACGGCGCCGGCAGATTCCACTTGTCCGCCAGGCGATGTCCGACCACTGCATGATCCACCCCGAGCAAGGCCCGCTCCACGTCCGCAATATCAGCCCGCTCGCGATCCGCCTGTCGCACGATGCGCTCAAACGCCTTTGGCATCGCGGTCTCAATGGCGATCTTGCCGATATCGTGCAATAGACCGCCGACAAACGCCTCTTCCGAATGCCAGAGGTTTGGCAGTTTCATCGCGATCCGTCGCGCCGCGCAGGCCGCGGCCAGGCAGTGCTTCCAGAATTCGGATCGGTCGAATGCCGGCGCTTCCTCGGGCTGCGTCCCGGCACGATCCGGGCCGGAGCCGAACGCATCCATTACCTTGAGCGTCAGCGTTATCTGACGGATCGCCTTGAAACCCAGCATCTTGACGGCCGTGTCGATCGTCACGGACTTCGCGCGGAACCCGTGTTCGGCTTTGCCGACGATGGACAGCACGCGAGCCGTCAATGCCGGATCGGCGCTGACAAGCTCGATAATCTGCCGTGCATGGGTGTTGGAATCGTCCGCCAACGCGAGAATGCGCGCAGCGATCGGAGCCAGCGGCGGCAGGGCGTCGAGCTGCGCCAGCACCAACTCAGCTTTGCGAGCATCCGAGCTGTCGACGGCCATCGACGTCATGGCGAACCAGGATCCCCCTCATCGTCGGCCGGGGCTCCGACCAACCTCGGTCACGCAGAAAGCAGTTCCACCATGCGCGCAATCAGGTGATCGATTTCGAATGGTTTCTTGATGAAATCGTCCGCACCGGCCGCTTTGAGATTCTCAATCTCCACGGGATCGACCGCGCCCGACACGATGATGATACGAGTCTCACTCAGTTGCGGATCGGATCGGATGCGGCGGCAGACGACGTTGCCGTTGATGTCCGGAAGCATGTAATCCAATAAGACGATATCCGGCGCAAACTCCTTGGTCTGTGCTCCGGCATCAAAGCCGTTTGATGCCGAGCGAACCTCGAAGCGACCCTCGCGCGTCAGGATATCGACAAGCATGTCGACAATCTCGCGATCGTCATCCACCACCAGCACCTTGGACTTGCCGGAGCTGAGATTCTCCACCGGAATCTGATGCTCCTGCATGAACTCCATCAACGATTCACGCGGAATCCGGCGGAACCGCGAACCCGGCACCCGGAAACCGCGCAGCTTGCCGCTGTCAAAGCAGCGAATAACCGTCTGCTGGCTGATCCGGCAAATCTCCGCGACCTCCCCCGTTGTGAAGATGCTTTTCGTGCGCCAATCCAGTTGTTCGGTGGTGTTGGTTGTGTCGGCCACGATTGCCTCGCTTGGTCTGATAACTAGTTGTCGCACTTTACCCAGTTCGCCCAAATTCACAAGCCTGATTCCATATCGATCGGCAATTCCGGCGACTTGCGGCTCATTCGATTTGCCCTGCAACCTCAACTCGATAGAGGACGCACGAAACGGCCGATTCGAGGCCAGCGAGGGGGCAAACTCCGTTGCCGCGGCCACCGCCTGGAAATTGAGACACCCGCCTCTCGCGACGTGAAAAGCGGGTGTCAGATACGCCAATAGGCGGATTTGATGGATGATTAATCGAGGGCGACTTGCCGGGCCCCGGCACCGCCTCAGGTACTCGAAGAGTTAATCCCGTTCGGGAGTTGAGTCATTTAGCTGTCAAAGGCGTGCGCTGCGGTGGCCGCCGATCGGTGCGGCGACGCTTCATGCCGCAGAGGAGCACACCCGCCATCAGCCACTGCGCGGCAGACGATGCTCCGCAGAGCATGCCGCACTCTCCTGTCGAGATGATCTGCCCTATCACATCAATCGCCTCGATTGCTCCGGATTCACCCGATACCTCAGCCGTCATGCCCGAGCCGTTCGCCGTCGCCGTCACTTTGATCACACCCGCCGAGATCACGTGCAATTTCAGCAACATCGCGATGACCTGACCCGGATCAATTTTTCCAAGCTCAGTGCTGACGGCACCGTCGGCAATTGCGACATCCATCGGCGCATGCGACGCGCCCTCAAGGAGGTTGAGTGAAACAAACGACGTGTTACCCGGTACGGCAAAGTTCAACGTGCAGTCGTTCGCGACGCCCGCGCCGTCATTCCTGACATCGATCTCAAACTCGATCTCGTCGCCCACCATCGCACCATCCACCCTCGCCGTAATCTCGACGTGGATATCCGGGCCGGTCGCAGTGCCAATTGCTTGCGTCGTGAAACTGCGCTGCATGCCGTAGGCGGTTCCAGCCGAATTGGTCGCGTAAGCGCGAACGTAATAGGTAGTGTCCGCGCTGAGACCCGTGAGCGTGCTGACAAAGCCGCCCGTGCCGGAACCGTCGATCGTTCGATCTCCGGAAACTGTCGGGCCGGAGCTGGTCCCCCAGCACACGCCGCGCGCCGTGACGCTGCCGCCGCCGTTGGATGTCACCGTCCCGCCGCACAACGCCGATGTCGTCGAGACCGCGGAAACGGTCGCAGTCGTCACGGTCGGAACGGCTGGCGATGAGGCGGTCGTCAACGACCGTTCATCACCGTAAGCGGTTCCGGCCGAATTCGTCGCATAGGCTCGAATGTAATAGGTCGTGCCCTGGTTGAGGCCCGTGAGTTCACTCGCGAAGCTTCCGATTCCCGCGCCATTCGAGGTGTGACCATCCGCGATTGTCGGCAAATGCGATGTGCTCCAGCAGACGCCCCGCGCTGAGACGGCCGCACCACCGTCCGCAGTCACTTCACCGCCGGCGCTCGCGGAGCTTGACGTCACATTTGAAGCCGCGGTCGTTGCGACGGTGGGGGCCATGGCTGGCGCGAAGAAGGACTGCGGAAATGACGGCAGTCCATAGGCGCAGGTACCATCGATGCTCACAGCCGCATTCTCAAAATCGCACCCCGCACCAAGCGTTTCCGGCGAGTGAATCACCGCCAGCGCGGTCTGCCCGCTTCGAGCGCAGTAAATCTTCCCGTCCGGGCCGAGTTGAAGGGCCCCGCAGGAGACGTTGCCGATCTGGACCTTTGATGCGGCGATGTCCGCGGCTTCCAGATCAAACTGGAAGACTGCGTTGCTGAGGGTGCTGACGTACAAACGCGATCCATCCCGGGAGAATTCCACGCCATACGGATTCAGCAATCCCCCAAGGTCCACGGCGTCCGAAACGACGCCCGTCGATGGATCGACTTGGTAATACTCGGCTGAACCGTCGGAGTAGTAGGCCATCGCAAGTTTCGTTCCGTCAGTCGACGGCTTCATGTAGCCGAACTCGCCGACGGCTCCGGTTGATACGCCCACATTGGAGATCACTGCCGTATGATTGACACCGACGGAGGTGACTTCGAACGCATGGATAGCATTCGAGTTGATTGCCCGGGCGAAAACCCAGTAGCCGCTGCCGTCGGCATTCCGTATCGCAGCCAGTTGCTCCGAGCAGGTCGCCATGAGGTTGACATTCTTCTGGCTCGTGACGACATCTCCGTTGCCGCCGTAGAGCGTCAAGTCAACCACCGTGTAATTCATGCCGTTCACGCCGCCCGGAGCGGCATCCGCCGTGAAGATGTAATAGATGTCTTCGGAAGCCGGACTGGGAATGACGATGGCCGACTGCGTCGATGCAGGGTGTCCCAGCAGACCCGAGCCATTCGGCATCACAACATGCGAGGCATTCAGAACCACGGACCCGTCTGTGTAGAAAAGCAAATTCCCATCCGAATCGGAGATCGTCGCGCAGCCTTCGCTGGCGGAAATCTGGCCACCCGTCAACGGCTGGGGGCTGCCGGATGCGAACGTCAGTCCGCCGTCAAATCCGAAGTACCAGTTGTTGCCATGCTTCTCTGCGCCCTCTACCGTTGCACATGCAGTGAGCAGCAGAAGCGCCGCGGCCAGTCGATTAATAAACATGCTCTTCCCCCGTCCGTCCGAGCGGATTCAACTCCATGACCGAATAGTGCATCGGTCATCGCAACCAAATCGCAATAGGTCCGCATGGACGTCCCGCAACAGACGCCGCTGGACATAGCCGAAGTTCGACCCCGGACCTGGTTGGCAAATCCTGCGATACATCGAACATAAAATAAGTCGTGCGGACCGAGCGGCCGCATGAACATCCGGTTCAGCTAATCAGTCGGATTCCGCCGGCGGCGGATTCCAATAACCCGGCGCGAACGGATCGGCTGAAACAGGGCTGGGTTTATGGGAATTGCAGCGCCCGCGTCGGAGAAACCCGTTCGCAGGTCCGAATGCGCGTCTCTCGACGGTTGCGGCGACACCAATCGAACAAAAAACCGCGGCTGCATCCGAAGACGCAGACCGCGGCTCTATTAAGGTTCAATCTTCTCGCAGGGACGTCACGCCCCGAATTCGACGTACGCCGAATGACACCCGACCGATCAGGCGTGCTCACTCGATCCACCGGCATGGCGCGTTAGGATCGGCGGAGTATGTCGTTCGCTTGACCGGGTCGGCTTCTGGGGGACGCCGTTTTCACCAGTGACGATCAATGCCTGCATAATCTGATCGCTGACCTGGCTCATGCCGTCCGGTGAATAGGGCAGCATCATCACGGTGGCCTTGTTGTTCGCCCCGACGGCCGTCACGGTATCGTAATGCTGGGTGAGCAGAACCATGCGCGTCGCCTCTTCGGGGGAGATGCCCGCCTCTGAACATGCCGCGACCGATTCCTTCAAGCCGTTGGCGATGGCCAGTCGCTGCCGTGCGATACCGACGCCTTGCAGTTCCTTTGCACGGGCTTCTGCCTCGGCCTCCGCGATCACGCGGATCTTCTTGGCATCGGCCTCATTGCGAGCGGCTTCGCGAAGGCGGGCCGACGCATTGACCATGTTCATCGCTTCCTTCACCTTGGCGTCGGGCTGAATGTCATTGACCAGCGCCTGCAGAATCGTGTACCCGAACTGCGACATGATGTCATCGAGGCGTTCCTTCACCGCCGCCGCGATTCGCTCCTTTTCGGAGAATACGTTGTCGATCGGCATTTCGGGGACGAGCGCACGCACCGTATCGAAGACGTACGAGCTGATCTGCTGGGCGGGATTCATCAACTTGTAATGCGCTGCCAGAACAGCGTCATCATCCTCCCGGACAAAAAACTGCACTGCGATCTTCAAATCAACGAATACGTCATCCCTGCTCTTCGACTCGACGCCGATTTCCAACTCTCGCACGCGGTGCGTAATTCGGCCGGCGACGCGATCGAAGATCGGCAGTTTGAAGTTCAGCCCCGGATGCGCCACCGCATTGAACTTGCCGAAGCGTTCGACAATGGCGCGGGTTTGCTGCTCCACGGTGAACAGGCCGCTGAAAACCACGATCATCGCAAACAGCCCAAGAATGATAGCCGCAATCAAGTATCCCATCGTTCCTCTACCTTTCTCCCGCGACCGGCGGGCCGAACGACCCCGATCAGACAAACTCAGCCGACACCAGTGAAACCCGATGGCTCTTCACCGGCAATT
Source organism: Phycisphaerae bacterium (assembly GCA_019636475.1). NCBI lineage: Bacteria > Pseudomonadati > Planctomycetota > Phycisphaerae > Phycisphaerae bacterium. The sequence goes on from JAHBXN010000005.1 coordinate 201,824, forward strand.
CGATATCATAGGAAGGAACCTCAATTCGCACTTCCTGTCCACGAGCGACGGTGGTCACAGATTTCTCGACATCGACCGCCAATTGCCAGGCCTCATCCCGCCCGATGACGCGAATCACGACATCGCGCAGCGCATACCCCGCATTCCACAGGACGACTCTCATCGATTCGGTTCCGATCAAGGTCGGCCCGCCGGACACCGACTCCATGCGATAGTGCAGATCTGCCGCGCATTCGACCGGGCAGAAGCCATCCGGAGGCCTAATCGGATTCGGATGGCTCGCACGGCCGGCGCTGCTCACCGCGGCATCGAGCGACCTGCCGCAATATCGACAAAACTGGGCTGTCGCCGCGTTTCGTTCGTTGCACTCGGCACATATTCGCTCCTGCGGCATCGCGCAAGCTCCCCGCCAAACTTCGGCCACACACATAGCGGGCGCCCTGCACAACGTCACAGGGTCCGGTATTACCATGCACTCCGCTACGTCAGTCGGCCTCAGACACCGAATAAAGTGTAGTCGATAAAAGTGCACAGGCTACTATAAAACCGCGCCGAGCTTCTACGGGGGCGGTACGCTGAATCGACGGCCGTTCCACAAGGTGACTAACGGCCTCCCATGCGATTCGTTTCGCCTTCCGCGATTAATAGCTCTCTGGCCAGGGCCGGTCCCACGATCGACGCCGCCAGCTCAAATCCGCGAGCGGTCGGGTGAACCGCGTCGAAAAGTACACCCGCGTTGACGGCCCCGGTCGAATGGGCCGCTGACCTGAACACCGGCGTCAAATCGACCATTTCGATCCCCTGACGCGCCGCCCAATTCGCCAGTCTTCGCTGTGGATAGTCAATTGACGCTGCCGGTTCCAATTGATCCCGAAACGGGAAATACACAATCAGGAATCGGGCATTGATCCGCCGACACTCGTCCAACATTTCGCCAAGGTCGTCAAGCGCCCGTTGCCAGGCGGCCTCGATATCCGGCCGCAAGGGTTCGGTAAAGAGCACCGAGTGATCCCAGAACGGATCGTCACCGTCGCGCGTGGCAATCGGCTGTCCCCAAAGATTCCAGTCGCGCCACCGCGAGACGCGGGCCTCGGTCACGATGGAATCAACGAATCGGTATAGACCGCTCCAATGGGTCGATCGCAATGTGAATTCGGGAAAGACCGCCGCGCGCGTCTGGCCCGGTTCGACTCCCAGCACGTCAGACACATCGTTAATGCAAAACTGCGCGACAACAACCGTCGGCTGCACCGCCGCACCGATCTCCCGAAGAAGGTCGCCCCCCTGCCATGCGGCATAACCGGCGACGCCGCCGTTGATGCAGTCCCAGTCTTGTCCGCCGTCCATGTCACTGAGGGCTCGCCGAACCTGTTCGGAGAAGGTCTGCCGGAAGGAGACGCCGTAGCCGTATGTGACGGAGTCCCCGAGAAACAGGATGCGTCGCCCCGTCGCTCGGCGCGGCGGAGCGGCCGGGGCAACGCGCAGCCCGAACGCATCCGTGGAAACCGGCTCACCGGCAAATGTACCGGAGGCTCGAGCCATCGGGCGGTGATACCACCCGCGCCGCGCGTGAGGCGTGTAAACCGTGTCGGTCTCGATTGCGGGCGGATAAAAGAGTCCCACTCCCTGATCGAGCGAAATCGTGAAAAGCAGCGCGGCGGCCATCGCGGCGATTCGTGGGGTGCGCATCGAGCCGATCGGCAGCCGCCGGGCAAGAATCCAGACGACCGTGCAAAGAAGCAATGATGCTCCGTGGGTGTACATTGAAGCAAAGAGAAGTGGGATGTACCGCGGCCCCAGTCCGGTATGCGCCGTGTCGATCCGGATCAGCGCCAGGAGCAGCGCTGTCGCGAAGGCAAAATAAATGCAGCCCGCGCCGGCCATAAACCGGAGCAGGCGGTTGGCACGTCCCATGAATGACTCCCATTTCAATAAATGGTATCGGAGGCGGATCGTTTTTTCAAACCGAAGCGGGGCTGATCCGCCAGGCATTGGTGCCAATTATATGACACATCGCGATCGGGATGGATTTTGCGGCGACTGCACGGAACGGTCTGGACTCCTCGACGGCAGGCAGCGGCCGCGCGGAAGGAATCAGACCTGGTGCGCCGGCTTTGGCAGGTCGCCGTGGACTTTCTGCTGCTGCGACTGCTCACCATCGAAGCTGAAAAGCACCATTTCGTCGTTGATGACGGCCTGCATATGCACCGGTCGCCGCCAGATTCGCTGGACGTTCTTGAGCGTCTCGACGCAATACTTGATGTCGAGGTCGATGCCGGTGTGTTTGTGTGCAAGATACAGTTCGCCGCGATTGGCGTAGTTCCCATCGACGACGTAGATATAAGGCTGCATGTGGTTCGTAAGCATGAACAGCAGCTGCTGCTTGATTTTGTTGAAGTCTCGATTGACAACCACCATTCGCCGGGTGGACGGATCGTAGCGGTAATGATACATCTTGAACCGCTCGACGAACTCCGGCGTGAGAAACTCATCGATGAATGTCACATCGTTGTGGATGCGCCGGACCTCAAAAATCTTTTCCCTGCCCAGATTGAGCTTTTTGTCCCACTTGCGCGCTTCCTCCATCGACGAGCATTCTTCGTATTCCTTGCCGAAGCGTCCCTTGTTCCAACGATCTTCGATGTCGCGAAACAGCTCCACGCCGATCTTGTAGGGGTTGATCTGGCCCGGCGGCATATGGACCGTCCCGCTGTGATGATCGGCGTAGGTGATGATTTCGTCGTCGTTCAGAATCTTGGTGGTCATCAGACGACTGTGCCAGAACGTGGCCCAGCCTTCGTTCATGATCTTGGTCTGCCCCTGCGGAGCGAAGTAGTAGGCTTCTTCGCGAATGATTGCCAGCACGTCCGCTTCCCAGTCCTCCAGCGGCGCGTGCTCGAGCATGAACAACAGCACATCGCGCATGGGAGAATCGGGAAACAAGCGGCGACGCTTCTCGCGCTCGGTCAGCAGTTCCTTCCTCTGCTGACGCTGCTGCGCTGGCGGATTGATCCAGCGTTCCATGTAGGGCTTGGCCTGGTATTTGACGACGTCCTTTTCGACCTGGCGCTCTTCGGTCGCCTTGATCTGCTCGCCTTCGGGCCGGGACTTCCGCTGCATGAATGGGGAATAGGGATCGATCAGGTTGTCAAGCGTATAGCAGACGTCGATGAACTTCTCCACGGTTTCGAATCCGTAGCGATCGACGTGACGGCGAATCCGCGTCGCATGATTCGCCATTTCATCCATCATTTTGCGGTTGGTCTTTGAGAACCAATAGTTGTTCTTGAAGAAATCGCAGTGCGCGAATACATGGGCCATGACCAGCTTCTGATCGGTTTCCATGTTGTCCGCGACCAGGTAGGCATAACACGGATCGTTGTTGATCACGAGTTCGTAAATCTTGCCCAGGCCATAGACATGCTGCTTGCGAAGTTTTTCGTACTCCATGCCGAATCGCCAGTGCGGATAGCGCTGCGGAAACCCGCCGTACGCGGCGATCTGCTGCATCGTGTCGAAGTCGACGACCTCAAAGCGCGTCTCGAAGAAATCCAGCCCCGCATTGGCTGCGATCTGCTGAATTTCACGAGCGTACCGGTCGAGTTCCGGCCTTTTGTGGGCGAGGCTCATTGTGTGTTTCCATCCATGTCGGCATCGGCGACGAGCCGCGCCTTACTTGCCCTTGCCGAAAAACGTCTTGAGCGAATCGTAGATGTCGTCCTTCGTATTCACCCGGCTTGTGATGACGTTTTCGTGTTTGTCCATGTACTCGTGTATGACGTTGATGAAATTGCCGCTGCCGTAGGCGCTGGCGACCTGGCAGTAGCCGAATAGGTTGATGTACGGCAGCAGGTGCTCCTGCATGATTTTGCAGCACTCGCGCGAATCGCTCTCGCTTGAATTGTCGCCATCCGAAAAGTGGAAGATGTATACGTTCCACTCCGAAGGCGAGTAATTCGACTCGAGGATCTGCCGACACACATGAAACGCGCTGGAGATTTTCGTGCCTCCGTCCTCACGAATGCGGAAAAACGTCTGCCGATCAACCTCCGCAGCCCGGACGTCGTGCACAATGTAGCGGCTGTCAATGCCTTCGTAGTTTTTTCGAAGCCATGTATCAATCCAGAAGGCCTCAAGCCTGACGAGTTCCTTCTGCTCGTCCCCCATCGAGCCCGATACGTCCATCATGTAGCAGATCACCGCGTTGGACTGCGGCTTCTTCACCGTCTTCCAACTGCGGAATCGCATGTCGGTGCGCATCGGTATGATGATCGGCTTGTCAGGGTCATAAAGACCGGACATCAGTTGCCGGCGCATCGCGGCGCGGAAAGTCCGCTTGAAGTGCCGCAACGAGTTCGGCCCGGTCGAGCGAATGCCGCTGTAACGGTCCTTTTCGCTCGTGATGGTGTGCTTTCCCTTGGGCTGGATGCGAGGCAGCTTCAACTGATCGCCGAGGATCTCCGCAAGTTCGTCAAGCGAAACCTCAACCTCCAGAATGTGGCGACCCGGATCGGTGCCGGCCGCTCCCTTGCCGCCGTCCTGCGAATCGACGGGGTCGCCCGCCTTTCCGTCGCCGGCGCCGACGCCGCCGTCGTTGTTGTCGCCATACCGGAAATGCGGCAGTTCGATGCCGCGAATCGGGATGCTGATGGTCTTCTGCCCCTCGCGCCCCAGCAGTTCACCGCGGGTGAGAAACTTCCGAAGGTCATCTCGGATCTTCCCCTTGACGATCTGACGGAAGCGCTGGTGGTCTTTTTCGATCTTCAGAGCCATGCCTGTCCTCGCCCATCCGGGTCTTGGAAATATACGATGGGCACAATTTCATCGGCTACGCGGGTCGTTGCGTTGCCTCTTTGCCGCAAACGATTTTATCCGGCACGCGAAACGACATTGCCGATCCTCCCACGATCGGCGGGGTACCCCGTTTCCGCCGGTGCTCACTGAATCATATCGGACCGGCGCAAGAATCGCCGCTTTTTTTGAATGTCAGCGCGCTGCATCCGCCGAGCGTGCGTTTGCGCATTGGCTGGGCAATCCGTCGAATTGCCGGGAGGGTTGACCATCCGGACGGCGTTTTTTCGCCAAGCGCACCTGGCGATGAAAGAACGACCCGGCATCACTTCTTCGTGAAGGTGCGCTCGATGAAGCCGGTATCGACTTTGCCTGTGGAGAAATCTGAATGCGCGAAGATCTGACGGTGAAGTGGAATCGTGGTTTTGATCGGCCCGATCTCGAACTCGTCCAGACACCGCCGCATGCAGGCGATGGCTTCATCCCGCGTCGGGCGATGGACAATCAGCTTGGCGATCATTGAGTCGTAATATGGCGGAATCGTCGCACCTGCGTGCACATGCGAATCAAACCGCACGCCCGGGCCGCCCGGCGCGATGAACGTTTCAATCCTCCCCGGACAGGGACGGAAATTGTGTTCGGGGTCCTCCGCATTGATTCGGACTTCGATGGCCGATCCGTTTTGCTGAATATCTTTCTGACGCAGCGCGAGCTTCTGCCCGGCGGCGACGAGAATCATCGACTGAATCAGGTCGATGCCGGTCACCAGCTCAGTGACGGGATGCTCGACCTGTATTCGCGTATTGACCTCAAGGAAATAGAAGTTCTCGTCCTTGTCCATGACGAACTCGACCGTGCCGGCCGAAAAATAATTCGCGGCCTGAACCAGCCTCAGCGCCGACTTGCAGACAGCGTCGCGGGTCTTCTCGCTCAGGAGAGCGGACGGCGACTCCTCCACCAGTTTCTGATGACGGCGCTGGAGCGAGCAGTCTCGCTCCCATAAGTGGAAGTAGTTCCCGTGCTGGTCCGCAAGAACCTGGATCTCAATATGCCGCGGCTCGAGAATGAGCTTTTCAACGTAGACGCGATCGTCCTTGAAGGCTGCGAGCGCTTCGGTCTTCGCATTCTTGATCTGCGTCCGGAGCGCCGCCTCGTTGTGGACGACGCGCATGCCCTTGCCGCCGCCACCCGCCACGGCCTTGATGATGACCGGATAACCGATCTCGCGGCTGACTTTGACGGCTTCCTCAACATCCTCCACCTCGCCGTCGCTGCCAGGCACCGTCGGCACACGAGCTTTCCTGGCCAGTTTCTTTGCGGCGGCCTTGTCCCCCAGAAGCCGGATTGACTCCGCGCTGGGGCCGATGAACTCAATTTTTGCGGCCCGGCATTGCTCGGCAAAGCTCGCGTTCTCCGCAAGAAAGCCGTAGCCGGGATGGATCGCGTCGACGTCCATGATCTCCGCCGCTGCAATGAGGCGGTCGGCCCGAAGATAGCTCAGTGAAGAGGCGTTTTCGCCAATGCAGACGGTCTTGTCGGCAAGTCGAAGATACGACGCGTCCTTGTCGGCCATCGAATGGACGGCGACCGTCTCAATGCCCATCTCCTTGCAGGCGCGGATGATCCGCAGCGCGATCTCACCGCGATTGGCTATCAGGATTCGTGAAAACATGCGATTGTTCATGCTGGCGATCGAGTGATGAATCGGCATCGAATCGGCGGTTTGCGGCACCCGGGCCGGGCCCGCGTGTCTTGACCCGCCGACCGCTTCGTGCCGGGACCAACTATGCCGGGCGCACCCGCATCAGAACCTGGTTGAATTCAACAGGCGAGCCGTTTTGCACCTCGATGGATTCGATCACGCCGGCGACCTCTGCCTTAATTTCATTGAAGACCTTCATCGCCTCGATGATGCACACGACCGATTCCGGATTGACCCGGTCACCGATTCTTACAAAAGGCGGTGATTCAGGATTGGCGGAGGCATAAAACGTACCGACCATCGGCGATGCAATCCTTAGCAGGCTCGAATCGGCGGCTGCCGCCCCCCCGGCCGTCGGAGCCGGAGCCGGTGCCGGCGCCGGGACCGTCGCGGTTGGAGTTTGCATCATGGCCGGCATCGAATAGGGCTGAATCGGCTGCATCGCCGGTAGTTGCTCGATGCCCGCCCCCCGCCGACGAAGCATGATTCGCTTATCGCCGTCTCTGATGATGATTTCAGCAAGGTCGTTGTCAACCATCAACTGCGTGAGCGTCTTGATTTCGTCTATGTCCATTCAAATCGCTTTCGGATCGCCGAGGCCGGCCCGCATCGGACTCACACGGACTGCTGCTCATGGCACCAAACCCATTGCGGCGAGTGCCTTGCCGCCGACAGTGCGACGAACACTGTCGTCGCCCATTCGCCGCCTCGCTTTCGAGGACTGGGGCGATTCTAGCCCTGTGTCACGGAGACGGTCAAGGCGGCGCCCGCCCCATCGAGTCCCGTACGCGCAAGAACCGCGCTTCTGAGTAATTGCGGCGCCAGGACGCGCCGAATGAATCGGGCCGAGGTGCTTGTCGTGTGATTGCCCATGTATCCGAAGCGGAGCCATTCCGGATGCCAGCGGGCATCAATGAACCGCGGATGTTGATGGTGCCAGCCCACCAGACCGGCGGACGGCGTGAACTTGCGATCAGACGTGCCGAAGAGCAGCGTCCCGAGGCCAAGAAAAAAGAAATCGCCAGCGCTGCCCACGGAGATCAGTGAATCCTCGCAACGATTCGCCGCGGCACGAATGTCATAGCCCGGCGAGACCGACGGCGCGATCAACAAGGCCGACCGAATGCGAACGTCGGACGGCAGCGATTCCAGAACGCGAAGGGTGATCCAAGTGCCGCCGGACTGCGAAATGATATGCACCGGCGAATCGGGATGCGCGCGACGGTAAGACGAAAGGAATTCAACGATTCGAGCAACCTGCCGTTCCTGATGCGGCGGCCACATGAGATTGACAATCGACCGCCAGAACGGAATCCCATCGTTCCAGTCCAGTCGAATAACTGCGCCGCGAAAACGTGAAGCAAGAATACCGAGTGCCATGCTCCGATTGTACGGACTCGGTCCCTCGATGCCGCCGAGCACGAGCACGAGGCCGCGTCGCCGACGGCGAAGCGAATCACACCTCGGCGGCACAGCGGCGCGCCAGAATACCAGGGACACCTTGCAAGCCAGTCCGTAAAGGGGATCGACGATGCCGGCAATTAGCAGAAAGAGCAGCCACCACGGCGAGTAGGGTCGCATAACGATCTGCCCGCGAGGACGGCGCCGGCGTCAGACGCGCGACATGTATTCGCCGGTGCGCGTATCGATTCTGATCTTTTCGCCAATCGTGATGAACGGCGGGGCCCGAAGCTTGTAACCCGTCTCGACGACGATTTCCTTCGTCTGGTTCGTCGCGGTAGCCCCTTTGACGACCGGCGGCGCGTCTGTCACCTCCAACTCGACGGTATTGGGCAGATCGACGCCGACGATTTCGCCGTTGAGCAACTTGCACATGACGGTCTCGTTGCCCTTTAGGAAATGGTCCGCATCCGGCATGAGGTCGCGCGACACGGGAATCTGATCGTACGTGTCCGTATTCATCAGGATGTATGAATCGCCGTCGCGATAAAGAAACTCGAACGGCCGGTCCTCGACAAACGGCACTTCAAACTGGTCATCCATGTTGAAGCGGTTGTCGATGATTTTTCCGGTTCGGAAGTTCTTCAGCTTGACGTTCATGTAGCTGCGCCAGTTGCCTTTGGCGACCCGGTCAGACTCATGAACAATCCAGAGATCGTTCTCGTGGACCAGCGTCAGCCCTTTTCGAATATCGATTGCCTTAATCTTGCTCATCCGAGATGAATCCTCTGCTTTCCAACGACCTGCAAACAGCCGGACCTGCCGACCTGAGTCGAGTCAAATCTTCGTCTAACGTACTGTATGAACAGACCTTAAAGTGTCCCGGAAACCGCTGGAATCGTCAAGCGCTGCCGATTCCAAAGGCCGCGCCCGTTTGGAACCCACGACGCAACGCCGTCGATTATACTTTTACCGGAATGAACAAACTGTCGAACACCGACAAGGTGACTTTCGGGATGAAAGGAATCGATTGTGTGGCTCTCTGAGATCGGAAAATTTGTCGGAGCCAAGGTCGCCGGAGCGATCATCACCGTCGCGGTGCTCGCGGGCGGATTCTGGTGCTATCGCAACTGGGATCAGGTCGAAGCATTCGGACGCATCGTCAAGCTGGTCCTCGCATGGCTTGTCGTCGTCGCCGTGCTGCCATGGACAAGTTTCTTCTTCATGCGGCAGTTTCTCGAGTATCAGTCGTCGCTCACCAGCGCGCGTTTCGCACATTTTGCGAGCGTCGCGATCATCGCAGCCTATTGGATCGTAGACATCTTCGCAGCGCTCTGGCTGGCGGACTGGAGCATCGCGGGCGGCTTCACCTGGTGCGTTGTTTTGCTTGGTTTCATCGCAGCCGGGGCCTACAATTATGTAATCTGCGAGTCGTTGGCGAGACGAATCGACTCGTAATCGCCTTGATCGTATCACTCCATTCACGAGCGAAGGAATCGCCATGAACGGACCGAAGGCCGGAGATCGAATCAGCGAGTACATCCTTGATCGCATGGTCGGAGCCGGCAGCTTTGGCCAAGTCTGGAAAGCGCGCCATCATATCTGGAAAGACAACGTCGTTGCGGTCAAAGTACCGACTGATTCCCAGTACGTGCGAAATCTTCAGAAAGAGGGCACGGTCATCCATGGCCTGCGCCACGCGAATATCGTGCGAGCGATCGGTCTCGATCCCTATGCCGAAACTCCATACCTCATTATGGAGTTCGTCGAAGGCTGCTCACTGAGGGAATTGATCAACGCCCATCCCCGCGGCATGCCGATCCGGGCCGCCCAGAACGTCGTCTGCGCTCTGCTCGCCGCTCTCGATCATGCCCATTCCGCCGGCGTCGTACACCGGGATATCAAGCCCGCGAACATTCTCATTGTTGGCGGCGATGCCAAGGACGCCGAACAATTGACGACAGCCGATGTCAAAGTCACCGATTTCGGCCTCGGACATATCGGCGAGATTACCACGCAGAGCATCATGCAATCGGGCAGTATGCTCGCGGAGGATGGCCGGAGTATTTCCGGCACGCTCGCCTACATGTCTCCGGAGCAGCGAGACGGCCAGGCAATCGATGGCCGCAGCGATCTGTATGCCGTTGGCATCGTCCTGTTCGAAATGATCACCGGCGAACGACCAAGCGGCAGCGACATGCCCTCCGAGCTTCGCGCCGGGCTGCCCACGTGGGTCGACCGGATTTACTCCCGAATGTACACGCGTCGGGAGCGCCGGTTCGAGACCGCCTCACAGGCATTGAGCGAAATCCTGTCGAGCAGCGTTCCGCCGATTGCCCGCGGGCACCTGTCGCCTGTTTCCCCGGGCGCGACACCTTCGAACGAGCTGCCCGGCAGTGCGACGGTTTATCACCCAAGCGGCAGCGCCGCGCCTCCGGTCCTGACCGGGCGGGGCATCGGCACTGTGAGCTGTCCCGCGTGTGGCACGAAGCTCGACGCGGGAGACAACTTCTGCATCATGTGCGGCACCCAGGTCGTCGCCCAACCTCGCCGGTGTTCCCACTGCGCGTCGTATCCCGGCCCGGACGACAAGTACTGCGTGTTCTGCGGCACGCCTTTGCCTGACGATGCGGGAATTTGAGCGCCACCGGCCCGGCTCCCCAGGGTCGAGGCCGGCATGATGCGCATCAGGAAAGGGGAGCGTACGATGGTCTTCATCGGCACCGGGCATGGCACGCTTGCTACGCTGGGTTTTATGCTCTTCGCAATGTTCGTCTTGATGGCATTCGTTGTCATCGGCCGGGCCGTCGCACGCTGCAATCAATCAGATGCCTTCAAAGACGCAAAGCCAGATTTTTTTCTCGACAAATACGTCTCTCCGTTCGCCAGCGGATCCGCGGTTGAATCGGGCGCGGAGTGGACGTGCAACGACCCCATGTGCCGGGCGTCAAATTCGGCTCACGCCCGTTTCTGCCGACTCTGCGGCACACCGCGGAACGGGGCCGACTCACGGTGAATCAATCGAACTTCGCCCGAGGACGACCCCCGCCCGTGCCGACGCAGGTCCGAATGTTCGTTTTCCACGATTTCGGCCTCGATATTTCCAACGCATTTGACAACACTATCCAAGGGACAGGCGGATAGGTAGGAAGGACAAGCCGGGCGCGGTAGAGTAGCTTTCTGGACATTTGGCTGATACTTGCAACATGAAGAACGCCGCACAAATCGCCAGGGAAGTTGAGTCGAGCTATCTCGGCGGGGTCTCCGCCAACCTGAAGACCACCGGCAGCCGTTTCATTGCGGGTCAGTGGTTTCGGCGTGAGGAGACCGACAACGGCGAGCGCGTCCGGGCCGCGATGGTCGATCGGCGAATCTACGATCGCGAGAAGTTCAATGAACTGCCGCACGGGAGAACCGTCACCGTACGCGGCTATGAGCGCCGCTGGATCTTCGGCCGTCGCATCAAGAGCGTGACCGTGGCGACCGTTATGGCGCCACCCGGGCCGCTGCTGGATGAAGGGCAATCCGGCTCGCCCCCCCCGCCGATCACGAAATCGCAGTTGCTCGACCATATCAGCCGACTGATCACCGACGGCAAGGCCGTTCACCTGGTCGGCGTATGCAGCCCGAGCGGCTTTGAGGATGATGTATGGAATCATCCGCCGCAATTGCCGAATGTGAAATTGATCCTCGTCGCACCGCGACCGGACGGCGGCTGGCGAGTCGTCCCCGCCGATTCCCGGATCGATGCGCGCCTGGTCAAGCTGTTCGACCCCGAGGAAAACTCGCAGAAGCTCAATCGAATCCGGCAGGAGATCGAGGCCCGTCGAATCGATCTTCTGACCGGCAGCCTCTCTGCGACCCAACTCGCGCGGGAACTGGATTTGCCAGTCCCGCTCGTCAACAATGCATTTGAGGCCATCGCCCGCACCGATCCGGAGTTGCGGGTCTCCAAGCGCGGCGGAGAGGCCGTGATGTATCGCGGCGCGACCAAAACATCGGCCGAGGAGGACCGTTCGATGTCTCTTGCGGAATGGATACGCGGTCTCTTCTCAAAAGAAGGAGAAGAACTCAAAAAGATCAACGTGCTGTCTGAGAAACGGGCGTCGCTCTCGACCCGCCTTGACAGAATGTACGAAGACATCGGCGCACTGGAAAAACGCGAAGCCAGGCTGATGGAGGAAGGAAAGGCCGCAAATTCGACCGTGACCAAGCGCCGAGTGGCTGCCCAGGTCGCTCGATTGCGAAAAGACATCAGCCGCTACAACACGAGTGCGTCAATTCTCAGCAAGCAGATCAACGTCATCAGCACACACATCCATAACCTCGAACTGGCACAGACCGGCAGTCTCGCATCACTGCCGTCCACGGACGAATTGACCGAAGCGGCCGTCAATGCCGAAGAAATTCTCGAACAGCTCGGCGCCAGCGATGCACTGGTGAGCAGCCTTGAAGTGAGCATGGCTGATACGGCGATGTCGGACGATGAAGCGGACATTCTGAACGAGCTTCTTGGGGAGGCCGAGGACGCGGCCAAAGTCTCGCCGGAGAAATCTGCCGCCAGCCGGCCGCAGAAGTCCGCGCCGTCGAAGGAGAAATCCGCCGGCGATCCCGCAGCGGAAGGATAAACGGGGCGATCGGAAAGTCTGCGCGATGAATGCAGGCGGGACGACAGGCTCAGGAAAATAGATTTGCGGAACGATGTGGTCTTATTCAGCGGACGGCATTTCAGGCGGCTGCTGCGTTCTACCGGATCAGCTCGATCTTGATTGGTGACGAATGGGTTTATTCGATTGGCTGACAAAATCCTCCAAATCGCTCTCGCAGATGACGCGCAGTGAGCTGCGCCGGCAGGAACTGCTGCTGCAGCGCGAACGCGACCAGCTCATCAAGCGCATCTCCGATCTGGCCATCCAGAAGCAGGAGGTTTTTGAACGCGGTCGCGGCGAGAAATCGCCGGAAGTGCGACGCGTTCTGGCGCAGGAATTCGACCTGAAAACCACTGAACAGCTTATGGCCTCGCGACAGTTGAATATCCGCAGCAAGGAAGCGGTCACCGTCACGCGCATGAGAATGCTTCGTGAAAACGCCGAACGCGCCAAGGCCCGCGGCAGCAAGCTCGGCCTGATCAGCGAAAAAGACCTGATCGCTCTGGAAAAAATGATCGAGAACGACAACGTCACCGCCGAGATGTATCAGGAGCGGCTCGATGATATGCTCAGAACCGGCCTTGAAGAGGGCGAGAGCATGTTGACGCCCGGCACGCAGCAGGTGCTGGATATCTGGGACCAGATGGACACGGGGCTGGTCAAGGACAAGGATCAGGCATTCGAAGAGGCCGACCGCCGCGTGCGAGAACGCCACAAGGCATCGGAGGGCGGCTAGTCGCGCGACCGCTCGTTGCTCGCCCGGACAATGACGGTTCAGCGGAATTCGGCGTCAGGGAATGTCACCCCATTCGGTCCTCGCCGATTGAGAGTCTGAATGCTTGAGATCTTCGTACAACGCCCGAAGGAAGACGTGGATTCATCGCTCGTCCAGTTTGCCGCGCGGCGTTCGTATCGAATCAGCAAGCCGTGGTATCTGGACAGCATACGCATCGAAACCCCCTCCCCCACCCACGGCGCCTCAAACGTCCGCCGATTCTGGGCGGCCATGTTCGACTCGCCTCTGGAACCGCGAATTGATGTGGAAACGCGCCGAAAGCGAAGCGGCACGCGGGTCCGCGTGGTCATCGCCAACACACCGGAAAGCACTCGCTTGGCCTATGAGCTGCACTCCTTCCTGCTGGATGACCGGTCGTTTGACCGCAACTTGCCTACCATCTGTCCCCGTTGTTCGACACCCATCTCGAATCTCACGTCCCGCTACTGTGGCCGTTGCGGACACAAGCTCGTCGCCAACGGCCTCGAACCTCGAATTCGTGAATTCCCCGGAATTGTGCCGCCCGTTCCCGAGGAAATGACTTCACGTGTCCGATTGGAGCGCGACGCCAGTCCGCCGAAAATCGAACAGCCGGCGACAAACATCATGGAGCAATCCTTTGAACGGCCGGTTCGCGCGATGCAGATGCCGCCGGTTACTGCCGAATCGAGCGATAACGCCAATACACGAGAAGCTGATTCGCCGGAATCCGAATCGGCCAATCCGGAGTCACCGAATTCGGATGATTCCGGAAAGGAATCTCTCCCGGAGGATGAAACCGGAATCGAGAAAAATAAACCCGAACCTGAACGCCAATCCGAAACCGAAGGCCATGCGCCAGAGCAAGTCTCCGCTGAACCACAGGCCGAAGCGGAGGCCGAATCGGACAGTGACGAATCACACGGGCGGCCCGACCGGCGAGCACTCGCCGAGGAGTAATCAACATGGGTTTGGGCAGACAGCTTCGGCGATCGCGCCATAACAGAATGATCGGGGGCGTCGTGGGCGGCCTCGCGGAGTATTTCGGCATCGGTCCGACGCTCGCCAGAGTGGGTTATGTCATACTTTCGATCTGTTCTGCGGCGTTTCCGGGTATATTGGTCTATGTGATCTGCTGGCTGGTGATCCCGGAGGAATAGCGATCGCATCGCATTGAGCCCGGTGTCGATTCCTTCGCCGGAGCGTACAATCGTATGACCCTGAAAAATGCGATTCCGGCGACCTTGATCCACTCCGGCACTCAGAAAGGCTGAAAACGATGAGCTTGTTCAAATCATCCGAGGAGCGCCGCATCGAGCGCGATATCAAAATTCGCCAGGGCATCCGGCGCATCGAAAAGGCCATTTCCGAGCAGAACAAGTTCACCAGCGATTTCATTCGAAACGCCCGCCGCGCGAAGGACATCGGCGACGCAAACCAATACAACTTCATTCGCAATTCGCTCAAGAAAACCGCCACGGTCAAGAAGATGCTCGAGCGCCAGCTCCTGGCCGTGAAGAGCGCCCTGATCATCAAGCGGCAGGCCGAGGCATCAACTGATTTTGCGCAGGCAATGGGCACGATGGCGCGCGAGATCAGCCGGATGTTCGGCGAAACCGATCTCGTCAAGACACAGATGGACTGGGAAAAAGCCATGGCCCAATCGCAGACCATGGAAGAGCGAACGACGATGTTCCTCGAAACCATTGAATCCGCCGCGATGAGCGACACGGCTGACACGCCTGCCGAAGTCATCACGGATGCCGAGATTGACGCCATGATCGAAGCGGAGGCGGAATCGGCCCATGCCAAGGATGTCGACGAACTCGATGCACTTCGCGCCGAGCTCAACGCAGTGAAGGACAGCGGCCAGAAAGAATCGAAGTAGCCGTTTGAAGAATGCATGCGCTGCAACCCGCTGTTAACGACCGATCAATCCCGCTCCGGCCGATGCCGGTCTTTTTCACGAGTCGTCCGGCAGTCGGTATCATCAAGCCGCTTTCGAGATCGCGCGGATGGTGCTGCCGCACGCGAATTATCCGGATGCTGTAGCGGATACTCACCCTCCCGATCCCACAGATAATAAACCGGTGGCCTGCCGATCAGATGGCGAAACGATTGTGTCAATTGCGCGGCACCCCAACCGGCGATCTTGTCGCGCATCGGGCCGTGCATCGCGCCCGCCCACGAGCGCACCGTTTCCCGGATCAGCCTCTGAACGCGCGGAGTGCGTGCGACGCGTCGCTCAAAATCCGGCGAGAAAGGATCCAGCTTCCACATTCGGAGGCGTTCGAGCAGTGAAAGCCGCCCCTTCGGCAGCGGGCACTCCCCCACACGCATCATGCCCGCCCGCTCGAAGACCGGATTTACCATCCCCATTGCCGCGAGACACTCAATGAACCGCACCCCCACTCTCGGCAGCGTTTTTCGCACAAACCAGTGCCCCAGGCCGCAACCCCGGACATCGGGATGCATCACCAGCCGCCGCAGAATGCGAAGTTCGCGGTTGATGCGCGGAAGATTTCGTGCGAAACGGCCGCCGGTCGAGGCATTCCGCAACGACAGCTCCATCGGAGCATGGGCAAAGACGAGGATGCCGAGCGGATCTCGCGTGGATTGCTCGCGCAGCAGAAACACCTTGTCCACGAAGCCCAAACCGTCGCGATGGCGGTAGTGCATCGGCGCGAAAGCCTGATAGTCCCGGACGCCGCCGGGCTCTATGACCACTCTGCGTCGAAGCCAGACCGCGCGAGATCGCACGGGACGCCGCACAACGACCGCCGGCCGATCGGCCGCAGCGAGGCGAACAACCTGATCGGCCTGAAGGTCGCGTAAAATGTCGTCGTGGGTCCCGGCGACGATCAGAATCAACCGGTGCCGGGTGATCAGCTTTCGCAGATTGTATGCCACGGCGCCCGCCAGTCGACGATGCAGAATGGCGGTGAATTCGTCACAGCAGACGACCGCCGGCGGCGTCGCGCTGAGTGCCTTTCCTATGGCACCTGCGAGGCTCGCGCGGAAACGCTCTCCGTCGGACAAGTCGCTGAACGCGCGCCCCCAGAGCCGAGGCTCGCCCAGGCCGCAGGCCGTCAGAATTTCGAGCGCGGTGGCAAGCGGTCGGCGCGGTGCGACATGATCGACGATCGAACGGCCCGATCGCGGCCGACTGCCGTTGACCCACACGACGGGCCCGGCCTTCTCCGCGATCGCCCGGAGCAGGGAGCTTTTTCCGCTGCCCGAGGGACCGGTCAACAGCAGGATTGAGCCGGGACGAAGCGTCAATGTCAGGCGGTCGGCCACTGCAAACGGCGCTTCACGCGTTGGGATGCCGTAGTTCCAGCAGATTTCCCGCTTTCGCTCCGTCATCGGCGTCACGGCAGGTTCACGAATGACATGAACCTCGACTCGCACCTCCGCCTGTTCGGCAGACTCGCAACGAACCGAAGCCGGCCCGTCACCGCTCGAGAGACTCACTCGCGATTTACATTTGTCACGACCCGGGAATTCCGCCATCACTCGCCTCCATACCATCCAAACATATACCAAACATTTGCAGAATAGCCCGAATATTGCTAAAAGTCAATTTTTAGCAATATTTCAATCGGCAGAATCCGCCTGGACATGCGTACCACGATTTCTAAAGTTCGCGGCTAACAAGACATACGGCGATGCCTTGAATTGAAAATTCGCGAGTTGAATCGATGATCATCGGCGACGTGTGCGGATTATCGCCTCGAAGAATGACCAGCCGATCGCCCCCCCGTTGTTCGACGCTCACGCGCTTCAATGTCGGTCGTCCATCAACCAGGCAGGCGCAGATGCGGCCCTGCACGAATTCCGCGTCCACACCCGGCCGGTAGTCCACAAGAATGATGTCACCGCGCTTCAGCGTCGGCTCCATGGAATCAAATTCGCAGCGCAAACAGTATCTGCTGGGATGCCACAAGTGCCGCAGCACAGGAAACATTTCGAGTTGTTCCTGCGAATCGGCCGGAGGGCCGTTGGGAATCGCGCCGAAGAGCGGTAACTCACACGTGACAAGGGCCTGCGGCGCATCGTGACCGTCGCCACCGCCGAGGATGATGCCCTCGGGAACCCCCAACGCGACCGCGAGCGCTTTGATCGTCGACCGTCGGGGCTGCCGACGATCCCGTTCGATGGATGAGAGGTAGCCCTGATTGACATTTGCCTCAACGGCCAGTTGCACTTGCGTCAACCCGCGCTCCCGGCGAATCGCACGAATTCGGCGCCCCACCGAATCTCCGTACGAGTGAACGCGGGATGGATCCGTCGGTCGTGGCATGCCGCCATTGTATCGCGCAGTACACCGACGTCCTGCCGTCTGCACCCAAGCGAACGGATCGAATCACAACACCCAGCCGGTCCGTGCGGCACGTCGGTGCCGTCGATATTGTCACGACCAGTTGGGGGCGATAATGTCCCGACATGCCCGCCGCGGCAAATGAACAACTGCCCGTAAACGACCATGCCCAGCGCCCCACGCGGTCGCTCGATGTTTCGCGGCCGGACGGTGTTTTACGCCGGTTGGCAGTCGGATTCGCGCTCATTGCCGTCGCCAGCGCGCTATGCCGCAAGGCAAACGGATCAAGCGTTTTACCGACCGCAATCGAATTGACAATTCAACTGTCGGCCGCGGTCGGCTGGCTTATCGCGATCGGGAAAGCCGGGCAACACGCGCGGGGCGACACCTTCATTGCTGGCCTGGCGACGATCGCGGGCGTCACAGCCGCGACGCTGAGCGGTCGCGTTGAAATAATCGGCTTGACCGTGACAGGCTATGTCGCACTGCGCAGCCTCGTCGATTGGCTTGTTGATCGGCTGGCGATGATCGAGACGACGCTGCACCACCCGAGGCGACTCCTGCGGGCCATCATGCCGCACTGGTTCGGCATGGTTCTGTTTAATGGTATTCTTCTCGCTCTGCCCATCGCGACCCAGTCCGGCGTGCCGGACTATCGGCACAATTTCCTGAATCATGTGCTTGACAGTCTCTTTGCGTCCGTGAGCGCCGCCTGCCTGGTGGGGACGACCATCCAGAGTTTCGCCGAGGACTACACCCTGTTTGGACAAGCCGTTCTCGTTGCGACGACCCAGATCGCGGGCATGGCCTTCGCGCTTCTCGGACTGTCCATCGCCCGACCGTTTCTGTCTCGGCCGCTGTCCGCTCTCACAATTCTCTGGGCGGCGGTTCTCTGTCAGATCGCCGCGATCGTCATGATGGCGTCGGCATGGCACCTCGACGACGCGTCGAGCGTTCCGTCGCGAATCTGGTGGAGCATCGTTTACGCCGGCAGCGCACTGTGGAACTCCGGACTCGCGGCCCGAACCGATGGACTGGCGGCGTATTTCGCCGATTTTCGCATCCTGGTTACTGTGACGACGCTGGCAATCGTCGGCTCGCTCGGCCTGCCGTTCCTGCTCGATCTGATTCTGCCTCAGCCGCGTGCGGACAGCCCAAAGGATTCGGGCACATCGGGCCCCACTCAGGGCGAAGCGAACCTGAGCGCCCGACTGCGACGACTGCCGGAGTTCGAAACGCTCGCGGCAACCTTTCTTCTCGCAACCGGTGCAATTCTTCTGTGGTACTTCGAGCATCCTTTGTCGAAGACGGCCGCTGTCGCGCCGGCACGCGCGATGGAATCAATGGAGGATCGGGTTTCGTTAAGCGATGCGCCCGCATCGCAGCGATGGGCGATTTCATTGCTGGTTTCGTCGATGCTTCGCTCGGCCGGCATTCAGAGCGTGCCGGTCTCAATCGGATCGATTTCATGGTTCACGTTCTCGCTGATGCTCGTCCTGATGTTCATCGGCGGGTCCGCGGCGGGCGTCGGCGGTGGCGTGCGGACCGGCATCGGAACCCTGTGGTGGCTGATGCGCGGCACGGCGCGTACGGACACCGCAGCGATCGCTCTTCGGCGAACGCTCCAATCGCAGATTGCCAAGTTCGTTTGTGCGGCTGTGGTCATTAACGCGGCGGCAGTCGGCGCATGCGTGCTTGTCACAGGATCGACCTGGTATGAATCGGGCATTGAAGCGACAGCCGCTGTCGGCAATGTCGGCTTTTCGACCGGCTTATCGCTTCATTTGACGCCGACCGGTCGATTCATGATGATCGGGTTGTACATGGTTGGCCGGTTTGGACCGGTCATATTCTGGTTGTCAGTCTCGGACACTGTACGGCGTGCAACGACGCGCGACCCCGACCGATCGGCATGACGCATCGCCACTCGACAGCAAGGCTTTCCCGCCGGTGCGATACCGGCGAACCTCCGAATGGGCCTGCGCATGCGAAGCGCCCCCGCCGCGTCATGCGCCGGATTGCAATCGTTCCCGCCTTATTCGTGCTCCTGCGGTTGGCGGCCTGCGCCAGTCCGAGTCCAAAGCCGGTCGAACTTCTTCCGGAGCGTGCGAGGATCACGCGAATCAGCGAGCAGCCCGGCTCGGTACGACTCGATGGGCTGTCGCCACTCGTTGGATTTGCGCATGGGAAGGACTGCACTTTCATTCATTGTCTGGAGGTCGTGACCGAAGGACTGGGACGTCCGTTCGGATATGACGAATTGATGGGTGTCAGCGGAATGGCATTCCGCCTTCAATTCCGTGTGGACCGCTGGGACGTGGGAAACTCCGATCCGCTGGTTGGCGAGTCCAATCTGGACCTGCTGTTCGAGGCGGTCGGCTGGGAATACGAAGTCCGCATCGTACGCCGCGACCAGATGTCGGAGGCGGCCGCATTGCGCGGACAGATCGCCCAGAGTCTCGACCGGAGCGTCCCCGTGCTTGCCGCGAATATCATCCGACCGGAGGATTGGGGGATTGTCGTGGGTTATCGGGCCGATCAGCAGTGGCTTTGCCGTTCATACAACAACGGGGCCTTGTCCACGGACGCCGTTGCGAACGGGTGGCCGACGGCCGTGGTGCTGCTCAATCGGCGAACAGCGCCAGCGGCTCGGCAAAACGTTTTAAGGGCCTCCATTCGCCAGGCGGTGGATCTGTTTCAGCGACGGCAATCCGGGCGATATGCGCTCGGATCACAGGCGTTCGATGCGTGGAGCCGCGGTCTGCGTTCAGCATCGGATCGAAGCTACCTTCATCCGAACGCATGGACGTATGTCTGTCTGATGGATGCGCGCGCCGCCGCAGCGAGGTACTTGCGATCGATTGCCCGCGAGTTCGGAGCCCAGGGCAAGCATCTGGAAGCTGCGGCGATTATCTACGAAGAGGAGCTGCGGATTCTTCGCGAGGGCTATCGCTACGTGCCATCGGAGAGCAGCTTTCCTGATTCGATGCCGCCGCAGGAAATGCGCGACCGTCAGATTGATACGCTGCAGCGTGCAAAATCTCACGAAGAACAGGCAATCGCCGAGCTCGAACGCGCCATGTGAATCTTCTGCCGCACCGAGAATTCGCGACACTCGCAACGCGCGCAAACCACAAGCATTTCGAAGGTCGTGCGATTTTTCCCGATCGGCGAGAATTTCTCCATGCCGAATCAACCGAGAATTTGAATACGGACCAGGCGGTTTGAGGAAAATAACGTGGAAATTACGCGGTCCATCATGCTGGTTGTTCAGACAAAATAGACAAAATGAAAATTGGGGGTTGAACCGAATTCAAGAATGTGCTAAAAGTAATCCGGCTTCCGATTAGAGACTTCCTTTCCTTTCTCTACTCTCCGGCCCGAGAGTCGGGAGCTGGAAACCCGCACTTGCTGCGGGTTTTCTATTTTTTACGCATTGGACGACACCACCTGCGCCGCATCTCGGTCGGGCGATCCCAGAAGCACGCTGGAGCGGACGTTGCGGAAATTCGCCGGGGTTCGCAGGGAGCCCGGCATTTATTTCTGGCGGCCGGCCGGGATGATGACCTGCGTCTCCTTGGGCGGAATGACAATGGCGTTTCCGATGGCGACGTCCACGCCATTCTGATTGACACAGGCGACGAACATTCGAACGCGCTTGGGATTGATGATTTCCTGGACCATCGCCGTGGCGGTGATCGTGTCATTGATGAAGACGGGCTTGAGGAACTTGATGTTCAACTCCGCGAAAATGGTCCCGAGCCCCGGAATTTCGCTGGCGAGCACCGTCGATATGATTCCAGCGGTGAGAATGCCGTGGACAATCCTGCGGCCGAACACGGTGCATTTGGCGTATGCGTCGTCAATGTGCAGCGGGTTGTAATCGCCGGAGGCATCGGCGAAACGGAAGACATCGCGATCGGTGATGGTCTTGGTAAATCGGCCTTCGTCACAAAGCTCAAGCGTGGCGCGGGGCTTGGGATATTCGATAGGCATCGGTCGGCCTCCGTGGATGGATGGGATAATCAACCATCATAAGGCCAATGCGCCAAGTGTGGCAGGGCCCGCATGAACAGGAGAGAATAATGGACCGGAAAAAGCGGCTGCTGGTTTTTGTCGGCGACGATTACGAAGATCTCGAGCTCTGGTATCCGATGCTTCGGGTTTCCGAAGCGGGCGCCGAGGTCGTGGTTGCGGGCCAGAAATCACATCATCTGTATCGCGGCAAGCACGGCTATCCCTGCGAGAGCACGGCGGCCGTGAGCGAGGTCGGATCGGCGCAATTCGATGGCGTCCTGATTCCCGGCGGGTGGATGCCGGACAGGCTGCGTCGTGACGAGCACGTCCTGCGACTCGTACGGGAATTCAACGACGCGGGAAAACTTGTTGCTTCGATCTGTCATGGCCCCTGGATCAACATCAGCGCGGGAATCGTGCGTGGCGTGAGAATGACCAGCACGCCGGGAATCCGCGATGATCTTGTCAACGCGGGCGCCGAATGGATCGATGCGCCAGTCGTCGTCGATCGACATCATGTCTCGAGCCGACGGCCTCCGGACCTTCCGGAGTTCGCGGCGGCCATGGTGAGATTCCTTCAACTGAAATAAGAAGCTGAGCGCCCCAGTCCCGAGCGGATGGAGCGATTGAACCTGCGCGCGCCGGCGGTCCGGAAGAGGACACTAGGACGCGGCGGAGGCCGCGACTTCATCCGGCGAGACGGATTGCCACAGTATTTCGGCGATATCCATCTGCTGCACGTCCTCGCGATTTTTCGAGCCGAGTCCGTCTATTAGCATCCGCTGACAGAACGGACAGTTTGATGCGATCATGTCCGGCCTGGTTTCGAGTAGTTGATCCGTACGGCGTTCGTTCACGCGTTCAGCGCCGTGCTCTTCCTCTTTGAACATCTGTGCGCCGCCTGCGCCGCAACACATGCCGCGGTCTCGCGTCTGGACCGGCTCCAGAACAGTTAGGCCCGGGATCTTCCGGAGTGTTTCGCGAGGCGGTTCGTACACGTCGTTGTAACGGCCCATGTAGCAGGAGTCATGATAGGCGACTCGGGCGTTGATCGGTCTTCGTGGTGTGAGTCTGCCCTCTTTGAGCAGGCGTTCGAGATAGACCGAGTGGTGGACGACATTCAACTTCGCGCCGAAATCAGGGTACTCATTCAGCAGGGTGTTGAAACAGTGCGGGCAGGTTGTCACCACGGTCTTCGGGTTGTATCGATTCAGTGTCTCGGCGTTCATCGTGGCGAGCATCTGAAAGAGGAATTCATTGCCTGCACGGCGAGCCGGGTCCCCGGTGCACTGCTCCTCCTCGGCCAGAATCGCGAAATTCACTCCAGCGGCCTTAAGGAGATTTGCCATGGCGCGGGCGATCTTCTTAGCGCGATCATCGAACGATGCGGAACAACCCACCCAGAACAGGACGTCCGCATCGGGATTTTCCGCCATGCGCGGGACATCAAGGCCACTGGTCCAGCCACCGCGATCCGACGCCGGGAAGCTCCACGGATTGCTGTTTTGCTCCATTCCACGAAATGCATTCTGCAATTCGGGCGGAAACTCGCTCTTTTCCATGACGAGATGCCGCCGCATGTCAACAATCTTGTCCACGTAGGTGATGAAGACGGGGCATTCCGTCTCGCATGCGCCGCAGGTCGTGCAGGCCCACAGCACTTCCGGCTTGATGAACGCTGGGGCCAGATCATCGGCGACTGAGATGGGCCTGTGGCTGGTGTCATGGGCATGGCTCGTTTCCTCGGATTGCCCATCGTCCGCCGACAAGGCTGCGTGGCCGTTGCCATTGCCGGCGGCGCGGCCGCTGAATTTGGCCGTGACAAGCTTATTCTCATTTGCGTAGAGATAGTCTCGCAGATCGAGCGTGAGCTGCTTGGGGCTTAGCAGCTTGCCAGTGTTTGCGGCCGGGCATTGGTCGGTGCATCGGCCGCATTCCGTGCAGGTGTATAGATCGAGTATGCCCTTCCAGCTGAGTTGATCGACACGCGCCAGGCCGAGCGTTTCCTCCCGCTCGATCTTCCCTTCGATGTCCTCGACATTGGGCAAACGGCCACGAGGCTCCAAGCTCTGGAAGAATACGTTTGGAATCGCGGTGATGACATGGAAGTGCTTGGAGTTCGGCAGGAGGTTCAGGAAGAGAAACACGAGCGACACATGTGTCCAGAAGCCGAGATGGGCGAGGACAGACGCCGTGGTATCGCTGACGCCGCCGAGCAGGATTCCCATGATCGAACCGGCCGGCTCATACCATGCGAAGGACGGCATCGCGTCGCCCGCAGCGTAAAATGCCCTTCCGGCACCGTCATAGAGGATGTCGGCCCACATCATCGTTTCAATAATCAGGATAATCAGGATGCCCTCGAACGAGAGCGTCATGCGCTTCGGCTTCGCGACGAGGCGGTAATAGAGAAAGACGCCGCCGGCAAGGATGACGAGCAGCGCGAAGACATCCTTCACAAGCGAATATAAATTGCCGAGCACCGTTCCATGATTGAAAATCCAGAAGCCGAATAGATCGTGCGACGTCGTGGGCAGCACGCCGGTGAAGCCTCGTGCGAACAGGATCAACGATCGCAGCAGCAGCACGATGAATCCGAGGAAGATCAGCTTGTGGGCATAGCCCGCCCACTTGTAACGCGGCATGCGCTTCTGCACGAATGCGTATTCGTAAGTTCGCTTCAGCCGCTCACCGATCCGGTCGAAGCGGTTCTCACCCACGCCAATCCACATGAGCCGCCAGCGACGATAAGCCTGCAAGGCGAAGTAACCCCACGCGCCGAGCAGGAGAAGGGACATGAAAAGAGCGCTCATTCCACTCTCGCTTCTGGTAATGTCAGATTCGCTTCCAGTCGCCCGCGCCGAGCGACCCCGTCGATTCCATCGATGCCAACACTAGCTCCGTGCCTTCTGGATTTCCGCTGTCAGCGCTGGAACGACCTTGAAGAGATCCCCCACGATGCCGATATCGGCGACTTTGAAGATCGGGGCTTCGGCGTCGGTGTTGATCGCCACGATTCGGCGACTGCCTCTCATGCCGGCGAGGTGCTGAATCGCCCCGCTGATGCCGCAGGCGATATACAGATTCGGCGTCACGGTCTTGCCCGTCAGTCCCACCTGCTTCGAGTGAGGCTGATAGCCCGCATCGCAGGCCGCTCGGCTGGCGCCAACGGCGCCGTCCAGGGCGTGTGCCAGATCGTAGAGAATCTTGAAGTTCTCCGCGCTCTTTAGACTGCGGCCGCCGGACACGACGATCGACGCTTCGGTCACATCCTTTTCGTTTCCGCCGGTGCGGGCCACCTCCCGCGTGATGCTGCGTGAATCGGCTGTGTCAGCCGTGAACGCAACACTGATGATTTCGGCCGGCCCCGTCGAAGAAGGCGAGGCGAAGGTGTTCGGTCGAACCGTCGCGATCTGAATCCTCGCGGGATTGAAGTGGACCTGATTGAATGCCTTGCCGTTGAAGATTGGTCGTTTGACGCGGAGCGCGCCATTGGCATCCAGATCAAACTCCGTGCAATCGGTGGCGAGGCCGCCGTTGACGCGGACCGCGACCCGCGGGCTGAGATCGCGGCCCATGGAGGTTGCGGCAAGCAGAACAATCTGCGGATCGGCCTGCTTGATGACATCAGCCAGCGCCCGGGCATACGGCCCGGCGTTGTATTTAGCCAATCCGTCCGCGTCGACAGTGAATACCGTCGCCACGCCGGATTTTGCGACTGCATCAGCCGGCTCCGAGAGATTGGCGCCGATGATTACGGCCAAGCACCGACCGCCAGTTTTTGCGGCCAACTCATTGCCGACCGTCACGGCTTGAAGCCCAGCGGGGAGAACGGCGCCGCCGCGTTGCTCGACGAAGACGAGGATGTCCTTGGTCATTGGAACCTCATAGGATCGCGGACTATTCGAAGTCAGACCTTTCAATCCGGCCGGCGAATCTGAAAGCAGTGCCCGGCCAAGCGCGTCCGATCGCACTCGCCCGTAGCTTAGCACGATGGCCGGGTTGTCGCCAACGGCCGCAGCGGCAGACTGAGGTGACGCTCGTGTGCAAAAAATCGAAACCGGCGCGACCGATGCACGTCAGCCGATCAGCATTCCAGCGATGGCGCCGGTCATCCAGCAGGCCATCGCCCCGCCGAGCATGGCCCGGCCGCCCAGGCGTACCAGGTCGCCCCGCCGCATCGGGACGAGGCTTCCGATTCCGCCGATCTGAATGCCGATTGATCCGAGATTGGCAAAACCGCAGAGCGAGTAGGTCGCCATGATGATCGATCGTTCAGACAGGGTCTGATCTCGAATGATCTGCGCCATCGAGCCGTAAGCGATCATTTCATTGGTGGCCATCGCCTTGCCCAACAGCGATCCGAACACGCGGCAATCGCCGGACTCGACGCCGTTGCACCACGCAACCGGCGCAAAAGCCAGGCCAAGCAGTCCGTCGAGGTCCAACCGCGCTAAACCGAGTTTCGCGATAAATGAACTCACCGATTCGATTCGACCCACGGCAGCCAGAACGGAGTTGAGTATTGCAATGAGCGCGATGAAACCGATCAGCATTGCGATCACGTTGATCGCCAACTTCATTCCCTCGGATGCCCCGTGGGTCGCGGCGTCGAGACCATTTCGGGTTTCGCGCGGCGGGAGCGCAAGGGGCCCAACCTGTTTTCTGGCTTCGTCTCCCGGCGGGACCATGATCTTGGCCATGACGAAGGCGGCAGGTGCTGACATGATAGACGCAGTTAGCAGATGCCGCGCCATCAGCACCTCACGGACCGGGTCCGGATTCCCTTCGTGATCGATCCCCAGCACGCTGACATAATAGGCCATGACGCCGGCAGAAATGGTTGCGAAACCACCCGTCATGACGGCCATCAGCTCTGATTGGGTCAATGTCGGCAAGAACGGGCGCACCAGGAAAGGCGCCTCGGTCTGCCCCACGAATACATTGGCAGCGCCGGACAGACTCTCCGGCCCCGTCACGCCCAGAACGCGCGTCATGAGCCACGCGAGCGCTCGTATGACCCGCTGGAGAATGCCGTAGTGATAGCCGAGTGACGCGAGCGTCGCCACGACGATGATCGTTGACATGATCTTGATGCCGGCGATGGCCTTCCATTCGACAAACGGATGATCTCCGGCGAGCGGGCCGAAAACGAACTGCGCCCCCTGATCGGCGCCTTTCAGGACTGCGGTGACGCCCGTCGCGATGCCCTCGAAGAAGGCCCGGCCCCACTCGGTCTTCAGCACAAGCATCGCGACAAGCCATTGGAGCGCCAAACCGCCGATGACCGTCTTCCAGGGTATCCGTCGACGATCCGAGGACAACATCCATGCGAGGAAACACAGGACGACAACACCAAGCAGTCCGCGTGCCTCATTCATGTCATCTGGACTCCGGCGGCCCCGGCAGCGGGGTGAAATGATCGGCACATCGCGGCTCATAGTCGGCCAAACCGCCCACCATGTGAAGTGTGTTGACGGCCGTGATGCGCTGTGTGAACTCCGCCGGCTTTCCGCAAACGACGCACGGCGCCTGCTTGATCACGACCCGATCAGCCATCGCAGCAAGTTCGGGCATCGGCTCAAACGGCCGCCCCCAGGCGTCGTTGCTAATACCCGCGACGATCACAGAGACTCCGCGCTCCAGCAGCCTGCGGACGACCGGCACGAGAGCCCGCTTGAAGAAATGGCCCTCGTCGATCGCGACGAGATCGACAGCGGGCTGCGACGGTGAAGACTGATTCAGGACGGCCGTCAGGATTTCCTCGGCGCACGAGACGCGAACGGCCTCGAACATTTCGTTTCGATGCGTCACCAGATGTTCGGCATCGTATCGGTTGTCGATGATGTGCTTGAACGCAATCGCGCGGCGGCCTTCGGATTCCGCGGCGCGCAATACAGCGATCATCCGTTCGGTCTTGCCTCCGAACATGGAACCGTGGACGACCTCGAGCGTGCCTCTTTTTTCTGAATGAGACATTGAAGGGCGGATTTTGGCGGCTTCCGGTGAAATCGCAAGCTCACAAATCCGGAACCGGTCAATTCACAGCACAAATACCTGACGCTCAGACTTCGCCCTGCCACGCGGCCCGCATGACAGCTTTCAACTCTCCAGCGTCCACCTCGTCGATCGATCGAAACCAGAACGACATCGTCGCGCCACTGGTGCCGGGTCGCGAGAATTCCTGTTTGAAGCCCAGATGCTCGACCTGGGTCGGCGTGAATCGGCCTGGCGGCAAATAGACGTCTATTCGAATCGCGTCACCCTTATTCGTAATTATCTTCGCGACTCGTCGCCCATCGGGCGTTGCCAACTCCACGAAGACTTTACCGCTCCAGTCGACCACGACGCCGGGCAGGACCTTGCTCACCTGCCCGATGAACAAAGTGAGTGAAAGTGGTTTCCATTCTCGCTGCTGCGATTTGGGAATCTGCGTCTGCGACAGATGCCACGTTTTGCCGTCCTTCTTCCACGGCTCAGCGCCCGACTTGCTGCTGCCAAGCGAATTCACATGCTTCATGTACGACGTAAACGCCTTCGACAGGAATTCGCGGAAAGCCGGCGTGTTAATCTCTTTTCGGTCATGCACCATCACGCGCACCTGCTCGAACTCGTTGTTCGCGGGGCGGATCTGCACACGAGCGGTCTGACCATATGCCTGAATGTCGTCACGCTCATCGAGCGGCTTGAGCGCCAACGACGCCGCCAAGGGCGCTCCCTTAAACGTCCCGCTGGGGACTCGAAACAGCAAATCGAGCAGCCACCGGCCGGCGGTGAGTGCGTGCAAGAACCATGGCACCGCACTTTGGGCCACGCCGTCCGGCGCCTGGGCCGCGATCTCGACTCGAGCCCGATCATTCCAATCCGTCGGGCGAAGCTGGCGCTTTCCCAGCTTTTCGATCGAATCCACGACGTAGACGAGGGCCGAACCTTCCCATTCCACCGGCTTGGCGTCCCGCGAGAGCCTGTCCTGCGTGTGCCATTTGCGCCCGTCTCGCTGCCAGGGCATCCGGACTTCGTGACCTTCTGCAATCGCAATGGCGCGTTCGCCAGGATTCGGCTCGGCGTGGGCTCGCTCCGAATCGAGCGATTGGGCGGCAGCCTTCTTCGGATCAAACGGTGTGCGCTCCCGATGCGGACCGGCATCAAGCACCCCCTTCAACAGGCGGCCCGTGTGCGACGATCCCTCGTTTGCAACCCTTTCAGGCGGACCTTCTGCGACGATTCGCCCGCCCTCGTCCCCGGCGTCGGGACCCAGGTCGATGACCCAGTCCGCCGTTTTGATCACGTCCAGATTGTGCTCGATGCAGACGACGGTGTTCCCCATGTCGACGAGACGATGAAGCACGTCGAGCAGCTTCCGCAAGTCGTCGAAATGCAGGCCGGTCGTCGGCTCGTCCAGAACGTACATTGTGCGGCCGGTGCTGGGTCGGCCGAGTTCGCCCGCCAACTTGACACGCTGGGCCTCGCCGCCGGAGAGCGTCGGGGCACTCTGACCGAGCGGCACATAGCCGAGCCCGACATCCGCGAGTGTCTGCAGCATTCGACGGATTTTGGGAACATTGACGAAATGCACGAGGGCGTCGTCGACGGTCATCTCAAGCACATCGGCG
This sequence comes from Phycisphaerae bacterium, assembly GCA_019636475.1. Lineage (NCBI taxonomy): Bacteria > Pseudomonadati > Planctomycetota > Phycisphaerae > Phycisphaerae bacterium. The sequence goes on from JAHBXN010000005.1 coordinate 231,072, forward strand.
ATGTTCTTCCCCTTGTAGCGTATTTCAAGTGTATCCCGCTGATACCGTTTTCCGCCGCAGTCTTCGCACGGAACCCAGACATCGGGCAGAAAGTGCATTTCGTGGCAGACCTGGCCGAGTCCTTCGCAGGCTTCACAACGCCCGCCCGGCCGGTTGAAGCTGAATTTGTTCGCAGTGAACCCGCGCACCTTGCTCTCCGGCAGACGGGCGAATACCTCTCTCGTGAGATCGAAGACGCCGGTGTAGGTTGCGGGATTTGACGACGGCGTCACGCCGATGGGCTGTTGATCGACGTTGATGACCTTGTCGATGAACTCCACCCCCTTCAGGCCGCGGTGCAAACCAGGTGTCACTCCGGCGCGATGAATTCTCGACGCCAGCGCCGGATAGAGGATGTCTGTGACAAGAGAGCTCTTGCCGGAGCCGGACACGCCGGTGACACATACAAAACGTCCGAGCGGGAACACGGCGTCAAGACCTCGAAGATTATTCTGGCTCGCGCCGAGAATCGTCAACACCGGTCGCTCGGCGTCGTGATGATCGATCGTTTCTCCGACAGCAATGGTCTCGCGAAATCCGCGGATCGGTCGGCGATTCGTCGGGACCGCGATTGCGTCGACTCCCGAGAGATATCGCCCCGTGAGCGATTCGTGATTCTTTCCGAGTTGCCGCGGTGAGCCGAATCCGACGACGTGACCGCCACGCGAGCCTGCGCCGGGTCCGAAGTCGATCAGATGATCGGCCGCCCGGAGAATCTCGTCGTCGTGTTCAACCATGAGCAGTGTGTTGCCGAGATCTCGCAGCTTCTTCAGCGCGCCGACAAGACGCTGATTGTCCCGCGGGTGCAGGCCAATCGTCGGTTCATCGAGCACATACAGCACGCCCGTCAGTCCGCTTCCGATCTGCGATGCCAGCCGGATCCGCTGTGATTCACCGCCCGAGAGAGTTGGAGCGGAGCGGCCGAGCGTCACATAGCCGAGCCCGACGTCGATCAGGAATTGCAGTCGGGAGTGTATCTCATGAAGCAATTCGCCGGCCAGCCGGGACTGACGACGGTCGAACTTCAGCGAGGAGAAGAACTCGAGCGCGGTCGTTAACTCCATGCCGCACACTTCGACAATGCGCCGGCTGCCCAACCGAACCGCATTGGCCTCGGGACGCACGCGACCGCCGCCACAGGACTGACAGGGAATCTCGGTCACGAGGTCGGCAAGTCTATGTCGGTAGATGAAGGAATTTCGAGTGGCCTCGTCGATGGCAGGAAAGAAGCCCTTCCATTGAAAACGTAAGCCGCTGATGCCGGCGGTCTTGTCAATCTCAATCCACTGATCGCCAAGGCCGAATAGTATGGCCCGCCGATGTTCGTCCGACAGCCTGCCCACCGGGAGATAGGGATCGAAGCCGATGGCGCGGGCCAGCGCGATCAACATGCCGCGCAGCATGGGGTTGGCATCCACGTTCTGCCAGACGGAGATTGCTCCATCGAGAATCGAGGAATGGGGTGCAATAATGATGGCATCATGGCTGGTCCCGCGCTGAACACCCAGGCCTTCACATGCGGTGCACCAGCCCATCCGCGAGTTGAAGCTGAAATGGTGCGGCGTGATTTCGTCGTAGCTTGTTGCGCACTGATCACAGGAAAAGTGCTGGGAGAATCGCAGTACGCGGTCGGCGCGCGATTCGTCCGATTCGTCGGCCCCCGGCGCATCCAGCACGTCGACCACCATCACGCCTTTTCCGAGAGACAACGCGTGTTCGATCGAATCACCGAGCCGGCCCCGACCACCGGAACGCACCACGGCGCGATCAACCACCAGTTCGACTCGGTGCGCGCGGCGGGCATCGATCTTCGGTTTGGAAGACAGTTCCACGACTTTGCCGTCGATGCGGGCGCGAACGTAGCCCTGGGCCTCGCAGCGGGCGAGCAACGATTCCCATGACTCTCCCGGAGAACGGTCAATCGGTGCACAAAGCAGCAGCCGTGTGCCTTCCGGCATCGCGGCGATTCGGTCGATGATCTCCTCGCTCGACTGCGTTCCGATCGGTCGATCGCAGGTCGGACAATGCGGCTGGCCAACGCGCGCCCAGAGGACTCGCATGTAATCGTAAATCTCCGTGACGGTCCCGACGGTTGAGCGCGGCGTGTTGCCCGCGGCCTTCTGCTCGATGGCGATCGCGGGGGACAGGCCGTAGACGTGGTCAACCTTCGGCTTCTGAAATTGGCCAAGGAACTGCCTTGCATAGGACGACAGCGACTCGACATATCGGCGCTGGCCTTCGACATAGACGGTGTCCATGGCGAAGCTGGTCTTGCCGCTGCCTGAGACGCCGCTGCAGACTGTCATCCCGCCGCGCGGAACACGCACCGTGATGTCCTTCAGATTGTGCTCACGCGCGCCGACGACAACGATGTCATTGTTGACGGCAAACGGCTTTCGATTCCCATGTCGGGTCTGCTTCGAACCGGCGGCCCGCCGCGCGGCCGCGGGGGCGGTCTTCTTCGATGATTGTCCTGTCAACACGGACGTGAGCGCCTGACCGGTGAATGATTCGGCGCATGCCGCGACAGCCTCAGGCGAACCGGCCGCGACGATCCGACCGCCGCCGCTACCGCCTTCCGGCCCGAGATCGATAATCCAGTCGGCCGTCTTGATGACGTCAAGATTGTGTTCGATCACGATCACGCTGTTGCCTGAATCGACGAACCCATGCAGCACCGCCAGCAACTTTCGAATGTCCTCAAAATGCAGGCCGGTCGTCGGTTCATCGAGAATGTACAGCGTTCGGCCGGTTGACTGACGAACCAGTTCCTTCGCGAGCTTGATGCGCTGCGCTTCGCCGCCCGAGAGCGTCGTGCTGGCCTGTCCCAGCTTGATGTAGTCGAGACCGACATCGTGCAGCGTGGCCAGCATTCTTCGAATCTTCGGAATGGCATCGAAGTGCTGCATCGCCTGCTGCACGTCCATTTCGAGGACATCGTGAATGCTCTTGCCGCGGAAGTGAATCTGCAGCGTCTCGTGGTTAAAGCGCCGCCCCTCGCAGACGGGGCAGGTGGTCCAGACATCCGCGAGAAAGTCCATCTCCACCCGATTTTGTCCGTTTCCTTCGCAGGCATCGCAACGCCCGCCCCCCTGCTCACCGGTGGATACGTTGAAGCTGAATCGACCTGGCGAGTAGCCACGGACCTTGCTGTCCGGCAATTTGGCGAACAGGTCACGAACTTCATCGAACAGCTTGATATAGGTGGCGGGATTGCTGCGCGGCGTGCGACCGATGGGCGATTGATCGATGTCGATCACCTTGTCGAGGTGCCGCACGCCCTCAATTCCCCCATGGCGGCCCGGATTGGCGGTTTCGGAGCCGTTCAATTCCCTCAGAAGCTGTTCGCGCAGGATGTCATTGACAAGCGACGATTTTCCGGAGCCGGAGACGCCGGTGACACAAACAAAGCGACTCAGCGGTATCTCGACGTCGATGTGCTTCAGGTTGTTATGCGCGGCGCCACGGATCACCAGCCAATCAAGGTTGTCCGCCGATTTCTTCGCGTCTGCGCCGGATTTCGCATCCTTCCGCGTGGCGGCGCCTGGGGGCTTCTGTTGCCGGGGACTGACTGCCATATTCTTGTTCGACGACATTCCTGTTCGTGGGAGCTGTTCGATATCGGTCTTGCCCGAATGTTAACCGAACCTGTTCCGAAGCGACACGGGCAATGACAAACGCCCGCTGTTATCAATGTCGAATAATCAGGACCCCATAACTCCGATGCACCACGGCCTGAACGCCATTCCTGGACCCTGGCGCGTTCGCGATTGACTGATATCAAGCCAGTCGGCGCGTTCGGCGATGTAGGGACATGTTGACCGGGGTTTCCGGTTGGGCTATTTACAAGGAGATCACATGTCTGCGCACGTCGCGACGCGAAACAAAACCGGCAAAGGCGAACCGAACATGCCAAAAAGCAAAACGAAGTCCGATGTCTCCCATGAGGCACACGAAACGACCGCCGCGGCGCACATGAATTTCAACCGCATCACCGACGAACAGTTCCAGGCCGCTGCGGATCATCTCAGGCTCGAACCGGATATTCAGTTGGTCTTGCGGACGCCCTACCGCGAGTTGATCGTTCAGATCCCCGTGCGCATGGACGATGGGCATCTCGAATTGTTCCATGGCTATCGCGTGCAGCATAACGCCGTCCGCGGACCCTACAAAGGCGGGCTCCGATTTCACCCCGAGGTCGATCTCAACGAGGTCCGATCGCTTGCGGCACTCATGACCTGGAAAACGGCGCTCGTGGACATCCCGTTCGGCGGCGCAAAAGGCGGCGTGACCTGCGATCCGACAAAGATGTCGCGCGACGAGTTGCAGCGACTCACGCGCGAGTTCACCCGCAAGATCGACATGGCTCTCGGCGTGTATCGCGACATTCCTGCGCCCGACGTCAACACCAATCCACAGGTCATGGCATGGATCATGGATGAATACGGTAAAAAACACGGCTACTCGCCGGCAATCGTAACGGGCAAGCCGATCAGCCTCGGCGGATCGCTCGGCCGCGAGCAAGCCACCGGTCGCGGCACGGTGATCATCGCTCGCGAAGCGTGCAATGCGATGAAGATCAATTTGCACGGAGCGACCGTCGCGATTCAGGGATTCGGCAACGTCGGATCGTGGACGGCAAGGCTGATCGCAGAACTGGGCGCGAAGGTCGTCGCCGTGTCGGACGTCAACGGCGGTATCCACTGCGAAAAAGGCATCGATGTGCCGGCGCTCTTCGAGCACGTGAAACGTGAAAGGACCGTGCAGGGTTTTCCCGGATCGAACGCGATCAGTAACGAGGACCTGCTCTGCCTGAAAGTCGATCTGCTGATCCCCGCGGCGCTCGGCGGTGCGATCAGTCGCGAGAACGCCGACAGCATTCAGGCCAGGCTCATCATCGAAGCCGCGAATTCGCCCGTGACGCCGCGAGCCGACGAGATGCTTCGGGCACGCGGGATCACGGTCATCCCGGATATCCTTGTGAATGCCGGCGGCGTGACGGTGTCGTACTTCGAATGGGTACAGAATCTCCAGCAGTTCCGCTGGGATCTTGACCGAGTGAATTCGGAGCTCGAGCGAAGAATGGTCGATGCGTGGAACCATGTGCATCGAATCGCCATCGAGCAGAAGCTCTCATACCGCGTGGCGGCCTTCTGCGTAGCGCTCGAAAAGGTCGCAGAGGCGACGCGACAGCGATTCTGATCGTACAACGCACGACATCAATCGCAGGGTTGCGAAAAAAAAGCGGAGACTGTCATTCACTTCGGTGCGGCATTGAGTTCGTGCCGTAGATGTGACACCGCGCGTTCGATCTGCGTAACATCGCGGCCGGATGCCCGAGCAAGACGCAAAAAAACGTCATACTCCGTCAGCGCCTCCATCGCGCGGCCGCAGATCCGAAGGCGCTCAGCCAGCGCATAGCGAAGGCCGACGTCGCCCGGAGCCAGCTCGACGGCGTGCCGGCTGAATTGCACGGCGTCATCACAGTGTCCTCCGCTCATCATCGCTGCATCGCCGATCTCGGAAATCAGAACCGGATTCGTCCAGCCGGTTTCCTCAGCCTGCGCGAGCCGCGATCGAGCCGCGTCCATCTCGCCGAGCGCCGCGTGCGCCTGCGCCGAAATCATCATCGCGAATCCGCGCCGATTCCCCAATTCGCCGGACAGCACCCGATCCACAAGAGACTTCGCTTCGGCTGCCGCGCCGGTCTTGGTCAACACGCGCGCCAGCGTCAGTTGGTAGTTCGCATTGGCGGGCTCGGCCGCCGCCGCTTGACGAGCCGGTGGCAGCGCCGCCTTCGGATTCATGTCCTCAAGGAAAAACGTGGCAACATGATAGTTGGCCATCGGCAATTCCGGAGCGATTTCGTGGATGTGAGTCCAAAGCACTCGTGAATCCACCCAGATTCGCTGCTGCGCGAGCGTGAACCGGACACAGCCCATGACCATACCGGCCGCGAGCATCGCGGGCAGGAGTAATCCCGTCCGGCGTGCGGCGTCCTTCGACGGAAATTCGCGACAAGGGTTCACGTCCCCACCGGCCGGCGTCATCTTGCAACGCGAAACCCATCGATCCAGTCCAATCGTGAGCGGAATCAACAGAAAGACGAGCGGCAGATAGAGAAACCGGTCGGCCACGCAGGTCGCGGTGAAGTGGACGCCGCCAAGCCCCGGGCTCAGGAGCACGGCGAAACCCACCAGCCCGACGAACAACGAACGGCATCGTCGGTACGAAAGTGCCGTCATCATGACATACCATCCAACAACCATCGCGCAGAGAAAGCCCGTCCAGGACATCCATGACCCGTCGGACGGTATCGACCTGAACGGACTCAACGCGGTCGGCCAGACCACATTTCCGAGGTAGAGCGTGAAATTATAGGCGACCAGAAAGCACCAGTTCACCGCGCGCTCAAAGCTGTCGACGCGCGGCAGACCCAGAACAGCGGTCTGTGCCTGCGACCGCCACGCAACATACGCCGCGAACGCGACAACCGGCAGAAAAGACAGCTTCTCCAGGACGGTCCTCGCACTGAATCGCCTCAACGGATGGATATCGAGCAACATCATCGCGATCGGCAGCGGTAAGACGATCGGTTTGGCCAGCGCGGCCAGCGTCATGAGCACGACACTGACCACCAGTGAGCCTCGCCCCCCCGTGCGACCGTACCATAGATAGGCAATCATCGCCGACAGGCCGAAGAATGCGGCGAGAACCGTCTTGCGCTGGGAGATCCACGCAACGGACTCCACCTGGGCGGGATGCAGCAGAAAAACGAGTGCTGCCGCGGCCGCGGCCCATCGACCCGCGAGGCACAATCGCATGAAGCCGAAAACGAGCATGCCGTTCAGGCCGTGTAAGATGACGTTGGTCAGATGGTAATAGAACGGATCCAGTCCGTCGCCGCCGGCCACTGCGGCATCCAACATGAGTGAAAGCATGGTCAGCGGTTGGTAGTATCCCTCGACCGTCGTCGGATGAAACACTTCGGAAAAGAATCGCCGCACGGAATCGAAGCTTGGCGTGCGAACCGCGTCGTTATCAACGACATACATGTAGTCATCGAGCGTGACAAACCGCCCCGCCAGGGCCGGCTCATACACCCAAAGCGCGATCATCAACAGGCCGACCATGATCGCAAGATCGAGCAGCCGGCGCGGTTTCGTTTCGCCGGTGCCGCCGGGACGATTCTCTTTTGCTTCGAGACTGCGAGGCATCATCAAGGAAAAACCTGAACCGCCCGCGCCGCGCCGAAGACGCCGAAGCGGCAGAGCCGGGAAATCACAATCCGTGAGCCCGCGTCGCGGCGGGCGCCTCAGTCGCATGCAGATCTTCGGGCGACGAATCCGCTGGCGATTCAATCAAATTGCCGAAGCCGGGAAAGTCGCGAAGCCTCAACAACTCCGGAGAGCGCCCGGCACGACGGGCATAGTTCGGATCTTTTGCGACAGCAGCCTCAAGATGTCGACGCGCGAATTCCATTTCGTCATTCGCAGCCCAGGCAATTGCCAGGCCGAGATGGGCCATCGGATCATTTCGGCGACGCAATGCCTCCTGAAATTCGGCGCGTGCCGAAGCAAAGCGCTGCACCTTCAGATAGGCGTGCCCAAGACCAAGTCGAATGCCGCTCGAAGCCGGCTGGAGGTCGCGCGCCCGTTCAAGATACTTGATCGCCTCCTCATTCTGACCGGAACGGGCCATCGCCACGCCAAGATTTTGCAGACACTCGATCCAATCCGGATTCGATTTCAGAGCGGCGCGGAGCATCTCAGCCGCTTCGCCGGCCCGACTGTCGTTGTTCAATAACAGGATGGTGCCGAGGTAGAACTGAACCGACGGATGATCCGGATTGCGCTGCGCCGCCCTTCGCGCCGCAACCAGCGCCGCGTCGAACTCATTCTCCTGAATCAGGGATTCAACTAGTCCCAGATGGGCGTGAATCCAGTTCGGATAGATGCGAACCGTGTGCTCATGCAGATCGCGACTGCTCTGCCATACCCATGTTTGCGCATGGGAATGCACGGCGAAAATCAGCACAAACGCAGCCGTGCCGATAGCGGTCCAGCGGCCCCACCACCATTGCCAGACCGGCCCGCGACGCCCCAGCCAGGCGGCCAACACGATCAGCGGCACGATCAATACGGCGTAGAGATACTGATCGCTCAACAGGAGACGGGCATAAGGCCATTCAAGCAGCGCGGGAGCAACAAACAGCACGCCGCCTGACAGCGCAACGAAAAAAGGTTTGCTCCGACGAAAGGCGATCACCGCGGCAACCAGCACCGCGACCACGACAAGAACATCAAACCACGCGCCCAGTTGAATACCACCGACCGACGCTGACGCAGGATTGTACGGAGTCAGGTTGATCGGCCAGAACAGCCGCGCGACCAGCGATGCAAACGCATGCGCCGGGCCGAAGGCGACCGCGGCGTCCCTTGCCGGTGGAATGCCTGCATCCGCCCGCGCGATGACCTGCATCGCGCCGGACAGGAGCGAGACAGTCAGCATCGGCAGCTTTTCCATCAGCGGAACCCAGCCCGTTCGGCGATACGGCCACACATCCAGTGTCAGCATGATGACAGGAAGCGCGATGAAAATGGGGCGACTCAACATGGCGGCCGCGTAGAGGATCGTCGCGAGCCCGATCCAGGCGCTTCTCTGTTGCGTTGCGAATGATCGAAGATAGCACCACAAGGACAGAAGCGCGAAGAACCCGCCAAGCAAGGTCATGCGCTGGGCGATCCATGTGACGGACTCCACCTGCACAGGATGAAAAGCGAATACACAGCTCAGCAGGATTGGCCAGATCACCGAGCCGGATAACCGCCGAACGATTACGAAGATGAGCAGCGTGTTCAGTATGTGCAGCACCATGTTCGTCAAATGAAATTGAAACGCCCGTGATGCCCAGCCGTGTGCCGCATCCACATCGACCTGCTCCGATGTCTTCACGGCGATCCAACCATCCAATCGAATTGAGAGTGCCGTCAGCGGCTGGTAATAACCTCCGGATTCGTCCGGTCGGTGAATGCGATCACGCGAAAATGTCCGACCCGCATCCGCCCAGCTCCACTCCGGCGACCAGATCGAGCCGGCCTCATACAGGTAAAGGTGATCCGTCTGATTCGCGAAACCGGCGGTCAACACGGGGAAATAGACGGTGCCCGCCGCGACCACGAGGGCAATGGCCGAACAAATCGAGATCATTGCAGGCGAAGGTTTCATACGCTGCCTTGGGCGCACAGGGGGTGCCGGATGCGGAATTGCAGCCGGCAATGGAACGCAGACGGCGAAGCCGCGGAGCGGGTCTCCGGAACAATACTCAACCGGCGGCGATTCACCGCTGTGGTAATTGTACGTCTCGTGCGGAGTCCCTACAATTCGTCGCCCTATGCGAATTCTGCTTACGAACGACGACGGCATTTACGCACCCGGCATTCTGACCATGTACAACGCGCTGGCGGGCCTCGGCAGCGTCGATGTCGTTGCACCGGAAACGGTGCAATCCGGCGGTTCTCATGCCATCACGATTCGCCACCCGGTGCTCTGGCGAAGCGTGCAGGTCGGGGACAAGTTCCGTGGGACGAGCGTCGAGGGCACGCCCGCGGACTGTGTGAAACTCGCGATCAACTCGCTGCTGCCGGAGCCGCCTGATCTCATCGTCTCCGGAATCAACGCCGGACTGAACACTGGGATTCACGTGCTCTATTCGGGAACGGTGGCCGCCGCGATCGAAGGTGCGATCCTCGGTCGCCCCGCTGTCGCCGTCTCCTTTGAGCTGTATCGCGACATGGATTTCATCGCGGCCGGTCGCATTGCTCGACGCATCATCGAACGCATCAAGGCCGAGGGTTTCCTGCCGGGCACCGTTTACAATATCAATATCCCGGAGTTGAAACCGGGCGTGCCGCGCGGCATCCGCGTCGCTCCCCAATCAATCCAGGCAATGGACGAACGCATCGAGCGGCGCAGTGATCCCTACGGCCGCGAGTATTACTGGCTGACGGGCGACTTCAAGAACATCGGCGAAGAAATGCACACCGACCGATACGCCCTCAGGGAGGGATATGTCTGTGTGACGCCGCTGCATTTCAATCTCACCGACCGCGCGCTGCTTGAAAAAATGAACGGCTGGTCGTGGCCCGACGATGAATAGGGGCATCCCCGAAGCGTCGGGCATGATGTTCAACGCATCGGACCGCATTCACTCGAGCGAACGCATGCCGGTTGCCTTTTACCTTGCCAAGCTTCGCAGCTCACGCAGACTCGACACCGGGATCATATCGACCGAAACAGGCTGAATCCGGGTGATTTTCCAGACACTGTTCTCACGCCGCCATTCAATGCGCCACACGGCGAAGTGAGTCGCCCCGATCTCCTTGCGGACACTCACGGTTGCGGCCCCGCCCAGCGTCATTATTGCGGCATCCCCTTCCACGCGCACCGTCCGCTGCGTAAACCTCGGATCGCGAATATCGATCAGATCGAACCAGTCCGCGAGGCTTGCGACGAATTCATCGCGACCAACTCCCTCACTCTGGTAGTTCGGACTGATGCGCACGCCGGCATCGACGGAGTCTTCACGGATGATCGACGCGACGAAAGCGTCCATTTGCTCAATGATCCGCTCACGATCGGTCGTCACGAGCATTTGCACAAGAAACAGGACGGCCGTGCCGGCAAGCGTCATCGGAATGGCACGCCGCTTCGCCCGGGCAGACTCCATTCGCTTGCGCATGAAGAGCACTATTGCAAATGCCGCAAAGCAGAAAAGCCCCAGCCAAAGTGGACTCTCGAACAGGACTCGGCTGAGGAAATCCATGACCCTTCGCTCGAATGAGGCGACGTCACGTGTTGAGCCTATTCGGCCCCGCAGTTCCACGCCGCGCCGGCGGCGATGAGCGCTTCCGGTCTGTCTCGCCGCTCAACCGGCGGATACTGCGATTCATCGCCGTACCATTGGTCCAGCATCGCGTGGAAATCGCCCGGCGACCTCACGCGCAGGAATGCCGACTTGACATCCAGATTCAACGGATGCAACTCGCTGTAACGCACGCCGAATTTGCGAAATTGAAGAACCGAAGCGGGCTCGCCGTGGTGCGCCGCGAGCAAATGCACGTGACGCTCGATCGCCGCTCGCTGGGCTGAGATGCTGGGCGGCCCTGGCAGTTCCCGTCCGGCCAGCAGCGCTCGAATTTCGCCGAAGATGAACGGATTGCCGATGGCTCCCCGCGCGATTGACACCCCGTCGATGCCGGTTTCGTTCAGCATGCGCACGCAGTCCCTCGCCGTGAAAAGGTCGCCGCTGCCGATGATGACGCGATCACCCACGTGTCGCTTGACACGTGCGAGAAACTCCCAGCGGCTCGGACCGACATAACGCTGCTTGACGGTTCGGCCGTGAACCGTCACAGCGGAACAGCCGATTTCAAATGCGGCGTCAAGAATTTTGAAAAAATTGCGCTCGCTTTCGATGGAATCATCCAGGCCGCGGCGCATTTTCAGCGTCACGGGCACGCGCCCGGAAACCGCATCGAACACGGCGCGGACGATCGAAATGGCGACGGGCGGATCCGACAGCAGAAAACCACCACGGCATCGGCCAAGCACTTTCTTCACCGGACACCCGAAGTTGATGTCGATGGCGTCGTACCCCATCCCGACCATGTCATCGGCCGCTTCCGCGAATTGTGACGGCTCGCTTCCCATCAGTTGGCCGCCGACGGGATGCTCCGCGGGATCAATCGACAGCATGCGCTTCATTCGCTTGCCGCCCTGCCCGACCAGCCGATCGAGCACGACTTCGTTCAGCGAATACGGGCAGCCGTACTCGCGAGCTAGCACGCGCATCGCGACATCGCTGTAACCGGAGAGCGCCGCTTGCGCGAACGGTGCGTCCAGCGAGATCGGACCGATGGCCAGCGCGGCAGGCGCCCCAACCGCGCACCGGCCGACAGGCACCGGCGCCCGGCGACAGACGTCAACGCCCGGCGGAATCGCCGGGATACTCTGACATGGATTCGACATCAAAATCCCGTTGCGTTACTTGGTCGATTCATTGCTTTTCTTCTTGCCGGACTTCTTCGACTTTTTCTTTTTGTCCTTCTCTCCCTTCGAGTCGTCGTCGCTTGTCACCTTCTTTTTCTTGTCATCGTCCGACTTTTTCTCGTCTTTGATCTCCAGATTCTTGACGAGGAACGCCAGAATTCGCTCCCGCACCTTGTCACCAAACGGCGAGGAAAGCATGTTTGTGCCGTGATATTCCTTGCCGCCCGGGTACTTCTCGGTCTCGACCCTGGCGCCACCGACCTCGGCCAGTTTCTCGACCGCATCGTACTCCGCCTCGGGGGAGATCAGCAGAATCGGCAGATAGGACGCGGCGGTCTTGATCGTCGCAAGCGAATCCAGGTCAAAATAATTCACGCCGGGCGAGAGGCAGACGATGGCCTTTGCATCGCTCGTTTGATTTGCAAAATCAAGCGATATGGTGCAGCCGACACTCGCACCGATGAGCGCAACCCGCGAAGTATCGATGTACTCCTGCTGGCGAAGGAAGTCGAAGGCCGCGACCGCGTCAAGCGTCGCGAGCTGGAACAGCGCGGTGGATCGCGCTTTGTATTGCTCGGTGAGATTCATGGACTCCGGCTTGGTACTGCCGCCGGTGCCGCGAATGTCATATGCCAGCACCGCGATCCCCTTTGCTCGCAGATCCGGGACGAATTCCTTCCAGCTCGAGCGATTCTTCGGATACATGTGTATCAGGACCACGGCGGGCGTGCGCTTCGGAACCTCGACCTTGACAGGATAGAAATCCGCCTCGATCGTGATGCCGTCGGGCGTGTTGAAGGTCACCTTGCGGTCACTGAAATCGGGCGGCGGGCGCTTTGACTTACCGATTTCCATCGTCGGTTTATCCTGTCCCACGGCTCCGCCGACCGCGCCGAACACCCCCACGATCGCGACCATGCCAAACACGAACCCACTTTGAAATCGTTTCATGATGAATACTCCCCGAACAGAGCCATCCGGCTCCCCAAGACCACTGTATTGCTCAGCGCTCCGGACTGCATACCGGGAGTTCGCTTTGTTTTCAGCATGCACATGACGAAGCTAGAGGATAAATTTGCTTAAATCGACGTCCCGCGCGATTTCGCCGAGCCGATCACGCACGTATCCGCCGTCAATAGTGACGTCCCGGCCGCTCATCTCCGGCGCATCAAAGGACATCTTTTCCACGACTTTTTCCATGATGGTCTGAAGCCGGCGGGCGCCGATATTCTCGGTGCGTTTGTTGACATCAGCAGCGATCGAAGCCATCTCGTCGATCCCGTCGGCAGTGAATTCGACCGCGAGCCCCTCGGTCGCCAACAGGGCGACCTGCTGCTTGGTCAGCGCGTTCCGAGGCTCGGAAAGGATGCGCACGAAATCCTCTTTCGTGAGGTCATCCAGTTCCACTCGAATCGGCAATCGACCCTGCAACTCCGGCATCAGGTCGCTCGGCTTTGAAAGATGAAACGCGCCGGCGGCAATGAACAGGACGTGATCTGTTCGAACGGGGCCGTAGCGCGTCGAGATCGTCGCGCCCTCGATGATCGGAAGCAGGTCGCGCTGCACGCCCTGGCGGCTGACATCCGGACCGTGACCGCTTCCCTGGGAGCAAAGCTTGTCCATCTCATCCAGAAAGATGATGCCGGACTCTTCGGCGCGACGAACGGCCAACTCGATGGTCTTCTCGCGGTCGATCAATTTTTCGCATTCGTCGTCGAAGATGATCCTGCGAGCCTCGCGGACCGTGACCTTTCGATTTTTCTGGCGCGTGGGCATCAGCCGATCCATGAGATCCTGAATCTCCGGACCGAGTTGTTCGGCGCCGCCGATGGTTGTCGCCAGCATGCCAACCGGCATCTGCTTCTGTTCGACCTGAAGTTCGATCAGCCGGTCTTCAAAATCGCCGGCGCGAAGCTGTTCGCGCAGTTTCTCGCGTGACCGACGGCGACTGCTTTCGGCACCCTCATCGACCACGTGGCCGGATAGTTCAGAGGATGGTCGCGGAAGCAGTTCATCGAGGATGCGCTCCTCGGTCAGTCGTTCCGCTGATTCGCGGACGACCTCGGTCTGCTCTTTCTTGACCATTCCGATGGAGATTTCGACGAGGTCGCGGACCATCGAATCCACATCGCGGCCCATATAGCCGACTTCCGTGAATTTGGTCGCTTCAATCTTCAGAAAGGGCGCGTTTACCAGCATGGCAAGGCGGCGGGCAATTTCGGTCTTGCCTACGCCGGTGGGGCCGATCATGAGGATGTTCTTAGGGCCGATCTCCTCGCGCATCGTGTCCGGCAACTGAAGCCGCCGCCAGCGATTTCGAATTGCAATCGCAACGGCCCGCTTCGCTTCGGCCTGGCCGATGATGTACTTGTCCAGTTCCTCGACGACGCGCCGAGGCGTGAGTTCCTTCATTCGAAATTCACCTTATCCAAGTGTTCGCGGGCCGCTTGATGGCTGACGATCTCGCGCGGCGCCGCGTTCCCCCTTCGTTTTCGATCAGCGCCGGCATGGCGCGGTGACTCAGGGCTTGCACTGCTTGTCTTCGATCTCGCGGATCTTGTCGATTCGTCGCTCGTGGCGGCCGCCTTCGAATTGCGTATTCAGCCACACTTCGACGATGCGCCGCATGAGCGCATCGCCAATGAGATCGGCCGGCAGGCAGAGGACGTTGGCGTTATTGTGGCGCCGCGCCATCTCCGCGGTAAGCTCATCATGGCACAGCGCGGCCCGGATGCCGTGCAGCTTGTTCGCCGTGATCGACATGCCGATGCCGGTGCCGCAGAAGAGAATACCCATGTCGCAATCACCGTTTTGAACGGCGCGTGACGCCGCGTACGCAGGATCGGGATAATCCATCGACCTGGACGAATCGGTCCCGAAATCCTGTGCCTGCTGACCCATCTCCTCGAGCAGCGCCTTCACCCGGGACTTGGCCTCATAGCCGCGATGATCGGCACCTAACGCGATTTTCATACTGTCACCTCATGCAGCCGCTTCCGCAGCGCGAGTTCAATCGCCCGGGCGGTCTCCTCATATTCTTCCAGCGGACCGCCGACCGGGTCGTTGATTTCCGTGTCAATCGCGATCGGCGCGACGACTGTTGACGGCCGAAGGGGGAACGCGGAAATCGCGTCAACATGGCTGCGGGTCATGCCGAAAATGTAGTCGGCGGCCTGAACCAGTTCACTCGACAACCCGCGCGATACATGACCGGAGATATCCACGCCGCGCCGGCGACAGACCTCAATTGAATATTCGGAGGCGCGACCGCCGCCGTAGGATGCCGCGCCGGCCGACATCACGTTCACGCCGCGTGCAGGAAGCTCGGACTCATCGCAGCCTATCTTCCGAGCCAGCATATTTCGAAACAATCCCTCCGCGATGGGCGAGCGGCAGGTGTTGCCGGTGCAGACGAACAGGATGTTGACCGCGGCAAGCCTGCGGATGGTCCGCTCGTCCCAGACGCCCTCGCGAATGATGGAGTAGCCGTCTCCGTTCAATTCAACAATCGTGGAGCCTTTGCGATATCTCGTCGGGCCGCTGTCGATCACAAAGTCGATCTCGTCGCCAATGGACGAAAGGATCTCGGCCGCCTCGACCGGCGCGGCCTGACCCGCGCGATTGGCGCTTGAGGCAATCACCGGAACCCGCGCGCTTGTTAGAAAAGATGCGCAGGCGACATGATCCGGACATCGCACTCCAACGCTCCCGCGAGAGTATATCGCATCGAAGCCCTCGGAACTCAGCCGCGGCCGAATAGGAACGTCCTCCGATGGATCCACTTTGAAAATGAGCGTGAGCGGCCCGGGCCAGCCCTTTTTGATGAATCGGCGTCCGATGTTGGACAGGGTTGGCACGAAAGGCTCGCATTCGTCAATCCGGCCAATGTGAACCGTAAACGGCTGTGTCGCGGCGCGTCCCTTCACGTCGCGAAGCCGATTCACGGCTGCCCCGCTGGCGGCATTGGCCGCGAGGCCATATACGGTTTCAGTCGGAAATGCAACGATGGCCCCTTCCGCGAGGGCCTTCGCCACGGCAAGAATTTCCGGGGCGTCGGTCGCATCGGGGCTGATCGAAATGAGTTGGGCCGTCATTTAACCGCTTTGCTCCGCTGAAATTATGAATCGAACGTCGCGGAGTGTCAAGAATGATTGTCAAGGGTGGGCAGGGTCAGTCCGGCTGTTCGGAACGGGCGAACGGCAGTGCGACGCCGTCACGCGCCGGTGCATTCGCCGCTGACCACTTCGAGCAATTCGATCGCCGGTTCACCATCACAGTGGATCAACCCGACGCGGCCATAAACCGGAGCGACGTTTGGTCGATCAAACGCCGCGACGATCGGTGATGTTCCCTGAAAACGCATAAACCACTTCGGTTCAATGCGACGCAGCACCCGATGGGAAATAAGAATCTCGCCAAGCGGCCGCTCCCGCCGGAGTATGGCCTCACGAACCGCGTCGGCGGTATGCTGAAGGTGAATCCGCACGGCCCCCACTTCGACGACGAAACCGGAATTCGCCAATGAGAGCAGGATTTTCCGTGCGTACACGGAGCCAATCAGCCGATCTTCGACTACTTCCAGTCGGAGTGATTGACCGTGGAATTTTTCGAGCACGGTCGTCATGTGCAATTCATGAACCAGAAGAGAATCAAACGGCGGCGGCACCTCGCTCGGTGTGAGAATCTCGGCTTCGGCTGCCAGACGCAAACCGAAGAAATCACCGGCGAGATGATCAACGGCCACGCGCGGATCACTGATTGATTCGAGGTTTGGCATGTCCGCGTGCGACTCGTGCATGTAAGCTCTTGAAATGGATTGCAGCGTCAGGCTATCCGATGATCGGCCAAGGACATCCGCCCTCGGCGGGGTTCGCTATGTATACCTTACATTCCGGAACTGGTCTTCGAAAAATCGCGGCAAGAGCGGATCGACGACCAGCAGGCCGGCCCGTGTGAGCGTGATGCAGTCGCCATCGATCCTGGCATAGCCATCGGCCACCAACGCGCCAAATGCCTCCAAGAACTGATCGGTGATCGACTCGCCGAATTTTTCGCGAAAGTAGGCGTCATCGAGTCGGCCCGTCTTTAACTGCAAAATCAGCTCGCGCGTCAATCTCTGCCTTGGGGTCATCGGAAATGCGCGATTGATCGGCAACTCTCGGGCCGCACACTTCGCGACATACTCGTCCCATGTGTCCACGTTCTGGAAATGGACGCCGGCAAAATGCGAGAACGAAGCCACGCCGGTTCCAATCATGTCGGCTCCGTGCCAGAGCGAGTCGCGATAAACAAAACTGCTGCGCTCACTGGGTTTCACCAGCGTGTATGCGCTGGAAATCGCATAGCCGGCCGATTCAAACCTGCGAAACGCATGATCAACCCAGGCTCGCTTTGTGGGCCAGCCGGCAATCGGCACCGGATCACCGGAAGACTTGCTCTCACGCGATAAGACCGTGTTGTGCGGCATCTCCATCTGATAGATGGTGAGGCTATCCGGCTGCATCGCCAGCGCCTTTTCAACGGCCGATTCCCACTTCGCATCCGTCTCACCCACCATTCCGGCGATGAGGTCGATATTAATCTGCGGGAAGCCGACTTCTCGCGCCCATTCGTATGCCTGAAAAATCTCGGCCGATTGATGCGCTCGGCCGTTCTGTTCCAGCAACTGGTCGTCGAAGTGCTCGACACCGAGCGAAAGGCGCGTGACGCCGATCTGTCTAATGGCTTCGAGCTTGTGTTTTTTCAATGTGCCCGGTTCGCACTCGAAGGTGACCTCGCGTGCCGCGTCCCACCGCCAATGCCGGTTGATTCTCTCGACCAGTTTGAGCAGTTGCTTTTCGCTGAGAAATGAGGGCGTCCCGCCACCGAAATATACGAATTCAAACTGACGGCCGTCCAGCGCGGGCATCCGTGAGTACAACTCAATTTCGTGGGCGAGCGCGTCGCAATAGACATCCACCTCGCTCGCGTTCTTGTCGGTGTACACGCGGAAATAGCAGAACTTGCAGCGTTTGCGGCAGAATGGGATGTGCAGATACAGGCCGAGCGGCGCCGGCGCCCTATCGTGCGGCTCGCCGACCGGTCGGGTGGGAACCGCATTCAGCGCGCTCAACGCGGCCGGCAGGTGGTCGCGCGACCAGACGGAAAACGGCGGGTAATTGGCGACAAAGTAACTGCCAATATCGGTTTCAGGCTTTTCGCCGGGGGCCGTGATTTGAGGAAGTTCCAACATCGCTGAAAGACATCGTAGTCCGATCAGGCGATGGATTCAAATTCGGGGTGATCAATCCGGAGACATCGCGTGCCTTTGGCGGAAAAATCGTGGGTGATGGAGGCTCGCTTACTGGCTTAACAATTCCTCGACAAGGGCCGCCGCGTCCAGATCATCGATCATGCCGTCGTCGTTCATGTCGCCGGCGCAAAACTCCCGGGGCGTCGCATTATCGGGATCAAGCCAGGTCGCCACGAACAACGCGAGGTCCTGGCCGTCGATCGCGGAGTCGCCGGTGAGGTCTGCCTTGTCGCAGGTCGCGGGCATGGTGCTGACACTGGTGAGATATACCCTGTCGAGGGAGTTGGCAAAGTTGTTGTTAATCGCGTTGCCGGCTGCAAAGAAATTGACCTGGCCCATATCGCTGTCCGGAGCGCGCCACTGAACGTGGTAAAATGCGGTATTGCCCAGACTGGCCCAGTTCGCCACAGCATTGCCGACGCCGGTGGCGGTGTGCGTGATAAAGTTTGTCCCACCCGTGCCTGACGAATGTCGCGTGTTTACAGCATCGGAAACAATGGGCGTGCCAAGAAACGCGCCGAGCGGACTTTCAGCACTGAACTCGAAACCCGCCCCCGCCTGAACGGTATCCGTCACCATGATGGTGATGTCGTAGACCCGATTGAAGTTGTACATGACTGGCGCATCAAGAATCTGGACGCTGCCGGTCGAGTGACCGAGACTTCCGGCATGGCAGGCGGAGCAGTTATTGCCGTTGCTCGCGGTGCCTCCATTTCGGAACGGCAGCGCTCCGGCGCGGTTGGCGAAGGCGAAATCGGCGCCGCAAATCAGAACGAACCCTATCACAATCCCGGACAATTTCGAATCGGGTGTCATTGTCTGCTCCCTCTCGTGTTTTGCCGCGCGCTCTCGAAGGCCTCGATCACCTCCAAGTGGACGACTCTGTGCGCGGCCATTTCCGTAGCAATGTCATCCGCTACTACCGGACATTGCACGAATCCCGAATTTTCTGTTGAGTTGGGAGTTCACCGCTCTCCGGTGGCCCGGCACCGGAGAGCGCGAACCCGCATGACGCAGACATTTCGTTCAAACTTGTCCAACTGGCGGCAACTGACGTGCAATGATTCGGCTATGGGCCGACATGAATTCGGGGGGAGATGATCTCGGTTTCTCACGATCGCGGGAGGCGGTCCCGCATAATTGACCGGAAGCCCAGCATCCTTTTTGCAGGTTGTTCAGAGCGCCGCGAGATAGATCTCCCGCAGCGACTCAACCGTCAAATCTCTCGGATTGAATCGTGCGGTCCACTGAAGAAGGGCCATGTCCGCCAGATCAGGAATCGCGTCGAGCGTCACGCCGATGTCACTTAAGCGGCGCGGCAGGCCAGCCGTTTGGAGCATCACCTCGACCCGGCAGGCAAGCTCTTCGGCGTTTCTGACCCCGAGGGGTCCATCGCCGCACAGGTCTGAGTATGGGTCAGATGCGCCGACCGCATTAAAACGAATGACATGTGGCAGCATCAGGCCGACGGCAATTCCGTGTGTGGCGCCATACATGGATGTCAGCGGATTGGCACAAGCATGCGCCGCGCCGAGCATGGATGCTTCGATCGCCGCGCCCGCACAATGCGCGCCGAGCAGCATGGCGGAGGAAACGGACAACTCCGATTCGACGTGTGCCGGGTTCCGGCCGTGCGATTCCGTAGCCGCCCCCGTGATCGCCGATTCGAATGCCGGATTCAGCAGCCGCCAGGCTGTGCGTGAAAGCTCGCGCGAGGCCGGGGTGCGTTTGTTGCAGGCAGCGGTTTCAATCGCGTGTGCCACGGCGTCGATGCCTGTTGCCGCGGCGACGGCGCGCGGCACCGTCGCAATCAGCTCGGGATCCAGAATGGCAACACGAGGCAGCGCTTTCCGATCGCCGCAGGCCATTTTCTGATGCGAATTGGGGTCAGTGATCAGCGCAAAGGACTGTGCCTCGCTTCCGGTCCCTGCCGTCGTCGGAACACAGATCGATGGCAGCATCGGCTTCGATGCCTTCCCGATTCCCCAATAATCATGCATTACCCCGCCGTTGGTCAGAATGAAGTTGATGCCTTTGGCGCAGTCCATGCTGCTGCCGCCGCCCAAGCCGACCAGAAAATCCACGCCCAGATCGCGAGCAATCCGGACACCCGATTCGACTTCATGGGTTGTTGGGTTTTCGCGGGCGCCGTCAAACGCAGTGACCTCGACACCCGCATCACGCAGCGACTGGGTCGCGCGCTCGGCATGACCGGCTCGAACAATTCCCGGATCGGTAACAAGCAGGACGCGTGTTGCACCCTCCTCGACAGCCAACGACCCGAGTTTGCGCAAGCTTCCTTCGCCAAAGACGATGCGAACAGGAGAATGTCGAAGGGCGGAATAGGATTCGATGAGGTCAAAGCGCATGGAGGCGTCCGAAGGAAGCTGACTCACGATGGGCGGCAAAACTGATAACGTGCGGCATATAGGTATCTTTCTGTCCAGCAGGCGGGATTCTCCGGCGATCCGGATACGCTCCTGATTTCAAGCTAGGTGGACTCAAGCGTCATTCCATCATAAGCCAGTTCCATGCCAGCCGGCAGACCGGCATTGGTTTCCGCATGCCCCAGTTCGTGGGCGATGTGTGTGAAAACTGTACGCCTCGCGCCGATCTGACGGGCATGCGAAACCGCCTGAGTCAAGTTGAAATGTGTCGGATGCTCGCGCTTTCGCAAGGCGTCGAGGATGAGAACGTCCAAACCTCGAAGCAACGGCCACGAATCCGGCGGGATGTAGTTCACATCTGTGCAATATGCAAAATTGCCGACGCGAAATCCCAAAACGGGCAGTTTGCCGTGCATGAGCGGAATCGGCGTGATGGTCCTGCCGCCGATTTCAAACGGGCCGCCAATCTCGTGCGTGCGGAGATTGGGAACGGCTGATGGGTAAGCATTCTCCGGATCGAACACGTAGGGGAACATCTGCCGAATGCGAACCAATGTGTCATTCGCGGCATACACCGGCAGTGGGCCGCCCTGAAGCCAATTAAAGCGCCGAAGATCGTCCAGCCCCGTGACATGATCGACATGATAGTGGGTGTAGAGCACGGCACTGACGCGGGAAATCGCGTGCGTGAGACATTGGATTCGCAATTCCGGCGTCGTATCGACGAGCAGGGAGGTCTCGCCATATCGGATGATCACGCTGGGGCGCGTTCGCTTGTCGCGCGGATCCGACGACGTGCAGACTGCACAGTCGCATGCAATCATCGGCACACCGTGCGATGTGCCGGAGCCGAGAACAAGGACGTGAACAGATGAATCGGGCATGATCCGGATTATACGGGACAGGCTCCGTGGGCCGTAATGAATGATTTGCGCCAACGCCGTGCCGCTTACCTCCTGACCTACGGCGAAATACTGCAAGAGAAAGCCATTCCATCGACGCCGGACAAAGCTTGTCCGCTGAAGTAGATGATCTGGCTTTCGGTTTCGCCCCGCGGAAGCACGATCGATCCGAACTGAAAGTAAATCGGATGCCAGCGGTCCTTTGTCGCACTGAAGACGCGTGTCCAATTTTCGCCGTCTCGCGAGATCCAGAGGCCGGCTTCGCGGCTGAGATTGACGCTCGACACCTCGATCGACGTGGAGAGGGCATACACGCCGCCGAACCGCGCGCCGTAAATGCAACTGCCGTCGAGTTCCTGCAATCGCTCGACGCGCGCGGTGGCCTTTTCGAAACGGATCACGGCGTTTTTCTCTCGCTCGGTGTCGGTGCCGTAGACCAGGGTGTCGCCGAAATCGAAAACCTGCACCGCCCGAAAGCGCTGCTCGCCCTTTGCAATCCAGTCGAAGTCGCGCAGGTCCTCGGACAGACGACCAATGCCCGGCTCGTGATTGTGGTCGCCGGCGAGCACCCAGTAACACCTCAGCCGTTCATCGAACTGAAGATTGTGCAGGTGGAGAATCGATCCGCCCTCGAAGACCCGCGCGATTCGATAGGATCGGCCTTGATCATCGGAGACGAACAGGCGCACCGGCAGGCCGTGCGCGGTTCTGGAATTGTACTCGCCCCAGAGGACGCGATCGTTGGGGCCGACTGTTATCGTCATCGGCGGCGCGAGTCTTTGACCGCCGTCTTCGATTCGCGCAGGGATCATGTCCGGATCACCCGACGCGGCGTAATAAACAAACTCGCGGTTCGAAGCGATGATCGTGTCGTCGGTTGTCACACCGATCGCCTTCACTTCGTGACGGAGCAGACGCGAAGCCAATCGCGAGCAGGAGGCAAGCCGGCGCAGCGCCGATTGCGGCATCGCGCAGCGGAGCTGCCATGATCGACCGTTGTCAGTCGATCGATAAATTCTGTACCCGCGCGATACATAGACATCTCCGCCGCGCGAGACGCTCAGGATGCGTCCGGGGCCGATCGGCGCGGTCTGAATCCGCTGTCCTGATGCACTCGATTCCTGACCGCAACTGAGATTCACCATGTCACCTGCTCGCCGGGCCGATCGATAAATGACTGCATCCAGATTTCAAGCGTGATTAGCGCGTAGATCAGGTATGCGTGATCCGCGCGGGATGCGGCGTTCTCCGCGAGGACACGCTGCACCGATTCAGGCGAGAACAAACCGCGATCGCGGATTCGCCGCTCGCCGAGCAGGTCGTTCATCACGGTGCTCAGATCGTCAGTGATCCATTTGCGAAGCGGGGCGCCAAAGCCGGTCTTGCTCCGATAGAGGATATCGCGACCGACCAGTGGTTCCATCGCTTTCTTTAGCACCGACTTCGTCTCGACGCCGCGGAGCTTGTAGCGTTCAGGAATGCGAGCGACCAGCCGCATGAGTTCCACATCCATGAAAGGCACGCGGGCTTCGAGGGATGCCGCCATGCTGGTCTTGTCGGTATAGAGAAAGTTGTGTGCCCCGAGAAATCCCTGGATCAGCATGTGCGAATGGCGGTTCAGCACACCCGAGCCGACAAAATCGTCGTAGTAGCGCTGCATGGCTGACGACAGGCGATCGGTTGTGGCGAGGCGCGCGGTGAATGCTGGCGAATAGAGCGATCGCCGGGTTTCCGGGCTGGACCAATCGGCAAAAGCCAGCGTGCGTGAGAGGCCGCTCTCCAGCAAGGCTCGCCGAAATTTTCGCAGTCGCCTGGGGATCGCCTTGCCGGCACCCAGCATGGCTGACGCAAGGGCCGCGGCGGAGGCCAACGCAGGACCGGATATCCAGCGCGGAATGCGGTCGAGCCGGGCATAGAGACGCTGACTGACGTGACTGCGATAACCGAAGAAGACTTCGTCACCGC
This sequence comes from Phycisphaerae bacterium, assembly GCA_019636475.1. Classification (NCBI taxonomy): domain Bacteria; kingdom Pseudomonadati; phylum Planctomycetota; class Phycisphaerae; species Phycisphaerae bacterium. The sequence goes on from JAHBXN010000005.1 coordinate 254,708, forward strand.
CCGTGCCGGAGAGCAGCACCGTGGTGCCGTCGTCGCGAGCCAGTTTCGAGATCAGGTACGAAGGGAAGATGGCGGGATCGGCATCCGGCTCGTCAAGGTGATAGACCAACTTCGGCAGGAGTGCCACCATATCGGCACGCACATCGACGGACTTGAGTGTCACGCCGAGCCGGTCGGCGACTTTGACCGCAAAGGGATAATCATCCTCGAACTGGTCGAGCGCCATGTCCTTAACCGGGACCCGCGCGGTGTAGCATCGAATCTCCCTGTCCGGAAATGACTTCCGCATGCAGGCGACGATGCTGGACGAGTCCGCTCCGCCTGAAAGGAACGCACCAAGCGGCACATCGGACACCATTTGCCGGCGCGTGGTCCGAAGGAATGTCTCCCGGACGTCCTCGACCCAGTCCGCCTCGCGGCGGGAGTCGTCCGGTTCATACGCCAGGAAAAACCACCTTTTGTTCTCCACGATCCGGCCGTCGCGCCAGATCATGCGATGGCCCGGCTCGACTTTCTGTATGCCGCGGAGCAGCGTGCGTTCGCCGGGCACCCAGAGAAAGGTGAGATAGTCGTGCACGGCGTCCGCGTTGAGTTCGCGAGAGATGCCGGGTATCCGAAGCAGCGCCTTGATTTCGGAGGCGAAGAAGAGTCCTCGGCCAAGCTGCGTGTAATACAACGGTTTGATACCGACATGATCCCGTGCAAGCACGAGTTGCCGCGCCTTTGAATCCCAGATTGCAAATGCGAAGATTCCGTTGAGCCTGTGGACCAACTCAGGCCCCTCTTCCTCGTATAAGTGAACGAGCACCTCCGTATCACTGTGTCCGCGAAACACATGCCCCCGCGCGACCAGCCCTTCGCGAATCTCCTGAAAGTTGTAGATCTCGCCGTTGAAGGTGATCCATACCGAGGCGTCCTCGTTGGACATGGGCTGATGGCCCGCGGGAGACAGATCGATAATCGACAGTCTGCGTTGGCCGAGACCGACCATGGCCTGGGTATCGTGCCATGATCCGGAATCGTCCGGTCCACGATGCTCCATCGCGCGGCACATCGGCTCGATCAGCTCGGGACGATGTTCACCAACATAGCCGCAGATGCCGCACATGTAAGATCCGCCACCCTCCCCGCCGGTACCGCCCGACAAAACCTCGGCGCTGCCGGGTTCACTACGACCAGAAACCTAATCTCGTTTCGGAAATTCTTCAAAGCGGTCGCATTCCGCGTCCGTTTCGGTATGTCGCGTTGAGGCCGGTCCACGAATCCGAGTTTGCGGACCTGGATTCAGGCCAGGTGTCCGCGACTGTGCACTTGGATCAACCCGATTCCGATTCGAACGATTATCCTGAGAAGTTTGTCGGCCGTTACCTCGCCAAAGTTCGTTTGAGCATGTCGACCACCTTGTCAATCTCCGAGTCAGTCGTCGGCCGGCCTACGCTGAATCGAATGGTTCCGACCGCCCTTTCTCGCGAATATCCCATGGCTGTCAGCACGCGCGACGGCTTTGCATCGCCTGCGTGGCAGGCTGCTCCCGTCGATGCACACACACCGTCTAGCTGCGAGAGAATCTCGCCGCCGATCCAACCGGGAAAACTGACGCTGACCGTACTGGGGATGCGTTCGACCGGATGGCCGTTCAGCACGACGCGTTCGCCAAAGCTCTCCGCGAGCCTGCTCCAGAAGTAGTCTCGATGTCGATTGTGATCGCCCTTTTGTAAATACTCCGCGGAAAGCGAGCACGCCTTTCCCAGCCCGACCGCCATCATGAGATTCTCTGTTCCCGCGCGCCGTCCGGACTCCTGGCCGGCGCCATGAATCAACGGCTCAAGTTGCAGTCCGCCGCGAATGTAGAGCGCGCCGATTCCCTTGGGGCCGTAGAGCTTGTGTCCCGCAATTGAAAGGAAGTCGGCGTTCATGGTTTGAACGTCGACCGGCACCTTGCCGAGCGACTGGGCCGCATCGACATGGAACAAGACACCACGCTCGCGGGTGATCTGACCGATTTCGACGATGGGCTCCAGCGTACCGACCTCGTTCTGGGCGTGCATCACGCTGACGAGGATGGTGTCCGGCCGGATTGCCTTGCGAATCTCATCGGGATCGACGCGACCGTATCCATCAGTCGGCACCTCCGTATGGGAAACGCCGAACGACGCGAGCCATTTCATGGGATTCAAGGTGGCCGGATGCTCGACGGATGTGGTCACCATGTGCCTACCGGCCGACTGCCTCAACTGAGCCGCGCTCTTGATGGCCCAGTTGCTCGCTTCGGTGCCGCCACTGGTAAAGGCGATCTCACTCGGGTCGGCGCTGATCAGGGCTGCGACCTGCGCCCGCGCGGTTTCAATGGCTTCTCGCGAACGGCGGCCGAAGGCATGACCGCTGTTCGGGTTTCCGAATTCGCCATGCAGGTAGGGCATCATGGCTTCGGCGACGGCCGGATCGACGGGCGTGGTGGCGTTGTAGTCGAAGTAAAGCATGGTTCCAGATCGGGTGTTGTTTCGAATTACTGATACCCATCGCGCAGGCCGAATCGATTCACACGAATCTCGGAAGATTGCAATCCTATTGCGCGAAACGCCGATGAGCATTATATGGAGAATGCAGCAGATCTGACAGCCAAGCCGCGGGACGACGACCAAACGATCCGAAGACGAGATGACACGCACGTTCTTGCCGTCGTACTGGCGCGGGCAGGCAGCAAGGGGCTGCCGTCGAAAAACTCGCTTCCGATCAACGGCCGGCCGATGATCGCGTACACGATAGCTGAAGCGAAGGCCGCCACGTCGATTGATGCGGTCTGCGTCACCACGGATTCCAGTCATTGCGAGGCCGTCGCCCGGGAGATGGGTGTTTATGTCGTCGAGCGCCCGGCGGAACTTGCGAACGATACGGCAACGGTCGATTCAGCGGCACGCCATGCCGTTGAGACTTACGAGAAATTCCGCCGTCCGGTCACGCACGTCGTGCTGCTATACGGGAACGTGCCGGTTCGCGCCCCGGAGATTATCGATCGTGCGGTCTCGAAACTTCTGCAACACGGGTGCGATTCCGTTCGCAGCGTGACGCCGGTCGAAAAGCAGCATCCGGACTGGATTCACCGTCTTGAAGGCGATCGGCTTGTCCAGTATCGCCGAAACTCCATCTACCGCAGGCAGGACCTCGAGCCACTCTATTATCACGACGGCGCGGTCGTCGCGGTGTCGAGAGCGTCGCTCTTTAGAGTCCGAAATGACGACGCCCATGCGTTTTTCGGGATCGATCGGCGTGCCGTTATTTCGAGCGGCGGACCGACCGTTGACGTAGACTCCGCCGATGACCTGAAGCTGGCATCAGCTATTCTGTCCCGGACTGATGAATCAGCGGCACCGCCGCGTGACTATGCTCCTGCGACGCGCGTGGTTCAGATTGGAGACCGTCTGATCGGTCCGATGCAGCGGACATTCATCATTGCTGAAGCCGGCGTGAATCACGACGGTTCAATCGACAAAGCCAGACAACTGATTGACGCGGCGCGCGAAGCCGGCGCGGACGCCGTCAAATTTCAATGCTTCCGAGCCGACCGGCTCGTTGCGGCCGATGCGCCGACCTGCGACTATCAAACGATTCACGACGCCGGGGCAACCGATCAGCGCACAATGCTTCGGCGACTCGAACTCACGCCTGAAAACTTCAGGCAACTGGCGGAATACGCCCGCAGCGTCGGCTTGATTTTCCTGGCGACGCCGTTCGGCATCGAGGAACTGGAATTTATCGTCAACGAAATCGGTGTACCCGCGATCAAGATTGCATCGCCCGACATCATCAACGTCCCGCTGCTTGCCAATGCGGCGGACACAGGCAGGCCACTCATTCTCTCCACTGGCGCGAGCGACAACGCGGAGATCGAGTCTGCAATCTCACGGCTGAAGAATGTCGGTGCGGGCGATCGGTTGATACTGCTTCACTGCGTCTCTTCATACCCCACGCCGCCTCAATGCGCGCGACTCGCAAGAATCCGCCAAATGAGTTCCCGATTCGGCATGCCCGTCGGATTCAGCGATCACGTCGACGACGTCGCCATTGGCGCTGCCGCAGTTTATGCCGGGGCGTGCGTTCTCGAAAAACACATCACGCTCGATCGCACCGCGACCGGACCGGATCATTTCTTCTCTCTCGACCCAGATCAATTCAGAAACTACGTCGCGGCGGTGCGGACTGCCGAGGCGGCCCTCGGTGACGGCCGCACTGCATTGGATCCGCGCGAATTGCAGGTCCGGGAACGTGCCCGCGGTCGCGTAGTCGCGAGCCGGACAATTCGCGCCGGCGATCTGTTTACGCCGGACAATCTCACGATTCAGAGGGCGTCGCGCGGACTCTGCGCCTCAGAATGGGAAACCATTATCGGTCGGCAGGCCTCGATGCCAATCGAGGCGGGCGGGCCGATCACGCGGGCGTCAGTTCGGAGCCTCGCCCAGGAAGAGACCGGCGTTGGATCTCTGCGGAAATAGGCTGAATCGAGCGGCGTTTCGGACCGATGAGCCGTCAGAAGCGGCCCAGCCTGGTGGATTGGCCGTACGTCCATGCTTCGATAGATTGAGGTCGTTACATGTCACAGGCAGATGCACTAACGGGGAAGGCACTGGTCGATGCCGCGATTTCGGATGTCGGCGAGATCGCGACGCTGCCGGAAGTAACGGTCAAGATCATACAAATCGTCGAAAATCCAAAGTCTACGGCGCGCGACCTGCACGAAGTCATCAAGAATGATCCGGCGTTGTCCGCTCGCATATTGAAGGTAGTCAATTCGGCGTTTTACGGGCTTCCCGGACAAATTGCGAGCATCGATCGCGCGATCGTGCTGCTCGGTCTCTCGGCCGTGAAGAATATCGCCATCGCCGCCTCCATGACGCATCTCTTTAACAGCGGCCCGGCAATCGAAGGCTTCAGCGGATCCGAAGTCTGGAAGCACTCGATCGGCACCGGCGTCGCCGCTCGCATGCTGTCGGCCGCACAAGGCCGCCCGACTGTTGAGGAGAGCTTCCTCGGCGGCATCATCGCCGATCTCGGGCTGCTCGTGGAACGCCAGGTTTTCCCGAAGCAACTCGCCGAAGTCATCGCCCAACTCGATGCCGACGGCGGCGACTTCTGTGAGCTGGAGCAGCAGGTCATCGGCGCGGATCATCAGGCCTTTGGGGCGGCGCTCGCGGGCAAATGGCGGTTTCCGCAGCCGCTTTGCACGACCATCGGTTATCACCACAAACCCCACGTCCTGGCGCCGGCAATGCGCGAACTCCCCACACTGGTCTGCATCGCCGACATCCTCGTCAGTCGGCTGGGCATGGGCTTCTGCACCTACGGCGAAGACATGGAGATTCCGATGGAATTTCTTGACGTCGTGAAACTGACGCCTGAGGCCGTACAGAATGTGATGGATCAATTGCCCGAGCAGGTGGCACTCGTCGAAAATATCTTCGCCTCCTAAGCGTGGCTTGCGAGCGTCTGCGGAAAAAGACGGACGCCGTGTCGTCGGGTTCGCACGACTGCTATACTCTCGTGCATGTCCGAATCGCTCGCCATCACGGCCATATCGCTCGGCTTTCTGCACACAATCCTCGGCCCGGACCACTATCTTCCGTTTGTGGCCATGTCGCGCATCTGGCACTGGTCGCTGCCCAGGACCCTCGTCATCACAATGCTGTGCGGGATCGGACATGTGCTCAGCTCGGCCGTGCTGGGGATCGTCGGGATCGCACTGGGCTTGGGGCTTGAGAAGCTGGAGGCGGTTGAGAGCGTTCGCAGCGATCTGGCGGCATGGGCTCTCATCGCGTTCGGGCTTGTTTATCTTGTATGGGGAATGCGCGCGGCCTATCGCAATCGTCCGCACACGCATCTCAGCATCGGGGGCGGCATGATTGTAGAGGCGCATCACGGGCCGGAACACGCAGAGGTTCACGACTCCGCAAGCGAAATGCCGCGGCACGCTTCGATGACGCCGTGGATCCTGTTCACCATTTTTGTCTTCGGGCCCTGCGAAGTTCTTATCCCTCTGCTGATTTTTCCCGCGGCGACCGGGCAGATCACAAGTGTTTGGTGGGTCACATTCCTGTTCGGCATCACGACAATTGCCACCATGATCGCCATTGTCGTGGCACTGCTGCTCGGCGTGAAATCCCTCCGACTGCGGGCGTTCGAACGATTCGGGCATGCGGCGGCTGGCGCTGTCCTGCTTTCCTGCGGGCTGGCCATCAAGTTCGGTCTCTGATCCGCACCTCAGACAGATTTTGATTTCGAATTGATCCGCATCATCGGCCGCGGACCTGCTTCAAGCACAACCCACGAACGCTGGTCGGACTTCATCACATTCATGGGTTGAATGGCAAGGAATGTCTCAAGCTGAATGAGGCTCAAGTAGCGCGACCACGCTTCCGCGCCGAGGAAAAAATCGCTCTCCGCCTGAATAATGTCACGATAGGGTTTGATGATTTGACGAAGATCTGCCGGTTCTGATAGTTCGTGGTAATGGCACGCTCCAGCCACACCGATGCCACAAATCGGTCCTGACGGCAGCTTGAACCAGAGCAGGTCGCCCGGATCGACGGCCTGAAAGGGAATGCGTCGAATCGACGACAACCGGCATTCAACGCGTTTGCGACCCGTAGCCATCCGCTGCAAATATCGCTTGTGCAGTACGACAAGATGGTGTCGCATATTGAATCCGTGTGGCGAAGCGCAGTTGAGACCGCGGGCAATCCCGCGAAGTTCCGGCAACCGAGTATCATGCGAGTCAATCGAGTATGCAATCTCCGCCAGTTTCATTACGGCGCGATGTGATTCATGGCAGTTGAACAACTCCGATCTGACTGGTCAGCCGAACTCCAACAGGACCAAAAATGCGGACGATCGGGCGCGAGCCGGCACGCTTCGGCGATGGGCTCCACGACATGCTTTCGCGCACGCCGCTCGTAGCGAAACAGTTGAGAATTGCGGGCATACCGAAGGGCGACCCAATCGCCGCACGGTTTCTGCGGCTCCCGAGGCGCTCCTATCAAAAGGCCGTCACGGCGTTATCGCCGTATGACAGGACCCAGGAAACCTATCCCGATGGGCGTACATCGCTTCAGATGCTGATTGAACAGGCTATTGAGAAGAGGAAACCGCTCTTCGCATTCGTGAACAATCGACGGGGAGGCAGCGCAGCGGACGCGATTGAGGGGGTCCTGACGCAGTGGTTCTAGCGGCGGCCTAAAACCCCGAAGAACGCCGTGGACCACGGAGCCGTTGTTGGGCAATAGGGAGTCCACCTGAAATGTCGCGTTTGGGAAAACGAGGCTGACGGGGCTCGAACCCGCAACCTCCGGCGTGACAGGCCGGCGCTCTGACCAATTGAGCTACAGCCCCAAACGGCTATTTCATCATCATGCGGCCGGCCTTCGCAGACCGCCACCGAATGCCCCACCGACGGCGGATGAAACACCATCGATCGGACACTCCTAAGAGATTGAAAATTAGTCGCCCACCCTCGTCCTGTCAAGATCACCGCAGCCCGTATTCTTCGTCCTCATGATGGGACCATCCGTCTCCCCGCCGACCATCGGAGCGAGTAGAATGATTGGGAGAGCGGCCATCGCCATCCGACCCGCTTGCCGGTACGCGCCGGGGATGCGCGGCCATGGGACCTAGATGAGCACTTCGCCATCAGAAATGACTCGGCTTATCGCGGCCGTGGCACAGGGCGACCGGAACGCCTCGTCCGCCCTGTTGCCGGTCGTCTATCAAGAGCTGCGCGCATTGGCCGGCAAGTATCTGCGGGGCCAGCGCCGCGACCACACCCTGCAGCCGACCGCACTTGTTCACGAGGCCTATTTGAAGCTGATCGATCAGACTCAGGCCAAGTGGAACGATCGCGCCCATTTCTTCGCCGTCGCCGCAACTGCGATGCGTCAGATCCTGGTCAACCATGCAGTGGCGCGAGCGGCGCTGAAGCGCGGCGGTGGACGTGCGAAAATTGCGCTCGACGAGAATGTTGCGGCCGGCGATCAGCCCGAATTCGACCCGATCGCCCTCGACGAGGCGCTAAAGAAGCTTGCAGAATTCGACGAACGGAAGAGTAAAGTCGTCGAATTGCGATTCTTCAGCGGCCTGACCGTTGACGAAGTCGCCGAGGTGTTGAACATCTCACGGAGCACTGTCGAAGGTGACTGGCGTATGGCACGCGCATGGCTGTCTCGCGAGCTGGCTGAAGGGGTGTAAGCGGTGGACGCTGATCGATTCCGACGGATCGATGAGATATTCAATCACGCGCGCTCGCTGGAGCAGGACGATCGGACCGCTTTTCTTTCGGCTGCTTGTGGCGAAGACAGATCGCTGCGATCGGAAGTCGAGGCTCTGCTGAACCACGACGACCACCCCGATGCCCTCTTTCGAACCCCTGCGATCAAGGCAGGACTTCAGTTCTCAAGCCTTGGCGGCAGCGTCTCAATCGCCCCGGCGGATAGCCCCATCCCCGAGTCGATCGGCGGCTATCGCATTCAGCGCGTCCTGGGAGAGGGCGGATTCGGCGTTGTCTATCTCGCGATTCAGGACAATCCCAGCCGCACGGTCGCCCTGAAGGTCATCCGAGAGAGCATTGCGACACCGCAAATGCTCAAGCGATTTGACTACGAAGCACAGATACTTGGCCGGCTTACTCATCCGGGCATCGCGCAGGTCTACGAAGCAGGCACCGAAGGCACCGGCCGCGGCACCCGCGCCTTCTTCGCGATGGAATACATTGAAGGCAAGCGGCTGGATCATTACGCCGACGATATGGCCTTGGCTGTGGAGAAGCGGCTCGATCTTCTGGCCCGTGTCTGTGATGCCGTGCAGTACGCGCACCAGAAGGGCGTCATTCACCGCGACCTCAAGCCGCAGAATATTCTCGTTGACGAACTGGGAAACCCAAGGATTCTTGATTTTGGCGTATCCCGCACCACAGACTCCGACATCTACACCACCACGCTGCACACCACCGCCGGACAACTCATCGGCACCCTGCCTTATATGAGTCCGGAACAAGTTACCGGCGACCCGACCGAAGTCGATACGCGCAGCGATATCTATGCGCTGGGCGTCATTCTCTATCTGCTGATGACCGGAAAACTGCCGCACGATTTGGGAAGCCGGTCGATTGCCGAGGCTGCGCGCGTCATCCGCGATGAGCAGCCCACGCGACTCAGTTCATTCAGCCGTGCGTTCAGGGGCGATGTCGACACGATCGTCCTCAAAGCGATGGAGAAGGACAAAACCCGCCGCTATCAATCCGCCGCCGAACTCGCGACGGACATCCGTCGGCACCTGCGCGGCGAACCCATCGAGGCAAAGCGCAACAGTGGTTGGTATGTCCTGCAAAAGACCCTGCGGCGATACAAACTTCTCGCAACGGTCTCCGCTTCCTTCGTGGTTGTCCTGATTCTGGCAAGCATCGCACTGGCTCAACTCTACCGGCGTGCCGAATTGCAAGCCGGCATCGCCCGAACAGAAAGAGATACCGCGCAAGAAGCGACGCGGCAGGCCCAGCAGGAGACTGAGCGTGCCCGAATCGAGGAAAGTCGGGCGACGGCAATCAAGAACTTCATGCTCCGATTGCTTCAGTCCGCCGACACACGCAGCGCACGCGGGGAAGATCGCACGGTGCGAGAAATGCTCGATTCGGTTGACCCGTGGCTTGAAAAATCACTGGCAGCCGAGCCACAGGTCGTGGTTGCGATTCGCGAAACTACCGGCCAGGTCTACCTGAGCATGGGGCTTTACGAACAAGCCGCAAATCAATTTGAGAAAGCGCTGGCGACGGCAGAGACTTTCCGCAGCGAAGAACCCGCCGTTTATAGCAAGCTCAAGCTCCATCGCGCCGTAGTTCATGAAAAAACGGGACGGCTTGAAGAAGCCGAGGCCGAAACCGAGGAGAGCCTGAACACGCTACGGCAGTTGTATCCCCCGGACCATCCCGACATTGGCTGGGCGCTCATGAACCTTGCCGGCATTCGCATGTCGCGTGGGCGCCTCGATGGCATCGAGCAGATGCTCACGACGGCCGTCGAAATCGCGCGGAACGCGCCTAAAACGGGCTGCCCCCAGGAGAATGAGGATTCGGATCTGGCGGCCACCATCGGAATCCTGGGAGCCTATTACTTCCGACAGCGCGACTTCGACAATTCCGAGCGGTGCCTGCGAGAAGCCATTGAAGTCGGGGTCGCCAAGCTCGGCGAAAACCACCCGACGCTCGCGCCGATTTACAACAATCTCGCCGCTCTTCTCGACACGAAGGGCCGACTCGATGAATCGCTGCCATACTTCCGGAAATCGCTTGAGGCCGCCCGGACGACAATGGGCCCCAATCATCCCGACGTCGCATACGCTTTGTGTGGACTGGGACAGGCTCTAACCCGGCTTCAACAATTTGAAGAGGCACTCCAACTCTTCAATGAGGCGATCCAAATTCGGCGGGATGCCCTGCCGTCAAACCATCCACTGATCGCAGTCGCGCTCACCGGGGCCGGTCGAGCCCTCAACGGCCTGGGAAAGCCTGACCAGGCCGAGGCGATCCTGCGAGAGGCGTACGAGATTCGACTCGCGACAGCCCCACCCAACGACTATGGCCGGAACTTCACCGCCGCGATCCTCGGAGAATGTCTCGTTCAGCTCGGCAAACTGGACGAAGCCGAGCAGATCCTGATCACGGCATACGAAGGCATCGTCGCGGCGCGCGGCCCCACTTTCGCCATAGCGCAGGGCGCGGCTGCCAATCTGGCAAAGCTCTACGACGCGCGCGGGGATACCGCAAAAGCCGCCGAATGGTCCGAACGGTCGAACGCAAGTGAATGATCTTGATCGACGACAGATGCCGTCGATGGAGCGTGCATACCGGCTGGCTTTAGGCCATCGTCGATAAGCGGAGTGCCAGGTCGCAGACGCGGTTCGAGAAGCCCCACTCGTTGTCGTACCAACTGACGAGCTTCAGCATGTGGCCCTTGGCCATGGTTCGGGTCGAATCGAAAATCGAACTGTGCGGGTTGCGAATGATGTCGCTGCTGACGCGCGGCTCGTCGCAGTATTCCAGAATGCCCTTGAGGCGGGGACTCTCCGAGGCCTTCTTGAAGACGGCATTGACTGCCGCCACATCGACGGATTTATCCAGCGATACCGTGAGGTCCACGACACTGCCGTCGGCGACCGGCACGCGAAACGCGAAGCCGTCCAGTTTTACGTTCGGACTGGGCACCACCAACCCGATCGCCTTGGCGGCGCCGGTCGATGACGGAATGATGTTCGTTGCGGCCGCCCGCGCGCGGAGCAGATCGTCGCCATGCACCATGTCGAGAATGCGCTGATCGTTGGTGTACGCATGCACGGTCGTCATAAAGCCCTCGATTTTGTTCCCGAAGACTTCCGGGTGATCGACGAGCACCTTGATGACCGGGGCAAGACAGTTGGTCGTGCAGCTTCCGTTGCTGACAAAGGTGTGCTCCGGCTTAAGTGTCTCATCATTGACACCCATTACCACCGTCGCATCGATCTGATCCTTCGCGGGCGCCGACAGAATCACCTTCTTTGCGCCGGCCTTGATGTGGTCGTCGTAACCGGCCTTTCCGCCAGCCGCCCGCCCCGTAAACTTGCCCGTTGCCTCGATGACAATCGTGGCGCCGAGTTCCTTCCAGGGCAGATTGGCGGGGTTCGTCTCGGTCAGGACTCGAACGCGATCCCCGTTGACGACGATGCTGTTCTCATCGTGGGAAATTTCACCATTGAAGACGCCATGGACGCTGTCATACTTCAAGAGGTGCGCATGAACCTTGGGCGTTGAACCGACGTCGTTGATCGCGACGATGTCGAACTGCCCTTTCCGGGCAACCATTGCTCGCGCGACGAGCCGACCGATGCGCCCAAACCCGTTGATCGCCACTTTCACAGCCGCCATGTTACGTCACCTCCTTGACCAGGCGCCGGCCTACCGACGTCGGATCGCAAATAGCCGTTCGCGAGCGGACCGTGCGGCGCACGACCGTCGCGGGTGTTTTCGAGCATGAGGATAAAAACGGTCGATGGCAGCGTCAAGAAAGGCGGATGGGCGGCGGCGCACCGATCAATCCAGTCGAAAAGTGCTTTGAAACCCGATGCGCCCGGGCCCGACGGAGATCCATTACGGCAATTGGGCAGGATGACGAGGCGCTTCGCCGATGAGGACTCGGATCACATCGTCCGCAACCGTGGATCGCTCCTCCAGGGAATCAATCGTCAGCCCGGCAACATGCGGAGTCAGCAGGCAATTCGGCGAACGTCGAAGCGGATGCTGAAGAGGCAGCGGCTCGGTCTCAAATACGTCCAGCGCCGCCCCACTCAGGCGACCGCTCTGTAAGGCCGCAGCAAGAGCGATCAAATTAATCGCGGAGCCGCGCGTGATGTTGACCAGTGTCGCCTCCGGCTTCATCTTCGCCAGCGCGTCGGCATCAATCATCCGGCGCGGCGAAACCGACTGCCGAAGATGAATTGAAAGGACATCCGACGTGCCGAGCAGTTCGTCGAAGCTGACGGAACGGGCTTTGAAAGATCCAGGCTCCCCGCCGAGCGGATCGTGATAGATCATGGTCGAGTCGAAGGCCTGCTCCAGCATTCTGCCCACGTGCTCCGCGACCGGATCGAGCCCCAGAAACCCAATGACCGCATACCGAAACTCGCGCACTTGAATCTGCCGCGCGATGTCGAAGCGCCCCTCGCGTACCTGGCTGTCCAGAACAGGAATGTGGCGATGCGAGGCGATCATCAGGCCCAGCGCAAATTCAGCGGCGGATTTCACAGCGGCATTCGGCGAGTACACAACCGGAATATCGCGCCGCTTGGCGGCGCGCAGATCGATGTGATCGATGGTTTGGCTCGCGCGACCGATGACGCGAAGCTTTGGCGCCGAATCAATGATGCGGGCGGTGACATGTGCCTTGGCGCGAACGAGCAGGGCATCCGCCTCGGCCATCGCGCCGATGATGGTCGCGGGAGCGGAGTCGGGAAGTATGGTCACCTCCCCTACTCCACGCAGCTTATTGACGACAGCCTCGGAAAACGGCTCCGCCAACACGATGCGAAACGGCCTTCGATTCATCGAGCGCCGCCTCCATTTCTCCTCCCATATCGCCGGATCGGATCGATCCGCTTTCGTTCAACAAAGACTTTGCCTGTTCCAGCCCTTGTCCTATAATAACAACTTGTTGCACTGAAGCAACACTTTTTGTTACGGACGACAGAATTTGTCGAGGGAGTGACACATGCTTTCGCACCCGCTTCGGGGCCGACGTTCACCAACGCAATTCCTGCCGACTTTGACCTGCACTCTGATTCTCGCCTTCGGGGTCGCCGCCCGTGCAGATGATGCGCGTCCGGCCGGTCCGGAATCGCCCAGGCAGGGAAATCCCCCCGAAAGTGACACAAATACGACACCACCTTCGGTAACCCGTCCGGTCGACGGCGCGATCATCCGCGAACCTTCGCAGGGCCGTCCCATTTTCGTCACTCCGGGAGACACGTTCTATTTCGTCATGAGCCTGCCGCCCAACTTCAAGGGTGACGTCGGCTTTTCACTTCGCCATGCGCTGGAGCCGTCAATCAGTTCACTGCTGCGACCGAAGACGCCGCCCTCTTATTTCAACCAGGAGTACTGCCATATTGTCCTGCAAGTCGCCGAGAAGATCGAGCCGGGTCTGTACGATCTTGAAGTGAAAACACCGGATGAAACGTATTTCTCCCGCCGGAGCGTTCGCATCATTGATCGATTCAAGGACCGGTTCAGATTCGTTCATCTGTCAAACATGAACATCGGCGATCCGACGGCGCCCGATTTCGACGACATGCTGCCCAAGGAGATCAATCTGCTCGGGCCTGAGTTCATCGTTGCGACTGGCGATTACACCGAGTGGTCCCGTGTCGCGGACGACCCGAAGAGTTGGGCGCGCGTCCTGAAGTATTTCGAGCAGTTCAACGCCCCCGTTTACATGCTCTGCGGATCGCACGACCACGAGGCAAGCTTCACGAAGTTCGTCGCGACCGGCCCCATGGGCACGATCGACTACGGCGACTATCACGGCATCCTGCTGCTGGACCACCCGGCGAATCCCCTGGACCAGGATTACTCGCAGATTCAGTGGATTGAGGCGGATCTCAAACGGAACAAAACCAAGCGCATGAATTTCCTCTGCGCCAACAGCGACGAAATGGGGATACTCGACATCTGGCGAGAGCGCGGCGGTATCGAAGACTACGTCAGGGACCACCACATCAAGCTCTACGTCGCAGGGGGATCAACCGACTGGGACTTCAAGGAATTCGCCCACAAGCTCGACGGTCTCGACGACTTCCACTTCGCACGCACGCATCAGTCAAGCACCTGCATGCGGGACCGGGCCACCGGATTCAGTCACTATCGCGTGATCGAGATCGATGGCGACAACCTGGCGTATACCTATGCCAACGATACGGCACCGGAGCCGCTGCAGCACTCCGTTCCATCCGGCCGCCTTCGTGTCTATTTCGATGCGCCCAATGACGGCACCTCGAGCAAGGTCGGCGCGACCGTGCAAAACGCACTGAACCAGTCATTTGATAACGCTCGCCTCTGGATTCGCGTTGCCAAACGAGGTAATGAGAAGCCCGTGATCGCCCCCGGTCGCATCGTCCGCATGGTCGATGCCGGCGATCATTGGGGTTGCGAAGTATCCTACGATCTGCCGGACAAAGGCGCTGTACGCATCATGGCATCGACCAATCCGAAGGACATCCCGCCCAAACCTCCGATCGTCGTCGCGCTGGAAGGTCCGCGCCAGTGGCGCTTCCGACCGAAGTCGACTGACTTCGGCCTCACCTATTTCGAAAGCAAGGCCGATGTCGCCGTCAAACTGACGAACGAATCGAAGATTGAAATCGCCGCGTGGCCGGTGATTCGCGTCAATGGCGCCCAGTTGCATCCCGATCCGGAGATTGTGTCGCGACTGCCGCTGACGATGAAGCCCGGCGAGAATATCTCAATCCCCCTTGCCGTGAACCTGCGGCGGGTCAGTCCGGGGCCGCACAAGGTGCAGATCAGTTTCCTGGAAGACCCGCTGGGTCGCATTGAGACGTTCGACGTGGCGTTGCAGATGGATGATGCCCTGTCCGAGGCGGACGAAGAGTGATCTAGGGCGCCCCGGCGCCATTATTGCGGCGAGCCATGAACTGAGTCGCATGGAAAATCGTGCGCTGTCATTCCCCCGGCTCACTGAGCGGTCGGATCACTTTGACAAGGAGGAACCGAGCCGTCATCGGAGGCCCGCGATATGCCCGCACCCGCCAAACCGATGCGATTGATCCACCTGCTCGTCCTGCGGGCGGCGGCCATTGTCTACCATCCGCGATCAGTCACGTACACTTTCCTTGCGGCACTCCTGTTCGGCCTTGCCGTTTCAAGCTACTTCGTCTTTCGCGGCGAACATTCCGATAGTGATTCCGGCATAACGAGCAACTCCGCACCGGCCCGCGCGGTCGGCTCCAACCTCCCTCACTCTGCTGAGAGTCGCCAGCACGGCTTGTCGCGACCCGCCGCACAACTCGGAAGCCAGGCCACGAATTTCGCTGCGGGTGTTGAGCACCGCCGCGGCGATCCGCCTGCAGCTCCACCGGCAGACCGGCCAAAACCATCCATCGAGTTCGGCCCGTCGCTGGCCCAACTCATCCACGATCGCGGTCACATCACGGTCACCGTCCACATCGCGCTGTATGACGACGGCCGCAAGCGCCATCGTGCATTCGGCGACGGCGTCACCCCGGTGTCAAACATGTACTGGGGAGCGCGATTCGGCGTGGAAACACACATGGTCAAGGATGCCGGTTGGCAGCGTGTCTACGCCGACGAAGGCACCGGCGGAACGATACTATCTCGAATCGTTCTGCGCAAGCGCATCGAGCCGACAGCGGCATGGCGCGCGCGTTCGGTCGAAGCCCCTTTCGACCTGTATCTGCTCGCCCTGGCCTGGCCGCAGTCGAATATTGTCGAAGCGATGAACCGGCCCCTTCAGGAAGCGCTCTGCGGCGAAACGACCTTCATCCGCGTGGACGGACAGGACATTGCCTTCGGGGCTGAGAGTGTTCTGGTCGGCTATCTCGGTCAGAATCGGATGCTGACCCAATACTGGGACCCCTTCACACCGCTCGCGGACTGCCCGCCCCCGGCGCGTCAGATCGGCGTTTTCTACATCGCTCCGCGGAGTGCGGTGCTGCTGCATCGGCCCGCCGAGGATTACGGGCTTTACTCCGCCTTGTTCGCACGCGAATCGATTACGCCGGAGGCCTACGTCCTGAGCGGAATGCTCGCCGCCTTGGAATCCGGCGAAATCGACGACGCCTTCCTGCGTGAGTCGGCGAAGTCCTACGCCAAATATCAGAAATCCGTCACGCCACAGCAGGCAGGCATCCTATTGATCAGGTGACCTGAACGAGTCACCGGTCGATACGGCGATTGCCCCCTCACACACCTCGCGCGCTCAAAGACCCGCGCGGGATCTCGCGGCCCTCCGACGCAGATGAAGAATCAGTTCCACTTCGCCGATCGCCCGATCGACGCGCTTGGCGATTTCCACCGGCGCCCATCCGGCGTCCGACAATTCCTGAATACTCCGGTGCAGCGCGTCGGTCTCGTCCATCGCGATCGAATCGGTCCCATCGGATTTCGAGAGCGTGCCGGCCGGCTCAACGGATGCGTGCTCGTCGGCCGATGTGACTTCGGAAATTTCGCTTCGGATCTGTGTCGTCGCATCGTCCGAGACCAGCCACTCCATTTTCGCTGCTTCGGCATTCTCTCGCGCGACCTGTTCGCCCGCCGCATCGCCCGAGTCCGTCGAGCCCGAGCCTTCCTGCTTCCGAAGCGACTCGGCCCGCGCCAGAAGCGACTTCAACTCGTTGATGCGCCGATCGGCATCAGCAATGCTTATCTCCAGCTTTGCGAAGCGAGTATCGATCTGCCCGTTGACCGTGCGTGAAAGGTCGTTTAACTCCACAAGCACCGATTGAAGATCCTGGCGGATCGCCGTGCTCTCGCGCGTGGCACTGTCAATCTCTCGCCGGTACTGCCGCGGAGATCCGTCCCGAAGCCGCCGTCGGCGCAGCGAAATCATGAACATCATCAGCGCGAAGATTGCCACGCCGAAAACGAACAGCGATTGCTCGGTTGTCATGTCGCTAAATTGTGCCAACATCCGGAGAATCCGTTCTCCATTGCGCGGACGCACGCGCCCGTGCCGGGTGTCATGCCTCTATACGACATATGCCCTCGACACACCGCATGATAACCTGCGATGCCCGGCGTCACATCTCAAATCCGCGAACCGTTTGGAACCGGTCCACTACAGAATTTATCGACGAATTCCACCATAATTTCCGACCGTGGACGAGGGACCGCACTTCTTTGTCACCATCCTGCCACTTATTCGCTGTTGACCTCTCGTCCTGATTGGTTGTTCAATCTCCGAACAGCCGTCTGCGTAGCCCTGGGTTTTGATGAGGAGTGCCCCCGATGATTTGCGGATTCCGCATACAAACATGGATTCTCAGCGGCGTCATGCTTGCAGGGTTCTTCGTTGGCTGTGCCCGCCAGTCAGTCGAACTCGCAGCGACCGATCGCGCAACAGCAGAGTCGATTCCAACCGCGCCGCCGCCCGCACCAAGCCCGCACGCGAACTACTACAAGTCCATCGATCGAGCCACGCAGGAGGGCATGCGCCGAACGCTGCACGAGCGAATCCGCGGGCATCGGCGTCAGACCTATGCCCAGGTCTGGATCGTCCTCGAACGCGCCGACGAGAACCCCGGCGATCCGACCCGAATTCTCGATCTCTATCGCAACGAATCCATCACGAAATTCGGCGGCGGGAACGGGCCGTATAATCGTGAGCACACCTGGCCCAAGTCATACGGTTTCCCGAACGAATCAAGCCTGCCCTACACCGACTGCCACCATCTGTTCCTTTGCAACGTCAGTTACAACTCCAGTCGCGGTAACAAACCCTATGACGATTGTCCGGGGGGAATTGAAAAACCGACAGTGGCAAGTAACGGAACGGGCGGCAACGGAACGCCCGCGGGTGAATATCCGGGACAGTCAAACTGGACCATCGGCTCGGCGCAGTCCGGCAAATGGGAAACGTGGATCGGGCGTCGCGGCGATGTCGCGCGGGCGCTGCTGTACCTCGATGTTCGGTACGAAGGCGGAATCGATCCAGTGAGCAATCGTCCGGAACCCGACCTCGTGCTGACCGATGAAATGAACCGCATCCGAACCGGCTCGGGCAACGTGGCATACATGGGGCGCCTCTCAACACTGATTCGGTGGCACCATGAAGATCCGGTTGACGACAAGGAGCGGCGGCGCAACGACATCATCGAGGAATATCAGGGCAATCGGAATCCATTTATCGATCATCCGGAGTGGGTCGACTGCGTCTTCGAGGGACGATGCGATTAGCAATCCCGACACCGCTCGGCTACGCCGGCGCCGGCACGCAACACCGCCGCAAAAGTTGACTAATCGCTACAGACCGAACCCATATCTGCTGAGTGGAGTAGATCAGCCGCCGAGATCGCTATTATCGCACTCCTCGACGTATTCACCGCGTCGCGCAAAAGTCGCATGCCTCTTGCAACCAGTCACCTGTCCATCGATCTGTTTCCCGGAGGCCTGCAATGAGCGACATCAGCATCTCATCGTCCACTAACGTCAATCTGTCTACCTCGGGCATCGACGCCAGGACAACCGCGACGACCAAGGGTGAGACGGCCATCAATTCCGTCACTGCAAATCAACTGAACGTCGGACAAGGCGCGTCGCCGCGTCCTCCTTCTGGCGATTCGGTTTCAGGCGCAACCGGGCTTGAAACCGCCAACCAATACGGCCGGACGGTTGGAGCGACCTCGCAATCCTACTCAATGACGCTCGAACAGGTTGACTTCAACAAAATGTCGATTTTTGTTCTTGCCCTGCTGAGTTCCCTATTCGGCGGCAAGGAGAAAAAAGATGACGAAAAGAATAACCTGCTCGCCTTGCTGATGCTTGCCGGCGGGCAGCAGCCGACGACGTCGAAGATGACCTACTACGAATCCTACACGACCGAAACGACGCAGCTCTCAACAGCTACCAGCTCCAGCGCGGTGCAGGCAACACCCTATGGCACCGATACCGGGGTCGCGCCCGGCGCGGGAGGTTCGTCGGTCGGTGGCCGGGTTGACGTCTCCGCGTGAGTCGTTCAATCGAGGCAACCCATACGGTGTGCGGCACCTCGCAGCCGCACAGCGGTTTCGCGCCCATCCAATCAATTTTTTCAAAAGCCGGATCGACCCAGCCGTGCTAACCTGTCCCTGTATGGCCCGTCCACGGATCATCTGGGACAATGAGTGCGACCTGTGCAACAGGCTGCTCAACCGGATCATCCCATTCCTGAAATCTGACCGGTTCGACTTCATGCCGATTCGTGACTGGCTCGAATCACTCCCGCCGGACGAGCGAAGGACCGCGCAACTCCGCGATGAAATGAGGGTGATTACCGGGTCCGGAGCGGTTCTGGGTGGCGCCGATGCCGCACTTTACATCATGCGGCGTGCCGCTTGGGTGTGGCCGATCGGCGTGTTTGGCGCAATTCCGGGGATCATTCAGTGCTCGCGGTGGATGTATCGACGTCTGGCAGTCTGGCGCCGGACGAGTGCAACCGCCTGTCGCCCTCGTCGGCGAGAATTGAATGAGCCGTCATCCCCCGGGGTTGGCGGCAATCACACCCCTGGAAAGAAACGCCTTTAAGTGAGGTCGGGAAGCCGGTTGCTGCAATAATTGGCTGTGATTTTCGAGAAAACAGGATTTTTCCACTTTACAAGCGATGAAGAGTGGGTACTTTTTAATTGGTTCCCGATTAGAGACTTCCTTTCCTTTCTCTACTCTCCGGCCCGAGAGTCGGGAACTAGGAGCCCGCACTTGCTGCGGGCTTCCTTATTTTCTTCCCAGCCAAACAGCATTTTTGCTAGACAAACAGCGCTTCCATGCGCTGTCGCTCTCTCCGGGGAGTCTTTTCAATGAAGTGGAGAATACGATGATCTTGGTCCAAAACGACGCCCAATGAAATAGGGCGTTCTCCCTATTTTGTGATTCAGCCCGTTCCTCACTCGAGCGCGACAACTCAAAGCGCGTTTCCGACTTGAACCCGAGCGAAGGCGCGCGGTCGGGATGGATCGCGCTGGTAAAAGATTCCCCGAACCGACGGTCCTTCGCCAATCATTGGTCGTGGATAGGACGGTCGCACATACTGCGGAATCGGCGTTTCATGCGTCTTTTCGAAGAGATGGTATCCTGCAAGCCGTTGGCCATGTGGATCATCGCCAGCTGATTTCAACTCGCGATACGCGCCGCTCGACAACACTTCGTCCAACCGCAGCCCGTGATAGTCGCTCTCGCTGTACTTCGCGTCCCAGATAAGGATCGTCCCAGTCGGCATCGACGCGAGCAGGACGGCGTTCTTCATCGCCCTTGGATTCTCCACGAGCCCGAGACCGTATGCGAACCAGCCGCTCGCCGCAAAAATCGGGCGGTCGGACAACTGCCGCCGGTCAAGCTCATGGACCACCGACGCCGCAGCAATTTGCGCTGCACGCAACGTCAGTGGCCGAACCTGCACCGCAAACTGGCACAAGGCCGGAATGAGCATTGCGAGGACCCACGCACTGCGCACCCCTCGCTTCCAACGACCGCCGACTACGAATCCGGCAGCGGCAGTCAGCAGCACCACGCCCGCCAGGATCACGCGCACCGCCCACCAACTCGGCACATTTGTCGGCACAAGCCGACCGACCGCCCTTTCCCATTCGAGCGCGACGAACAGCACAAGCCAGACGAAGGCGGCCAACTTCCAGTGACGTCGCGCCACCGGCGTCGATCCGATGTCGCGGTGTGCCGCTCCATTGACATCACCGACAAGCGTGTCTAAACCTCGGACCGCCAGGATCGCAACGAACGGGGAAACCGCCACCATGAATCGACCATAGCCGCCGCTGGCATAGATTCCCGTCGCCTTGATGACGGCATGCACGAGAAAAAACGCAGCCGGAAGAATGACAACCAGCGCGTCGGATGCGGCTGCGAAACGGTCCGATGGCGTGCCGCGTGCGCGACACCGAAGCGAAGAAAGACTCGATGCCGCACCGACCACCGCCAGCACGGCGATCAGCGGCGTGACGGCATAGAGCGCGTCCGGCACAAACGCGCTCCACCCCGTCGGCGGATACTCGGTCGAACCGCGCGGCTGAAAGAAAATCGAGACCGGCCAGGCGCCAAGGAATACGCGAAACAGGACATTGTGTGCGATCGGCGCCCAGAGGCTCAACACGGCCGAAAGAACGACACGGCGTCGCAGAGGGCGCGGATTCGATTCCGTGGGAAACCCGGTTCGCCCCGCACCACCCCATCCCACCCACGCCAGGGCAGACCACCAGATCGGCACGAAGATCACAGCCTCGTGCCGGGTCAGCAGCGCAGGCGAGAACAGCAGGGCCGCCCAGACAATTCGCCCTCGCGACAAGAGCAGCACCGCAATCACAAGGTAGAACGCCGTGAAATTCTCGGTCAGCGTCGTAAACCCGAGCACACAGAACAACGGTTGCAGATAGCAAAACGCGACGGCTCGCCATGGATGCGGAGCGCCGCTCCGGTAGGCAAGCAAGGCTGCCATGTATGCGACACCTGCCGATACCGTTGCGGAAAGGAATCTCGAGGCGTGCCAAGCCACGTCGATATCCGCCGGCCATGCCGCCGCTGCCATCGGAATCGTGAAACCCGGTCGGCCCCAGACATGCAGCAGATACTTCGGATACCACCAGGCCCATCGCGCCATGAGAAAATGAACGAGATCATCGTCGTGATGAACACCATTTGAAAAGAAGCCCAGCACGATCGTGGCGAGCCAGCCGATCAGGACGCAGGCCGCGACGGTCCATCCGCCACATAGTGATTCGCCGCGAATGGATGTGAAATCCGAGTGGCCGGCCGCGGCGGAATGATCGGATTGGAGCGGTATCTCTTTGAACTGACGAGGCCTCTGCGCGGACAGGGAGCGAGAATCACGACCGGCCCGCGACTCAGGTGACATCGACACCCCATTTGAGCTTGCTGATCAACGTGTCGAGCGGGCGGCGCTTCGGGTTGCGAACCAGCAGCACCGCGTGCGGCGACTTTGACACGAAAATACGGGTGTTCGGAATCAGATTGCGCACGCGCTGACCATCCAGGACGGTCACAGCGCCGACGCTCTGCGGCAGCACCCGGATACACACGCGCGAACTCGCCGAAACCACGACAGGACGGTGCGTGAACGAATGCGGACAACGCGGCGTCATGATGATTGCCTCGACGGCCGGTTCCACGATCGGACCGCCGCATGACATGTTGTGCGCCGTCGATCCAGTGGGTGTCGCAAGAATGACACCATCCCCCGCCAATACGCACAGCGGCTGATCGTCGATCGTGACTTCGAGATTGATCGTGCGATACGGATCGCCGACGCGGACTACGCAATCGTTAAGAGCCATGCCGGTCCACACGTCCCCGCCGGGATCGATCACGCGTACATCCAGCACCAATCGGTGACTGATCAACTGCTCCTGTCCGATCAACTTCTCCAGCGAATCGTAAATTTCGTTCTCATCGAAGTCGGCCAGGTAACCCAACTTACCCATGTTGACGCCGATGATCGGCACCTGGCGTTGCTGCATCGCTTGAGCAGCGTGCAGGATCGTGCCATCTCCGCCCAACGCGATCAAATAGTCGGGGACGGACTCGTTCACGCGCTCAGGGTGCCCGTCCATGTCCGAGCCCGCCAGCATGCCTCGGTCTTTCAGCCACGCTTCCAGGCGGGCAAACGCCTCAGACACGAACGGTTTGCTCGCATTGCCGAGCAGGAACACGCCGCATTTTGGTTTTTCTTGTGACATTTCATTCCTGCCGAGTGGGAGCGAACGGGATCGTTGGGCCGGACGCTGAGTCTCCGCCAGTGGCGCCGCCGCGCGTTTCTCCGCCGTTTTTGCCGCGCAAAGCCCTGCCGTAGCACCGGTTGCGAAATTATAACGGAGAACCGGCGATCGGTTTATCGAAAAGCGGCACGGGAAGGTCGCGCGGGGATCGGGCGAGGCTTGGCAACGGCACGACCCCAAACAAGGACAATCCAACTCTTTTTTAGAACTGTCCGCCCGCGCGCTTTTCGCAGAATCCGGGATGGTCCGCGGCGAGCCCGCGCGCAGCGCGGCCTTCTGACTGAGTCCGAAAATAAGTGCAATCCAGGCACCGCCGATGGCCTGGCGTTCATAGAATGAGCATGGATGAGAGCCGATACGGTGGCTTCTCGCAACATACTACTCAATAAGTACTTATATCACGAATACTGAACAATACTCAGAGAACAACCTCCGGCATGACTCGCGTCGAGCTGAATAAACTTCGGTCGCTGCCGGCTCGTCGGACACATAGGCACCACGAATAATCACCGTGAGTTGCGAACGACGGCGGCCCGCCTTGGCTGCTTTACGACGTCGTCGACCGCGACGAGTGCAGCCAGGTACGGGATCGGGGACAATCCGCCTTCGTACACTCCCGCCGAGGGAAATCGGAGATGTTTCGGGCGTTCGCGTAACGCCCATTTTGTCCGCATCGATGCGGAGGCTCTCATCATGGCGAAATTTCAATACGAAGCGATGGATGCCGCCGGGCAGGAGCACAAGGACGAGATTGATGCGCCGACGTCTGAGGAGGCGATCGCAAAAATCCGTGCCCTTGGATACTTCCCGACCAAGGTCAAGCAAAAAGGCGGCCCGAAGAAAGCAGCCGGCCCCGGCGGCCCCGGCGCAAAGCGCAAAGGCGGCGGCGGAATTGGCGGCGTTTCGACCAAGCAACTGACGCAGTTCACACGCCAGCTTTCGACGCTGATGGATGCAGGTCTGCCCATTCTTCGTTCGCTTCGTATCCTCGAACAGCAGCAGAAACCCGGCGTGCTCCGCGTGACGCTTCGAGCGGTGGCGGAAGATGTCGAGGGCGGAGCCACGCTGTCGGAGGCGATGTTTCGCCACGCGCGCGTTTTCGACCGACTGTACTGCAACATGATTGCGGCCGGCGAGGCGGGCGGCGTTCTGGACGTCATCCTCCAGCGCTTGGCCGACTTCATGGAGAAGGCTCAGAAGCTCAAGCGCAAGGTCATTGGCGCGATGATCTACCCGTCGGCGGTGATCACATTCGCGTTCCTGATCGTCGCGGGCATCATGTACTTCGTCGTTCCGAAGTTTAAGACGATCTTTGCCGACTTCGATGCGGAATTGCCCGGACTGACGGTGCTGCTGCTTGATATGTCGGACTTCATGGTCGGCGTGACGCGCGGGCCGAACGGCGAGGAAATTCCGATGACCATCCCCGGGTGGGTCATCATTATCGCGACCCCGGTACTGATATTTGCGATCTGGAAACTCACTCGCCAGTTCAAGGGGGGACGCTATGCGCTGGATGTGCTCAAATTAAAGATTCCGATCATGGGTAACATCCTGCAGAAATCCGCCGTGTCAAGATTTACGCGCACGCTCGGAACGCTGATCGCGGCCGGTGTCCCCATTCTCGAGGCCATCAACATCACAAAGGATACTTCAGGCAATGAGGTCTACGTCCGTGCGCTTCAACGCGTGCATGACTCGATTCGCGAGGGCGAGTCATTTGCCGCTCCGCTCAAGGCGACGCGCGTTTGTGACGCCATCGTCGTGAACATGGTGGACGTCGGCGAAGAAACGGGCGATCTCGACAAGATGCTGATCAAGGTCGCCGACAATTACGATGACGAGATCGAGACCCTCGTCCAAGGCCTGGTCGCAATGCTTGAGCCGGTCATGGTCATCGTCCTCGGAATGATTGTCGGTTTCATTGTTATCGCCTTGTTCCTTCCCATGGTGAGCCTGGTGAACAATCTCACCGGCGGATGATGTGTCAGCGAGAGTTAGATTGCCACGGGACACCGGTCCTGATGGCTTGAACAGGATCAGACAGTCGTGACTTCAGGGATCGCAACATTTCGGCGGGTTTCGGGTGGCCGACCGCGGACGCACGAACGGCGATTGCCAAGCCTTCTGTTTGGCTACACGCTGCTTGAGATGCTTGCCGGTCTTGGCATCCTTGCGATCCTCCTGACGATCGTCATCGTCGCAAGCCGTTCAATGATCGGTTCGCAAGCCCGGACCTTGGCACAGCAGCAGTTGCAGCTCATCGCCGCGGGAATCGAGCGGTACGCCGGGTACTGGCCTCGTCCTGAGATCGGCGGACGGGTGATTGCGGACCGCGCCTGGCCGGATCCGTTCCCGATCCGGGTCTTCAACAATGCGAACTATCAGACGATCAGCCCATTCAATGACCACGCCGCTTTCCGTCTCACCGGTCTCGGAAGCGGCGTCATTGAGGATCTCATCAATTACACGCTTCCAGACCGCGTGGTCAGTTCGGACGGTACCGGCGGCGATGTGATGGCGGCGAACGTCTGCCTGACTTATGCGTTGCTGGCCCGCTCAGGCAGCGGACCATACCTTGAGGACACGGACGCCGGAGCGATCATCAAACGGGTTTCGGAAGTCGATGGCGGCAGTTTCCTGATTCAGCTTCCTCCCGCGACGGCGGGCAATGCCAATGTCCCGGCACGGGTTGTGGTTGATCCGTGGGGAACGCCTTACCGCTACTTCTGGGTTTACCGCGACTCGAACGCATACCGCGGCTATCTACCTGTACCGACCGCGAATCCGGCGTCACCCGCATTTCGCAAAGCCGTCGGGTTCGTGCTGGAGTCGGCTGGTCCGAATCGAAAATTCGGGGACGTCTGGCGCATCGGTGTGCCGCCGACGGTCGATCTGGACGAAGCCGCCGACAATATCGTGATCAGTGTTCCGTAGGAGTGTGAGATGCATCCGCGCGTGATGGAACAATCTCAAGCGAGGCGACCTGCCGGTCATCGGACCGGCGTGGCCTGCACTTCGCGCGGATTCACGCTGATCGAATGGCTTGTGGTGATTGCGATTATTTCAATCCTCATGACCGTTTCGACATTCGCATTCCGAAATGTGCGGGAAAAAGGCGCGATGGCGCAAGCCAGGAACATGATCCTTGCCTCGGCCGCGATTGCTCGGAATTACGCCATCGAGAACCACATCGAAGCGATGATGGTCATTAATCCTTATAGCGGTCGATTTGAACTGTGGCACTTGAATCCGCCGACCCGGGGCGGCGCATGGGACCCGTTTTCGGGCGGGATTGCACCGCCGTTCACGGATGGGTATGCCTTCGCTCCGGTCTACAACCGCCTTGCGACGCTGCCCGTCGGATCGAACGGCAAGCCGATGGTCGCTGTCTTTCCGGTCGACTACGACGATCCGACCTATCGCCCCACCGCTGACAATGAGCAGAACATGGACAACCTCACATGGACTGCCCTCTGCTTCGATGAAAATGGCAGACTGGTCACGCGCACGCGCCGCATCGCAACCCGCTCCTACCGATTTCGAGATGGCTCGATTCGCGCCGCCGGCCAGCGCAATCGTCTGGAATCTGAATTGCCGAATCTCGCATTGCGGGAGCAGCTGCCAATTCAACCGCTGGTGACTTCCGCCGATACGGCGATCACCTCGACGCGTGGCTTCGTGATTTGCGACTGGACCAGGGCTCAGGGCATCGTCGGTGACGCTCCTTCGCCAATCGAGCTGATCACCGGACTCCTCCGTGAAACCCGGCCGGGACGCCGTTACTCCAACCTTGGCGAGGTGGTTCTTCTGGATCGTTTTTCGGGACAACCGATGACGGGAGACAAGAAATAGTGCCGCACGTGCTTCACAATTCGGCCCGTCGCGCGTTCTCGCTGCTCGAGACAACGATCGGCATGGCTATTCTGGGCATCGGCCTCATCATGGTGGCGGCCTTGTTTCCCGTTGCGCTAACGCAACACCGCGACAGCGTCGATCGTGCCCGGTCGCTGGAACTTGTTCCGCAAGCCGTCGCGATGGTTCACAAGCGGATGAATCCCGACCTGCTTTGGTATAACGCGCCACTGCTTTCGCAGGGTTTCGATTCGCCCTGGAATGTCATGCCCCTATCAAATATTGATGCGGCCGGCCGGTGGTCATTCGACCCGGCCAATCCGAACAACAGCTCGTTCTCCGCTGGCTATGACTACATGCTGAATTACACAGACGCGATCAATGGCGCGCCGTTGTTCAGTGTTCACCAGGTTTATGCCAACGACATTCTCAGCGATCGAGAATTTCCGCTCAGTGACCGGCAGGCCAATGAGTCAGCTAACCGCCTCGTCTGGTACGGTTTCCACCGCAAGCTGGCGACCGGCGCGAATCTCTATGCCGCCGCCATCTGCAAGCAGCGGCGCGACCAGATTTTCGCAATGCAGGACCTCTCGGGCGCATCCGCATTGGTCGATCCGGTGCCGATCGCGGATCGTCCGCAGCGCTTCCCCGTGCCTTGGCGGGTGACTGTTTCGCGTGTGGCAGGCACCAACGCGCTCTACATCAACAACCCCTCGCCTGCGGCCAATTCGCTTACACTGGCTGATCTGGCGCCCGTTGCCGCCAAGATCATGGTGCGCGGCGTGCCTGATTCGCTCCCGCCAACCGTGCCTGTACCGGCCGGCCAGGTGCTTACCGTCTCGGAAACGCTGACGAACGGGACAGTTCTTGTCCGCGAAAACATCGACAAGATCGTTTCGGATGTTGACGTGTGGGTGTTCCCGCCGTCCATGAGCGGCCCGGGCCTGAGCAAGGAAGCTCCCGTACTGGAATGGAAGGTCGGTCTATGAAGCGCTCGGCGCGACAATCGACTCCGCTCTCCTGCACGACCGCGGCCGCGCCGTCGAATCAGTGCCGCATTCATGGCATACGACGGCCGTTCGCGCCGCGTGGATTCACGCTGATCGAGATTCTCGTGACAGCCGCGCTGCTCATTATCACGATGGCGGCCATGATTCAGATCTTCAACGTCACGTCGGACACGACGATGCGAACGACGGCCAACTCCGCCGTGATGTCGCGTTCCGCGGCAGTTCGCGAAGCGCTATCCGATCAGGTGGCAAAAATGAGCCCCGGCCTGCTCATCATCGAAAGCCCCACGCCGACGAGCGTCCGCGCCGAAACCGAAGACGGGTTTCGCATGTGGCGGCTCCGGCACGACCGGCTTGTCTTTCTGACGACGGGCGATGTCGACGAGTACCAGTCATTCACTGATCCGACCCGCGCGGATCCGAACGGCGCGGTAGCAATGAATCAGAAACCGCGAACGGCAACAAGCAGCGAAGCGCTGGTTTACTTCGGTCCCGGCACCCCGCTGACCATCTCTACGGGGCCTGTCAGACCGGCCCGCATTGATGACGATTCCGATCCGGCCGGCGCGGTCCTCACCGCCTCGGAATGGGTCTTTCTCCACCGCGCCATCCTGCTGAACCTTGACATCGATCCCAATGCGGATCCGGCATGGAATCCGACGACCATGTCGCAGGTGACCGCCGCGGGCGGCATGCTCTTCGGCGGCCCGCTTCGCCCCGAATTCCAGAACGGCACAATGGACGTGATCATCAGCGATCCGGTCGGCGGTTACCCCGCAACGGCCCGCACATTTGCTTCGTTGATTCTGTCGAAGACTGCCGGTCCGGCCGATCTGCTCGGCGAGACGCCGTCCATTGCGTCGCTGTGGCAGCCAAGCTATGCCCCGCGCAATGCGAACATGCAGAACGTGAACCTGCTCAACTACTACACGCGCAGCGGCTCCAACTTCGTGCCCGGGCTTGCCGATTTCCGAATCGAGTGGACCGACGGCGGCGCCAACGACCCGCTCGGGCCCGACGGCATCCCCTTTACCGGCGACGAGGATTTGCGCACGCGGTGGTTCGGCCTTCGACCGGATCCGACATTCAGTATCGACGACACGACATTGAACGGCATTATCTCGGGCACGGGTCCGGAATTGCCGTATGTCGCCGTGCGTCGTCAGGACTTCACAACCGACACGCGAAGTGACGCAGCCGTGGCATTCGGGATCGCGCCGGGAACGCAGAACCGCATTGAGTGGTCGCGCAACGGCAATGGATCGGACACGGATTCGGCCTACCGTGCAATCTGGCGGTTGGATACATGGCAGCATCGGCCAAAAGCTCTGCGATTCACCTATCGAATCTTCGATGAAGGGAATCGTCTCAAGCAGACGACGGAAATCGACTTGAACGAAAACGGAGACTTCGATCCGGATGACGGTCCGAACGATCAGCAGCGGCGATTGATCATGCGATGGGGACGCTCGTTCTCCGTCGTCGTGCCGGTGCCGTGACCTCGAACCGCCGGAACGCGCTGGACGATTGGCGTCCGCATACCATAAGACCGGGGATGTGACCCGGGAGTAATTTGGAATGACCAAAGTTGGGAAACATTGTCTGATCCAGTCGCAGGCGTCCCCGCGATCGCGGCGCAGGGTGATTCGCCGCGCCTCGGCGATGGTCTTCATTCTCGGAGTGCTCTCCCTGATTACGCTGGTCGGCCTGGCTTTGATCGTCAAAACGCATGGCGAAGCCGAGCGCATCACGATTCAGGAGACCGCCTCATCTGAAAAGGTCGCACTCGAGGGTACGATCGCCACCATTCAGGAGATTCTCCGTCGCGACATCTGGGGAGATCCGTTGCCGCTGGCCGAAGCCGCCTTTGAACGGCCGCTTTCGAATGACGCGCCCATCGGATCCGATCCCAATCCGATCCTCGGCACACTTGGCAATCGCCTGGGTCTCCGCGAGAACAATGAACCCTACGACGCACCAGGGGAAGCCGATCGGTGGCTGGCGTCGAACATGCCCTATCTGGCCGATCCGGCAAACCTGCCGCCAACCACTGAGACCAACGTGCTTGCATGGGACCATGTGTCCTACATTGGGTCGGACATTCTCCAGCCACGGATGGTGACGCGCATCGTGGGCGGCGCCCCCGTTACCCAACATGTCAATCCCTTTGTCTGGGCGATCAATTCGCGCAATCCCGCTGATCCGGAGCTGGTGCGATATGACGCATCGTCGCTCGACGGCGTTCCGATCATTCAATCTCCGGTTGATCCCGGGGATCTTCTTCCCGGCTCGACGACCAATGTGTCAATCCGAAACGCCCGCATCGTCTGGGAAAACTCGCAGGCAGGCGGCCACCTTGAAGCCCTCGCGGCCAAGCTGGCGCTCCCGGCGAACGCGGGCTTCGCGGCGGATGTTGTGCCGCAGTTTCCCTACTTCGACACCAATCGCGACGGCATCGTCGATCTGTGGGATGCCGACGGCGACGGCGTCCCTGATTCGCCACTGAGCCTCGTGATCGAAACTGATCGCGATGACGCCAATCAGCCACGGCGACTCTATGCGGCGGTCCGCATTGTCGACCATGGCGGCATGCTGAATGTGAATACCGCGTCGTCGCTCAGGTTGCCTAATGGCGTCCTGACTTTTGATGAGACGCGCGACGGCCTCCAGCGCCGTGGGAATCGTGCCGTGGATTTCAGCTTGAACGGCGTTGTCCATCGTGACGATTGGCTGAACAGCTCGCGAGTTTCGTCGCTGATGGACTATCGTTCCAATGGCGTCGATCCGGATGTGTTCGATCGTGACTTCATTCGCCGGACACTGGTCGGCGGCCTGCCGGATCCATCGACGTTTTTCCTTCCGTTCGACCTGCGGGATGAGTCATCGCTGCGGCATCGCAATCTGCTGGTTCGGTATGATCGCATTCGCGACCAGTTGGCCAATGCAAACGACTATCGAAACATCGACCGCGCCTTGCGAAACACGCTGCTGTGGTCCAGAGAGATTTCCTCAGTCACCGACGGCACCTACGCCGGCTCACCCCGATGGGCACGCCTGAATTCGAATTATGAACCGCCTGCCGCGACCACGGAGTATGAAGGCTACACCAACGCGGGCGGCGCGGGTTGGCGTCAATTGCTCGATGAAGAACAGCTCTTTGCCGTCAGAAAGCCCATGCTGACGACGGTCAGTTCGGAAGTGATGATGCCGCCAGACATCGGTCTGCGAACACTCCCGGCAACTGGAGATTCGCCGATCGATCGCCGATTGCGGCAGCTGTGGTCACTCGGAATGGATTGGCCGGTGCTCATGCAGGCCGGCTCCGCGATTGAGCAGGATCCGGCGCGACCCGATGCGGCCGCTTCGCTCTCGCTCATCGGCTCTTACATTCTGCCTGCGACCAAGCCGCTTCCGGCCGACTGGGCACGCGTCCAGTCGATCGATTTGAACATGGCATCGTCGACAAGCCCGATCTCCGCCAAGGCTGATTTCATTCGGTATGTCGCCGCGGCAACATATCTTGCCCTTGAAGCCGGCGCGAATACGGCCAGTTTCAACTACCAGGGCATTCCCCTGCTTGATACGCAAGCAGTTGGCGCTTCGCTGAATCGCCAGTGGCTCGCGTGGCAGCTTGCCGTCAATCTGGCCGATTACCGTGATGCGGATTCCGCTCCAACTTACTGGCCGTGGCGGCCCGCGCCCGGCGAACCGGTCCAATACGTCATCGGCGTTGATCGACAACCGTTCTTCACTGAAGCATTTGCCTTCCTGACTGCGGGCAACACCGAAGGCTCCGGTCCAATTGGCACCAACCCGCCGCCCGGTTCGCCCGGTACGCCGGGAGGGCCGCCAATTGTTCGCGACCGCTGGTACTATGCATTCGAACTTTTTGTTCCGCCAGGCTGGAATGTGAGCACGGCAAATCTCTATTTCCGCGCACCGGAACTCGGCCCGGACCTTATCCCCCTGTCGGCGTTTCGCCAGCAGACGGCGACGGGCCTGGGCGCAGTGCTGCCCGCGGTGCTTTCCGGCGGACCGGCCGATATCGACGCCGTCACCGACCGCGATCATGGAAACTACTATGTCTTCTGCAACTCGCTGGACGACGCACCGGCGGACATCCGTGCCAGGCTGACGGCATTTCCTCGTACCTATGTGTACAACGGCCTGGCCATTGATACTTCCGGATTCGGCAGAATGGAACTTGTCTATTCACCGACTGGCCAGGCAGCGCCGTCGGCAGGCTCATTCCCGAATCACGTGCTCGACGTCATCGGGCCTCAGTACTCAGGCGGCGAACTTGCGGATCAATCTTTCCCCGGCACCGGCGCAAACCTGCCCGGTACAACCGACGACTTCAGTTGGGCTCGTCGGCCGTCGCTTACGGTCATGCCGGAGGGCGGCATCCGCGCCTTCTCGCTTCGCCGCAGTACGAAGGGCTGGCGATTCACGACGGCGTGGCACATCTACAGCGTTGCGCCGACCGGTATAAGCCTTCCGAGGCTGGCCAATTTCGATGAATCACTGGGCGAGCCGAACCGGGAAACGAATCAGTCCGGCGCCGACATTGATTCGCGCATTCCCGAATCGGTCTGGCCGGCGATGACCTCGATGTCAGGCGCTGTGGCGGAGGACGACTTCGTCTCGGGTCTGCCGTTCGCGGCGTTCGACTCGGTCGCCGATTTGTCGCGCATGCTCATGGTCGGCCCCGTGAACCTGACAAACACGCCGGCACGACCCGTTCTGTTTGATTACACCGCCATCACGCCGACCATACGCACAGGCGTCGAGCTTCCAGCCACAGTGCTCATCGCCCAGACGCTGACAGCTCCGCCATCGGGCAATGCCCCCTTCGGTGATAGCTCGACGCGCGTGGCGGCCGGCCGGGTGGACTTTGTTGACGCCTACCGCGTGGGAAATCCGTCTCAACCGTGGACGTGGAAGCTCTTCGACTATCTGACTGTCAACAGTCCGCTTCATGACGGCATCGACAACGACGGGGACGGACTCATCGACTTTGAAGCCGATCCGACCGAGGCGGTCGATATCGGTTTCCGCATTGCAGGGCGCGTCAATCTGAACACCGCCCCCGCGACGGTGCTCCGCGCCGGGCCCTTCATGTCTCTGCTACCGACGTCACCGCAGATCGCCCTTTACAACTCCGCGCCGATCAATGATCCGATCGCCGCGTTCTTCGCTGGAACCGGTTTCTACTATGACCTGCCGTCCGCAATTATCGCAAAACGAGAGAACCGCCGGACGTGGCTGCGTCTGCCGGACGGAACCACGGGCGTACCGCAGGTTGTCGCCGTCGCGCAAAACGCTGCGCCCGGCGGTGGCGCGGGCCCTGGTGGAGGCTCCGGCGTGGGCAGCGCCACGACGCGAAAACCGTTCCAAACGATCGCTTCGCTCGCCCATTTGACTTCCGTGACGGACGCATCCGGTCGTGACGACCTGTTCCGAATCGATCGATATCACACATCCGCGGCGAGCGGCGCGTTGCTTTTCAACCACATTATTCCCGAGCGTGATCCAACAGTCGGCGGTTCCACCAACACGCACCCGCGGCTGGGGCTCGATGGCTCACCTTATTCGCCAGACTTCCGTTTCCGCCCCGGTCGAAGTGTCGCGGATTATGTGCCGATTGAGACGCCCGCACTCTTTGTCGGAGACCCCACCCAGGTTCGCAGCGATCCGATTGACGGTGCAGGAATACGAGGCCGCGACATCCTTTTGTCGCGCCTCACGAACACGTACACAACGCGGTCCGACGTCTTCACGGCATATATCGCCCTGATCGACGAGGACGGCAATTATGTGCACCGCAGCGAGGTGACCTTGGACCGCAGTCCATGTTTCAATGAGGTCTCGTCGCAGGGTGCCCCGAGGCGGCCGATCATGCCGCAGATATTGACCCGAACGGACGGGAGTTATTCGGACGACACGAAGTGATCGGCGTCCTTGTTTGAATGCTCCCTCCCGGTCACCCAACAGCCCCAATTGGACCAATCATGGGTCCGAGAGGGGCCTGCGACGTGGCCTGGACACACCCGGAGATGGGTCCGGAAGACGAAAAAAACCACTCCGCAAACGGCCGCGCGTCGCGGTCGCGGCAAGCCTTGCGGCGAGCCGAAAGTATATTGCGGAAAAGACTTTACTGACCGCTTTGAACGAGGCTACAATGTACCGAACAGGTCCTGCCTCGGGGGAAGGCGGAACGGATTCATACCTTCAGTGTTTACCTGACTAGCGGAGGAACGCAGCCATGCTCGCACGACGTACTCGAACCGCATTCACCCTCATCGAATTGCTGACGGTGATGGCGATTATCGTGATTCTGATCGGTATTTTGACGCCGTCGCTCACCGGCGCCCGGAATCGTTCGATCCAGACAGCCATCAAGGCGCAGATTAACGCCATGTCGGTTGGTCTCGAGTCGTTCCACGGCGATGAAGGCAAATACCCTGCCTCCAACCCGGTGCTCTGGGCGACAGACGTCAACAACACGCTTGGCATCCGCGCCGCTCAGATGGCTGCGTGGGAGGTTGACGACGGCAGCAGCGACCTTCAGGGTGCCCACATCCTCGTCGATGCGCTGGTTGGCCGCGATAATCTTGGTTATGACCCGCGCGCGCCGCAGGTCGGCCCTGGCGGCAGCAGCGACCCGTACAACCGATGGTCGCCGCAGAACGATCGCCGTGCCCCGTATATTCCGGTCGATGGCGTCAGCCTGACCACCGGCAATGAGCCGCCTGAGGACGTGCTCGGACAGTACACCAACCTGAACCAGGTACAGCCGACGATCGACGGCCTGAAGTGCCAGGTCTTCCGTGACAAGTTCGGCTGGCCGATCCTCTACTATCGTGCTAATCCTTCGGCCAATCAGAACACGCCGATCGTTCAACGAACCACCGGCGCGGCCTACGGCGACGGCGTCTATGACGGCGCGGATAACCGCTACTTCACGAGCTATGCCGGCTCGCCGCATCGCATCGCCGACGCGAACATCGGCCTCCCGACGCCCTATCCGAATTCAGCCTCGCTGGTGACGGCGACCTCCGGCAACTTTGCCGAGTTCATCCGCTCGATCCGGGCGACAACCTATGATGTCACGAACACGACCAACATTGTCTGGCCGCGGCCGGTCAAGGGCGATCGTTTCATCATTCTCAGCGCCGGTAAGGATGGCAAGTACGGCACGATCGATGACGTGGCGAACTTCGAGGTCTTCTCGACCGAACGCTGATCGATTTTGCATCGTGTGGCGGTCCGGCGATCGGCTAAAGAGGATTGCCGGACATTCGAAAACAAGTTGATTACTTCGCGGGGTCGCTCTTTGACGGGCGACCCCGCTTTGTTTTGCGCGATGGACCGCACATCACATTCTGTAAAGCATCCAATAGACGATCACACCCGTGACGGAGACGTACAGCCAAATTGGCAATGTCCATCTCGCGATCCGCCGATGATGATCGATCTGGTTCCGAAAGGCACGATACAGCGTGATCCCCACCAATACCGGAACGACAGCAGCCAGAACGACGTGAGAGATAAGAATGAAGAAATAGACGGCTCGGATCGTGCCGACGCCCTCATACTTCACCGAACCCACGTTGAAGTGATAGACAAGATAGCTGGCGAGAAATGCAGAAGAGACCGCCACCGCGCCAAGCATGCACGCCCGGTGCGCGATGATTCGCTTCGACCGCACCATCGCAAAGCCGGCGAGAATCATGAGGGTGGCCACCGCGTTCAGCGTCGCGTTCAGATGCGGCAGATCCTGGACTGTCACCGATTGACCTCGCGAAGAAGCCACATGATGTCAGCGAGAAGGCGGTCACGGGTCGCCTGAGGCATCGGCCGGCCAAAGACTTCGCTCCGCGGCCATGCCATTTCTTCGTCCGTGATGATCTCGTAGTAACCTCGAATTTGTCCGCGATGATCGATCAGCACAAAGCGCGGGGAATGCTCGACCTGATGTTCGCCTTCGTCCATCCTTGTCGCTGGCAGTTTAAAGCCGCTGCGTGATAGATCGTATATGGACAACGTATCTCCGGTAAGGAAGATCCAATCCATCGCGTCGGCATTGAACTGGCGAGCATACTGCAGCAAGACCGGGGGCGTATCCGTCTCAGGATCGACCGTGAAAGAAACGGTCACGACATTCTTCGCGCCGCGCGTGAAAAGCGCTTGATGCAATTCTCGCATTCTCTGCGTCATGATGGGACATGGACCGCCGCATGTGGTGAAGATGAAATCCGCGACCCAGACCTTGCCTATTAGATCCGCCCGCGTGACCGTTCGACCGGTCTGATCGATCAGTTTGAAATCGGGTACTTCGCCAATAATCGGCAGCCGCTGCTGTGCGGCAATTGACCGCCCCTTGCCGAATCGGGCTTCATCGACTCGGCGAAACTGCAAGTATGCCAGACTTCCGACGAAGACCAGTGAGACGACCATCAGAACCCAGAATCGCCGGGTAATGACGGGATCCGGGCGTGAACCGGCTGGGGGTGGCGGCAACGGCGGATCGACCGAGCTTGCAGACGAGACATCCGAATTGAGTCGGGCTTCTTCACGTGATGAGTGGATCATGCCATCTAATTCTAATTTCACAGTGCAATTGCGACAAATCGTCGCGAAGCCGCTGGACGCGGCGATGAAACCATGCTGGCCGAATCGACGCCGCCAATCGGACCGGAGGTCTATTGGGCCGCCCTGGCGGAATCTCGGATTGCGACGAAAATCGATATTCCGATCATGAGTAGGGCAAACGCCACTGTGACGCCGAGCGCTGCCCACAAATCGATGACATGTCCGACAGCCTCCGAACCACCGGGAAATACGGCATGTCGCAGCAGCGCGACCGAGTAAGTCATCGGATTGACCAGCGTAATCCACCGAAGCACGGCGGCCGATCCCGAAGGCGGAAAGAAAGCGCCTGACAGAACCAGCATCGGCATCAATAACAGGTTCATTATGCCGTGAAAGCCCTGTGTCGAGTCCATGATCCACGCCAGCCAGAATCCGAGCGCCGTCACTGCAATCGCGACTGGTATCATCGCTGCGGCCGTAAGGAGAAAACTCTCAATGCTCAACGGTACGCCGGCCGTCGGCGCAAGCAGCAGAAAGACAGCAGCTTGGCCGATCGCCAAGATCGAAGCGCCCATCACCTTACCCAGAACAATCGCCAGGCGCGGTACCGGCGCAACGAGCACGCCCTGCATGAAACCTTCGCGCCGGTCGTCGATGATTGAGATCATCGCGAATATTGATGTGAACAGGAGAATTGCCGCGAGCGCGCCGGGGAATGTGTACTGCATGTAAGTCATCGACGCGGCGCCCTCAGTGACTCCGCCGGACGCCCCCAATGAAAACGACCTCCCAAGCCCGCCGCCGACCATCAACCAGAAAATCAATGGCGTTCCCAGGGCACCAATGATGCGACTGCGCTGCCGCAGAAATCGGACGATCTCCCTCTGGATGAGCGTCCGGCACGGTAGCCACAAACCGACGACTGCATCGGACGGCGACACGGATTTCATGCTGGCAGCAGACTCAGGAGTCATTTCGCCACTCCGTTGCGCTCGGTGGCGTCTTCAAAGCGATGCCCCGTTTCATGGATGAACACATCCTCCAAAGTCGGCTTACCCAGTGTGATGGACCGGATTCGTGTACCAAATTGACCAAGCAGCCGCGCCATCAACTGGGCGCCATCCGGAGCCTCCACACGGACCACGCCGTTTACACAGCCCGCTTTCACGCGGAGTTGCTCGGTGATGTCTCGTGCCAGCAAATCGGCATCGTCCGAATCGATCGTCACGCACTCGCCACCGATTCGCCGCTTCAATTCATCAGGCTCGCCAATAACGACGACCCGTCCGCGATCGAAGACCGCCAGTCGGTCGCATCGGTCGGCCTCGTCCATGTCGTGCGTCGTGAGCAGCAGCGTTGTTCCACGGGATTGCCTGGCCGCAAGCAGATGCTGCCAGAGTTCCTTGCGGGCCCGCGGATCCAGTCCGTTGCACGGTTCGTCGAGGATCAGCAGCGACGGCTCGTGCAGCAGGCACTTCGCCAGTTCGACCCGGCGTTTCAGCCCCCCCGAGAGTGTCTTCACAAGCGAGCCGGAGCGTTCGGTCACACCCAGAGTGGCCATCACTTCATCAACCCGGCTACGCAACGAGGATCCCATTAGTCCGTAAAGACGTCCGCCATGCATCAGATTTTCGCGAACGGTCAGTTGCGCATCGAGGCTGGGTGATTGAAACACAACCCCGATCCGACCGCGAACGAGCTCACGCTGATTGACGACGTCGTAGCCGGCGATGGTCGCCCGGCCCATCGTGGGAGGAAGCAGCGTTGTCAGGATTTTGAAAAGCGTGGATTTGCCGCTGCCGTTCGGGCCCAGAAGTCCGAAGCACTCGCCCGACGATACATTGAAGGAGACACCGTCGAGCGCGAGTTGCGAACCATATCGATGGTGGATGTTCTCGACAGTGACGATGGACACGACTCTGGCACCCTACCTCGCAGCAACGCGCGGTCGTTGCATGTCACACCGCGATGCCCCCCAAATGCCATTCGGAACAAACGCGGGCATGCGCGAAACGAAGGCTCCGATCCGCAGACGTCCACGCGAGACAAAGTCGACCTCAAACCAGCCATCGGCCGGCCATGAACAGCCCCGCGAGCAGCGGCAGGTATGCAATCGAAGCCAGCAGCATCGATCGAGCCGATCGACGATCGCGCGAACAGGCAAATCGGATCGCACAGATGAGCAGGCCGTAACCAAGAGTCCCCGCTCCGAATAGATAGGCCATGCCGGCCCGACCGACAAATGCCGGCGTCAGCGACACAAGCAACAGAGCGATCGTGAAAAGAATCGTCTGCCGGCTGATCGACCGGCCGCTGGGATCGACGACACTCAGCATGCGATATCCGCCCCTGGCATAATCCTCTCGATAGAGCCATGCGATCGAGAAAAAATGCGGAATCTGCCAGACAAACAAAATGGCAAAAAGCAGCCAGGCATCCACGGTCAGTGCCCCCGCGGCAGCCGCCACGCCAATCATCGGCGGGATTGCACCCGGTACCGCACCAACCAGCGTGTTCAGACTTGTAACCCGTTTCAACGGCGTGTAAACAACCAGATACAGAACCAGCGTCGACAGCGCAAGTAAAGCTGCCAGCGAATTGACAACCAGCAGCAGGTATGCAAATCCGCCCGCGCCGGTCAACACGCTGAAAACGACGCCGCCAAGCGGTGTCACCCGACCGGCTGGAATCGGCCGACCCGAGGTCCGCACCATGCGGGCATCGTGGCGTCGTTCCATCACCTGATTGCCCGCATTTGCCGCAAATGCGACCAAGGCCGTCCCGAAAATGACATGAAAAAGACCCGCGGCCGTCGCCGACGATCCAGCGGCCAGACCGTATCCAACCGCGGTCATTGCAAGGACGAGCAAACTCAGCCGGAACTTTGAGAGTTGCAGGAAGTCCGCGACGCGGTTGCGAATCGGGGATGCGGCCGCTCGGCTCGCGGACAACGGCGCTGTGATTGACATATCGAGCGGTGGAGTCAACCTACTGCGCCTCCAGCCAAATCAGCGGTCTTGATTGTCGCGGAGCCGCACAGACGCTCTGCAGACTGAGTTCCTGTTCGAGGCAGCCGAGCCGTCCTGGTGAATCCGATCACGCGCAGCACGGCCGTCCACGAAACACCGAGGAGAATCGCACCCGTCGCGACATGCGCCGTCGCGATCCAGGGCGCCTTGCCAGA
Organism: Phycisphaerae bacterium; assembly: GCA_019636475.1. Classification (NCBI taxonomy): domain Bacteria; kingdom Pseudomonadati; phylum Planctomycetota; class Phycisphaerae; species Phycisphaerae bacterium. The sequence continues at coordinate 294,386 of JAHBXN010000005.1, forward strand.
AAGCACAGTCCATGCGCCAAGTCCGACCTGTGCCGCAACCAGCAGCGCCGCCAGCATCACTGGCCGTGCAATGGGCCCCGGAGCCGGCCGCCGAATGACCACACAGAGCGCGACAATGACGGCGACGATCACGATCAGCGCTCCGGCGCGATGCAGCAGGTGGACGCCGATTTGAAATCCGGAGACCTCGGGCAAGAAGAATGTGAAGGCTCGTTCGTGGTTATACGCCGCAACATCCGCCTCGCTCAAGCCCGGGAGGAGCCGCCCATACGCCAGTGGGAAATCCGGCACCGCCAATCCAGCATGCGAATGCCGCATCAGGGCGCCGAGAAAGAGCTGACCGAAGACCAGCGAAGTCAGTGCCACGGTTGCGACACGCATCGCCCCTTTTTCCACGCGACTTCGCTCCGGCGGACGATTCCGCCAGAGCGGCCCAGTGCAGACGGCGATCGCAACGATGATGCAGAAAAACGTCTGCGCCAGACACGCATGAAAGACGGAAATCCATGTTGGAAGATGAAAGATCACCGTCATCCCGCCAAGCAGCCCCTGCGCGATCACCACGCCGAGCGCCGACCACCCGAGACGACGCATCCATTTCCGATGATCGACGCGCTGCACTGCGACGGCCAGTCCGATCGTCAATAGTCCGACAGTCGATGCGATCAGGCGATGGACATGCTCGTACAAGATGCCGCCGACCCACTTGCTCGGCGGAAAAAGAAACATGTTATCGCCGTAAGAATTGGGCCAATCGGGCACGGAAAGCCCGCTGCCGGTGCTCGTTACCATTCCGCCTGCCGTTATCAGGACAAGCGTGCAACACGCCACGACGCACGCATACGCATGGAGCCGGCGCTCCGCGCGGCCGTGCCGATCATTCGGTGATGCGCTCGCGGAGATGTATGATTGCGGTATTTCCGATCGGAAGCCAGACATTACAATGACGTTCCCATTCGCCTCGCGCGAACGATCCACGACACAATCAACGCCCCCCCACCCAGCAGCAGTACATAGGTAACCGCCACCATCAGTATCACGCCAGCCTTGGCCCCGCGCGTCAAATCGGAGTCGGCATCACCCTGACAAACAGCGCAGGCCCACGCATCCGAAGCGCTGGCAAGCACGAACAACAGTGTGGCGAGCATCAGCCAGACAGCCGATCGCTTTCGGTTGACTCGCAAGATGCCAAGTTTTCCATCATACATAGCTGTGAGCCTTTAACTTTCGGAGAAACCAGCGTCCATAGACCATCAGCACGGCCGCCGATGCAAAGGAACTGCCAGACATCACCAGCATCGTCCTGTCGCCCGCGGACGAATACTCCCTCGCCGCCCAGACGCCGAAACCGACTGCCAGGATCACACTACCCGCGATGAAAACGATATGAAAAGCCTTCAACGACACGGCACGCCTCCCGCACCTTTACTTTCCGGAGATCGGATCGACAAATCCGGCCATCGGGTTGTCATGCGTGGTAATGACCGGCAAGAGCAAAAGGACGACGAAGAACAGGCCACACAGCGCGAGAATCCAGTAGAGCATCCCGCGCTCGGTAAGAAGGTGCATGAAATAGCATGCGACCAAAGTACCTTTGATCGACGCTACAAAAAGCGCGATCACAATGCCCGCCAGGATGCCGACATCCAGATAGGCCACACCGACGGTCACGCCCGTCAGGACGAGCAGCGCGCCGAATACCATCATGTAGAGCTGAACGTGTTTCTTGATTTCCGCAGCGGTAGAGCCCATCGCCGAATTCTCCTTCGATTAGAGGAGGTACAACACGGGGAACAGAAAAATCCAGACGAGGTCGACAAAGTGCCAATACAGGCCGGTACACTCGACCCGATTCACCAGCTTATCCGGAGAGCGCTTCCACCAGCCGGACGCTGTGAGATAAAGATAGAGGATGACAACCATGCCGCCAAGAATGTGGAGGCCGTGCAGCGCCGTCAGCGTAAAGTAGATTCCGAGGAAGGTGCTTGCCTGCGGACCCCAGACCGAGATTCGCTTGATCAACGAACGATCGATCAGAATCGGATCGTGTGAGCCTGCGGCGTGCGCGTCCGCGGCATGTGATTCAGATTTCGCGCCGTGAGGGGCCTTTACCGGATCCGGCACGATCTTGACGTAATCCTGCTCCTCGTTGTTCTCGGTGACGTGTCCGTTCACATACCAGAGATCGCGCTCGCCGGCGTTCGTCTGAACGGTCAGGTGACCGACGGCCTTTTTCAGTGAGTCATCGCTCGGCGCTTCACGCAGAACAATGTGATGGTGCGTGAGCTTCGACTTGTATTCGAAGTACTTCACCACCATGAAAGTGCCGGCAAGCAGGAATGTCACGAGCAGATACATGCGGCCCTTGCCCAGCTCGCCGACCTTCAATGCGGCCCACGCCAGCACCATCGTCACGGACGATGTGATGAGCACAACCGTGTTCAGCGTGGCCAGCGGTACGTTCAGTACTTCGTGCCCGTGCACGGACGGTGCGCCGTAGATCGGCCACGTTCCGGGCGCAGCCCCGACGCGAAGCAGCACGTACGTGCTGAATAGCGCGCCGAAGAGCATGATTTCCGAAGCAAGGAACAGCCAGATGCCGAACTTGCCGTTGTACATCCGTGTGAGCGGATGAGGTTCAATATCGTGTGGAATCGGAATATCGGACAACGGCTATGCCTCCATCTTTCCGGCTTGCATGCAGAAATCGCGCGTTTCGCCGGGAACACTGTACTCATACGGCCCGCAGCACACGACGGGCGTGCCGATGAAATTGCCGTGAGGCGGGGGCGACGGAGCCGACCATTCAAGCGTCGTCGCCTCCCAGGGATTCGCGCCGACTTTTTTGCCGGCGAAGATGCTCCAGAAGAAATTGATGATGAAAGGAATCTGAGCCGCCCCCAGAAGCCAGGCGGACCATGATGACATGACAGTGAGCCCGTGAACGGCCGCTCCATGCAGCTGTTCTGTCTGATCGAATTGCCGACGCAGGACGCCCGCCATTCCCATGAAGAACATCGGCATAAAGATGCCGTTCATCGCGACAAACGACGGCCAGAAGTGGAGTTGCCCCAGCGTCTCGCTCATTCGGCGACCCGTAACCTTCGGAAACCAGAAATAGACGCCGGCCAGCAATGCGAAGACGGTGCCGGGCGCGACGACATAATGGAAATGCCCGATGACATAGTACGTGTCGTGCAGATGGATATCAGAGGCCGTCAACCCAAGGGGCAGTCCGGTCAGTCCGCCGATCGCAAACATGGGCAGGAAGGCGAGCGCGAAAAGCATGGGTGTATTGAACCGCATCGCGGCACCCCAGAGGCTGATGATCAGGCACGTCAGGATGATGACGGACGGTACTGAAATGATCATCGTTGTGGCCTGGAAGAAAGTGCTGAGCGTTGTTCCCATCCCGGTCATGAACATGTGGTGCGCCCACACGATGAACGACATGAATCCGAGAAAGATCGCTGAATAGACAAGCGACTTGTAGCCCCACAGCGGCTTTCGGGTGTTGTTGGCCACGACCTCCGAGACGATTCCCATCGCAGGAAGAATCAGCACATACACTTCGGGATGAGCCAGGAACCAGAACAGGTGCTGCCAAAGCAGCGGACTGCCGCCGCCCGCGAGTTGATCCTGTACGACGGACGAGACCACCAACCCCGAGGGCATGAAAAAGCTCGTCCCCGCGAGGCGATCCATCAATTGCAGAACACCGGCGGCCTCGAGCGGCGGAAATGCAAGCAGAAGCAGGAAAGATGTAATCAACTGAGCCCACACGAAGAACGGCAGGCGGAAGAATGAAAGACCCTTCACGCGGAGTTGCACGACCGTGACAATGAAATTAATCGAACCCAGCAGCGACGATGTGATGATCAGCACCATCGCAAGGAGCCACCATGTTTCACCGTTCTTGGCCGTCACAGATAGCGGCGGATAAGACGTCCAGCCGGATGCCGCTGCGCCGCCGGGCATGAAGAAGCTGGCGAGCATCAGCAGCGCGCCCGGGAGGAAGATCCAGTAGCTCAACATATTGAGTCGAGGAAATGCCATGTCCGGCGCGCCCACCTGTAACGGCAGGACGAAATTGCCGAAACCGCCGACGGCAAGCGGCACGACGCCAAGAAAGATCATGATCGTGCCGTGCATCGCTCCCAGGGCGTTGTATCCGTCTCCGGTCAGAATGAAGCCGCCGCCGAGTTCCGCCGGCAAGGCACCCACGAGGGTCCCGCCCAGGAACTGACCGATGAATGGGATCGGCTGGTTCGGGTAGGCGAGCTGCCACCGCATGATCATCATCAGGCAGAAACCGAAGAACAGACACGCCAGCGCCGTGACCGTGTATTGAACCCCGATGACCTTGTGGTCTACCGAGAATATGTACTTTCGCCAGAACGGCAGATCATGACCGTGGTCATGGGCATGATCGTGGCCTGGCGCGTGTGCATGAGCATTTGCCATTTTGAATTTCCCTGGACAACCAGAAACGTGATCAGAAATCGCCGCCGAAATCAATCTCGACCGGTGTGGACCGCTCTTTCACCCATGCATCGAAGCCGGCGGCATCGTGCGTGATAATCTGAGCCTTCATCTTGAAATGACTGTTGCCGCAAAGTTGGGCGCAGATCACTTCGAGCGGGTTGCGCGGCTGCAGCTTGATTCGCTCCACACCCGCCGCACGCAGGTCGTCGATCAGCTTGGTGCCGTCAGTATGCGTCGAGCCAAGGTCCGAACCCTTCGCCAGAATGATCTGCCCGGACTTGTCACGATAATCCTCGCAGGAAACATGGTGCCGCAGCTTGTACCATGTGGCCGACGCCGTGTCGTACTCCTGCGTCATTTCCTCCTTGAGCTTTTCGGTCGTCGCGCCTTCCTTCACCTTGAACCAGACAGGCACTTCCATGCCGGGTATGGCATCCTGCTTAACACGCATGGTCGGAATGGCAAACGAATGAATCACGTCCTTCGAAGTGATCCGAACATTGATATCGCGGCCCGTCGGAATGTGAAACTCATTGATGGTCTGGATGTCATCGGCGGCATTCGGGTCTGCTTCGTCAAGACCAATCGGATTTGTGCCGGTAATGAACTTCGAATCAGTCCGGCCGAATTTACCGTCCGGGCCAGGGTAATGGAAATCCCATTGGAACTGTTCGCCGATTACGCGAACCTCGAGCATATTCGTCGGATCCGGCGGCGGATTCTTGTATTCAGCCCAGACAGGCATCGAGAGACCGACGAGCAGGAACACTTCGAACGCACCGACGGCAACCTCCGCATACTTTGATGCCTTGCCGCTAACCGGTTCGTAGATGGCGCGATGGCCTTCCCGCTTCCGGAAGCGGATCAATGTATACAGGAAAAAAATGCCCCAACCGACAAACAAGGCAAACATGAAGTAATGCACAACATCGATGAGATGGTCGATTCGATGGCCGTGCTCCGAGAGTTGGGGCGGCAACCAGCGTCCGTAGGTGCCGAAGTTGAACGAGGCGAGCATTTTGCAGAACTCTCCAGGATTGACGGTTTTCCGCCCGCTCGCGGAATCCGACGTCAATCCGCCGGTATTTTCACAAACTCTAAGGATGACATTCGATCCTCCGACCGCGCCG